>JAKAIE010000080.1 GCA_021814475.1 Nitrospirota bacterium
ACGGAGACACGATCCTCACCCACTGCAACGCAGGGTCTCTGGCAACCGGAGGATACGGCACAGCCACCGCCCCTATGAGGGTGGCAAAGGAGCAGGGCAAGCGGATAGACGTCTTCTCCGACGAGACCCGGCCAGTTCTTCAGGGCGCGAGGCTGACCGCATGGGAACTGATGGAAGACGGCATCCCCGTCACCCTCATCACGGACAACATGGCCGGGGCGATCATGCAGAAAGGCGAGATCGATCTCGCCATCGTCGGCACCGACCGCACCGTGCTCAACGGCGATGTTGCCAACAAGATCGGCACCTATTCTGTCGCTGTCCTCTGCAAAGAGCACGGCATCCCCTTCTATGTGGCCGCCCCGCTCAGCAGCATCGACTTTACCATCGCCTCAGGAGACCTTATCCCGATCGAGGAGCGGAGCCCCGAAGAGGTGACTCATATATTCGGGACCTGCCGGATCGCGCCTGAAGGGGTGAAGGTAAGGAACCTGGCCTTCGACGTCACCCCGGCAAAGTATGTGACCGCGATCATCACCGAAAAGGGCATCTTCAGACCCTCGGACCTGAAGATGCTGGCGGATCCGGCTGCTGACCCTGCCCGGTTCAGGATGGAGATCAGACCGTGATTAAGTCCAAGGCAACGGGTCATTCAATGTTCGGGATCGGGTCGCGACCATGAAGCAGTCACCCCCGACCGAACGCAAGAGGGAACTCCAGCAGGTCTTCGACCTCCATGAACCGAGGCTGCGGCTCGTCGAACAGCAGATGCGGGACCTCTTCAGCAACAGGGCGTCGATCATTCCGCTGATCGGCAACCATATCATTTCGAGCGGGGGCAAGAGGCTACGGCCGCTCTTCCATATCCTGAGCGCAGAGCTTGCCGGCTATCACGGCAACACAGACATCGAGATCGCGGGGATCATAGAATCGATCCATACCGCCTCGCTGCTGCACGACGACGTCGTCGACACCGCCGACGTACGGCGGGGCAAGCCGACCGCCAACTCGGTATGGGGCAACCAGATCGTCGTCCTTGTCGGAGATTTCCTGTATTCGAACGCCCTCCGCGCAGCGGTGATGCTGAAAAACCAGAGGATCATGGAGACCCTTTCAGAGGCAACGACGAGAATGACCGAAGGGGAACTGCTGCAGTTGAACCGGATCGGCGATATCGATATCACCGAGGCTGAATACATGGAGATCATCTCGGCCAAGACCGGCGCCCTCATCGCGGCAGCCTGCAGAAGCGGCGCGATCCTGGGCGGCCTGCCCCGGGAGAGGGAGGACGCCCTCGGCAGCTTCGGGATGAAGACCGGCATCGTCTTCCAGATGGCGGACGACATCCTCGACTATATGGCCGATGAAGGAGAACTCGGCAAGAAACTCGGCAAGGACCTTGCCGAAGGCAAGATAACCCTCCCGCTCCTGCAGTTGCTTCAGTCCGCCGACAGGGCGGAGGTCGGCGAGATCAGGGGAATCATCGGAGAAGATTTCTCTGAAGGAGGGATCGTAAGGATCCTGACCCTCCTCAGAAAATACCGCTCGATCGAGGCGTCATTCGAAAAGGCTTCAGCCCTTGTCACGGAGGCACGGGGGCATCTGTCCCTCTTCCCTGATTCCGCCGCCAGAGAGGCCCTCCTGACGATAGCCGAGTATTCGCTGTACAGGGGGAAATAATGCACTACCTTGCCGGGATCGCCCGCCAGGCGGTCGAGAGATACGTTACGAGCGGAGGGACGATCCCACCCCCCGACGATATCCCGGGGGCCTTTCTTGAAAAAGCGGGTGTCTTCGTCTGCCTGAAAAAGGGGGGCGAACTGAGGGGGTGCATCGGGACCTTTTCCCCCTGCACCGCCAATATCGTGCTCGAAACCATCACCAACGCCATATCGGCCGCAACCCGCGACCCGAGGTTCACTCCTGTTCGTCCCGACGAACTAACCGGGCTTGAATATTCCGTTGATGTCCTTTCTACGCCGGAAAGGGTGCATGATATGGCCGGGCTTGATCCCCGGAAGTATGGGATTATCCTGGTCAGCGGAGGCAGGAGAGGACTCCTCCTCCCGGATCTCGACGGCGTTGACACGGTCGAGGACCAGGTCAGAATCACAGCAGTGAAGGCCGGTATACTCCCCGATGAGCCGAGGGAGATATACCGTTTTACTGTCGCGAGATATTCATAGAGCGGGGAGGCCGCGAGGGGATGAAACGTCATGTTTGCTAACCGGCCAGGGATGCGGGCGCTCCTGTGGGTAACGCTCGCCTTCACTCTTCTGGCGGTGGTCATTGTTGAAGGATATTATATCTTCGTCCTGCGGGATACCATCGGCAGACAGTCGGAGGAGTTGAATCAGACAAGCATGCAGATCCAGGTCCTCAGGCAGGAGAAGACGTCACTCGAAGAAGATCTACAGAAGATAAAGAACAGGGCAGGAGAACAGAACAATGGAACTACCCCTCAAAGGTAACATTACAGAAACAAGCCTGGTCAGGATCCTTGTGTTCCTGAACAGGAAGAGAAAGACCGGCACCCTCTCCCTGGTGACGCCACAATGGACGAAGAAGATGTATGTGCATTTTGGCGACGTCGTCTTCGCCTCATCCACCTATGAGGACGACCGCCTCGGTGAAATGCTTCTGAAGGCGGGCAAGATATCCGTCGAACAGTATGACAGATCTGTCGAAGTACTCAAGAGCTCAGGCAAACGCCAGGGGGCAATCCTGGTCGAACTCGGCTACCTCACCCCGAAGGACCTCTTCTGGGGCGTCAAGTATCAGGTCAAGGAGATCATTCAAAGCATGTTTCTTGCCGAGGATGCGTCGTATGTGTTCGACGAGGGCGACATCCCGCCGCAGGAGGTGATCACGCTCAAGATGAGCATGGGCAATCTGATCTACGAGGCGGTGAAGCGGATCGACAACTGGACGAGGATCAGGAACGAGATGCCGGACACCTCATCCGTCCTCAGGTTGAGCAGCGACCCCCTGAGCCTGTTCCAGGACATCGAACTGAGCAGCCAGGACAAAAAGATCCTCTCTCTGATCGACGGCACGAAGACGATAAAAGAAGTGATCGAGAGCTCCTGGATGGGGTCCTTCGAGGCGCTCAAGATCCTTTACGTGCTCTGGTCGCTGGGAATCGTCGAACCCGCTCCGGCGTCCGCCAAAGGGGAAGGTGAAATGGAGACTGAGGAACCGGAGATGCATATGTCCCTGGACGATATCCTCCAGCCCCACCCGGATGAAGACGAGGTCCTCATGAAAAAGATCGAGACGGTCTACGGGCAGATCGATTCGCTCAGCCCCCCGGACCTGCTCGAAATAGATGAGGATTCGGACGGCGAAGACGTCAAGAGGAATTACTACCGTCTGGCGAAGGAGTTTCACCCTGACCGCTATTTTACGGTCCGCGACGATTCCGTGAAGGCAAAACTGACAGCCGTGTTCGACGCCATCACCAAGGCATACACCCTGTTGAAGGACGACAGGAACCGCGCCGCATATTTCAGATCCCGGGCCGTGACCGGAAAGAAGCCTGCCGCCGCCGGGACTGAGGCCGAAGAAACGCCGGCCAAGGCCGAGGACCTCCTGAGGAGAGGCATCGAAGAGTTCAAGCGCGGCAATTACTGGGGCGCGGCCGACGACTTCAGGTGGGCGGCCAAGATCACACCCGAAGGCGGCATCTACTGGAACTACCTGTCCCTGGCGCTGTCGAAGATCCCGGGAAGACTGAAAGATGCAGAGGAGGCGCTGCTGACCGCCATCTCGCTGGAGCCGCTCAATGTCGACTTTCGGGCCAATCTCGGACTGATTTATCTCAAGGCGGGGATGAAAAAACGCGCGGCAGGGTGCTTTGACAGGGCGCTCGCAATCGATCCGAAAAATGAAAAGGCCCTCAAAGGGATGCAGCAGGCCAGTCAGTAGCCTGCCCCGTTAAAGTCCTGTATGTCCTCCCGCCCCCTGCATAAAAAAAGCATCCCGCGGTTCAGGCCACACCGGGACAGGGGAACGACAGCATGCCGGTGACGATACGGGAGCAGACCGAGGAGATAGAGCGCAGCTATCTCCATCCCCGGGCCTGCCAGAGCGCCATGAGCCGGGGACGGACGGTTTCTGAGGAAGAAGGCGAGATACGCACCGCCTTTCAGCGGGACCGGGATCGGATCATCCACGCCAAGGCGTTCAGGAGACTGAAGCACAAGACCCAGGTCTTCCTGGCGCCCCGGGGAGACCATTACCGTACACGTCTCACACATGTACTGGAAGTAGCCCAGATAGCGCGCACTATCGCGCGGGCGCTCAGACTGAACGAGGATCTCACCGAGGCGATCGCCCTCGGCCACGACCTAGGTCATACACCTTTCGGCCATGCGGGAGAGACTATCCTGAGGGAGATACATCCCGGCGGGTTCGACCATTACAAACAGAGCCTTCGTGTCGTCGATTTCCTCGAAAGAAACGGCAGGGGCCTCAACCTCACCTACGAAGTCAGAAACGGGATAGTCCGGCACTCAAAAGGCAAGGGGCTGATCATCCCTGAAAAGAGCGCCGAGCGCGCCGAGACCCTCGAAGGACAGGTGGTCCGCGTCTCTGACCTCATCGCCTATGTGAACCATGACCTCGATGACGCCATCCGTGCAGGTGTGATACGGGAATCGGACATACCGAAGACGCTCTCGAAGCGGCTTGGAGACACACATGCCAGGAGAATCAACACCATGGTGAAGGACCTCATCTACAGCACGCTCAGAACAGACCTTGCGGAACTGCGTATGAGCGATCAGCTCTCCGAGGCGACCTATAGCCTCAGGGATTTCCTTTACGAAGGCGTATACGAAAGCCCGATGATCCTGAGGGAGTTCAAAAAGGCGCGGAAGATCCTGAAGGACCTGTATGAGTATTATCTGGAGCACATAGAGGAGGTCTTCGGGGATATCCCCTCTGAGAAGAAGATGAACCGCAACCGGATGGCATGCGACTTCATAGCAGGCATGACCGACAGTTTCGCCTTGATGACATATGAAAGGCTCTTTCTCCCCCAGCAGTGGACGGTCCTGTAACAACTTACAAATAAACACATAAATTCAATAAGTTACAGCTTGCAGACCCATAGATAATCCTTGACCTCCCGGCCACGGCGAGGTACAATAAAGGTGAGAGATACAACAGGCTGCGGTGCTCTGGATCCGGTAAAGAAAGAGGATCACCCAGTTGGCCAGGGAGCGGGAGCCGGTTGCGGTGCGCATGCCTCTTGCGGGAGGAAGCCTTAAGCAACCGCCGAAGCACCCACATTTAAAAAATGCTCTTCTCTTCCCGGAGCCGGGTATCGCACTCATATCCTGGAGCCATACGCGGGAACAGTTGGCGTAAGACACCGGCGGCAACAGAACCGGGAGCGGTCAGCAGGAATTTCCCTTTCCGTATGGCTCTATTATATTCCCCTGATTCTCAAACTGCGGGCTGATACCTGCGGCAGATCACCGTGCACTGGGGCTATGCGGCCTTTGCGCCCACCACCGGGGTCTACTCCCTGGCACCGTGGCTTCTGCGGGCCGCCTCCACGTCCTGCCGTATCTGGGATACCAGTTCATCGACGCTGCCGAATTTCTTCTCGTCCCTGATCTTTTCGAGGAAATATACGGAGATCTCTTCCCCGTAGATGTCCTCGTTGAAGTCGAATAGGTTAGCCTCAATCGAAAGGATCTGCTTGTCGAAGGTCGGCCTCACGCCGATATTCGCAATCCCGTCGTAGAACATCTCCCGCACATACAGCCTGACCGCGTAAACTCCATGGGAGGGGATGATGGCATGCTTCGGCGCGATATTCGCGGTGGGAAACCCGAGAGTCCTGCCCCGACCGTCTCCCCTGACGACCACGCCGGTGATGGCATAATCCCTGCCGAGCAGGCGAGCCGCATGACCCACCTCGCCGTCTTTCAGCAACTGCCTGATCTTGGTGCTGCTGATCACCTCGCCGCCGAAGGAGATCTGCTCGACCTCCCTGACGATGAAGCCGCATTCCCTGCCGAGGTCACTGAGTGTCTGGACGGTCCCCTTCCTCTCCCTGCCAAAGCGGTAGTTTGCGCCGACAAAGATCTCCCTGGCCCCGAGCATGTGGCAGAGGACATCCCGGACAAACGCCTCGGGGGCCATCCCGGCGAACTCCAGGGTAAAGGGGATCTTGACCAGGACGTCGATCCCAAGGTCCCCGATAAGTTTTATCTTCTCCTCGTAGATGCTGATCAGCGGGGGACACTTTTCGGGACAGAGGATCTTGAGCGGATGGGGCCGGAAGGTGACGACCATGCTGACCGCCCCGGTCTCCCTTGCCCTCGTGATCACCATGTTGATCAGCTCCTGATGCCCCCGGTGGAGGCCATCGAAATTCCCGAGCGTGAGGATGCTGCGGTCGTACCGCTGCTGCTGCAAATCTTTCAGGTCCGTAATAAGCCGCATTTATTTCAACTCCGTCATGTCACACATGTCCCTGTATATTTCGTGCCCGATCTCGATCCCCATCTCGATGAATTCAGGCCCATACCTCTTGCCCGTCTCCGTCCTGAACGTATCCCTGATCCTGAGTATGCCCTCAATCTTCTCCTCATAATTCTCGCAGAGCGTCCTGAGCGGTATCCTGAAGGATTCCGTAATCAGCCAGAGCGTCACGGTAAAATTGTCCGGCCCCCACCTGAACTTGTCCGCATCGTACAGGGAATCGCTCACCAGTCTCGCCGGTTCGTCCTCAGAGTCGAGGACCTCCCTGAAGGCCTCGTGGTTCAGAATAGCGGCAACAATATACCTCTTGTACCGGTCGGCGATAGTAAAGTCCCGCAGGATCCGTTCCGTCTCCCTGCTTCCAAGTAGCGGATGGTTCTCCTCGCTTCTCCTGATATCATGGAACAGGCCGGCTATCTGCGCACAGAGCATCAGGTCGTCCCTGTCGCTCCCTTCAAGGCCCCGCTCCCGGAATTCGGCCTGGAGGATCGCCCCGGCCTCCCTCGCCACCTTTTCGCAGTGAAGGATTCCGTGCGCGGGATGCAACTTAGATTCGTCGAGATACCGCAGGCACCTGGATATGATCGGGCTGGACTCGAAAAAGGAATTCGAGATGCGCAGTTCCCTGTCATGCCTCTCGTAGAACGAGGGGTTGCCTATCCGGCATGCCGCAGCCAGAGCCTTTTCCTTTAACCGTAGATAAAGATCCGCATCCATTCCCGAGAGCCTTTATTAAGAGTCAGTCTTTCATTATAATAGTTTTGGATCGAAAATATATTCAACTGATCATACAGGGAAACGGATGTTCGACAAAAAATCGAAATATTATCTCCAGATACTCAACAGCATCCCCGACGGCGTATATATTATAAGCGCCGGCCGGACGATAGAGTTCTGGAACAGGGGGGCTGAAGCGATCACCGGGTTCACCCCGGCCGAGATGACCGGGCAGAACTGCTACAACAGACTCCTGAAGCACGAGGATGAGAAGGGCCATGCAATCTGCGATTCTGACTGCCCGCTTTCGTCCGTCATACCGGAGGGGAACCACATAAGGAGAAATCTTTTCCTGACGACAAAAGATGGCTCGAAGGTTCTCGTCGAAGAACACATCTCCGGGTTCGCCGCAGACGGAAAACCCGGGGGCATCATCATCGTCTTCAGGAATACCCGCGACTTCAAAGGGCTCCGGCATTTCCAGATACGTCATGAGAAGATCGAACGGCTGATCCCTATCTGCGGCTGGTGCAAGAAGATCCGCGACGACAAGGACGAGTGGCTGCAGCTGGAGAGCTTCCTCAGCGAGGAGGGGTTCGGCGACTTCACCCACTCGATGTGCCCCGCCTGCGCCGAGAAGATCTTCTCCAAGAAGATCTATCTCGAAAGCTACCAGGGGATCTGCAAGGCGATCAGCACGAGCCTCTCTCTCGAGGAGGTGCTGAAGCTGATCGTGACGAATGTCGTCAAGGTAATGAACGTAAAGGCAAGCCTCCTGAGACTCCTGAACAAGGAGACGAACCAGCTCGAACTGGCCGCGTATCATGGTCTGAGCAGGGGGTATGCGGACAAGGGACCGGTCGAGTACGACGCGAGTATTGACGACGCGCTGGCCGGCAAACCGGTCTCGATATACGATATCACCGCCGACAGAAATGCCCGCTATCGCGCAGAGGCAGAAAGAGAGGGCATACGGAGCATCCTTTCAATACCGCTGCGTCTGAGGGAAGAGGTGATCGGAGTGCTGAGGATGTATACTGCGGAGCCGGTCTCGTACTCCGACGAAGACCTGAAATTCGTCGCCGCGATCGCCGAGCAGGCGGCGATCGCGATCACGAACGCCCGGGCCTTCGAAAAGAGCGTGTCCCGTGAGCGCGAATACCTGAACGTCTTCCAGGAGGTGACCGACGCGGTCAGCTCGACGCTGAACGTCAAGGAAGTACTCGATATGATAGTCAGGAAGATCCCCGAGGTCCTGAACCTGAAGGGCGCCACCATCCGGCTGCTCGACGACACGGGAAAGGAGCTGAGGCTCGTCGCTGCCCATGGCCTGAGCGCCAAATACCTGAACAAGGGACCGGTCGACACCGAGGAGAATATCAGGGACGCGCTGAAGGAGACGCCTGTGGCGATCAACGACGCGGCAAGCGACCCGCGGATCAGGTATAAAAAAGAGGCTGAAGAAGAGGGGATAAAGAGCATGCTGACGCTGCCGGTCATGGCGAGGGGCAGGGTGATCGGGGTGCTCCGGCTCCTTTCGGGATGGACCAGGAACTTCAGCAGCGAGGAGATCAGTTTTGCGGCATCCCTTGCGAAGCAGTGCGGTACCGCAATCGAAAACGCCAGGATGTACGAGAAACAGTACAGGGAGGTGCGGTACCTCCAGGCGATCCAGGAGGTCTCGAAGGTCATCATATCCGCTCTCGATAGTCAAGAGGTGCTGAACACGATCGTCAGGAAGATCCCCGAAATCATGGCGACGAAGGCCGCCACCATCCGGCTGCTCGACGACACGGGAGAAAAACTGGTGCTTGCCGCCTCGTACGGCCTGAGCGAAAAATATCTCGCCAGGGGCCCGGTCGAGGCCGAGGACAGCATAGCGATCGCGCTCGACGGGAACCCGGTGGCGATCTTCGATGCCACGACCGATCCCCGCGTCGCATACAGGGACGAGGCGAGAGAGGAGGGGATCAAGAGTATTCTCGTTATCCCGATCGTGGTAAGGCAGAGGATCATCGGGATAATGCGGCTCCTGACCGACACCTACCGGAGTTTCAGCCAGGACGAGATCGATATTGCCGTCGCCCTCGCTGAACAGGGCGGCATCGCCATCGAAAACGCCAGGATGTACGAGCGTCTGCAGCGCTGATCAGGACTGGTATCCCGGCGCTTCAGCCCTAATCCAACAGCATCTGCTTTACTTCGGGGCAATAAAAAAGGCTGCGTTACCGCAGCCTTTTTTATTGCCGATAAATCCGTAAAGACTATATCTTGAACGGATTCACGAAGAGCAGGATCAGCGCAACGACGAGCGCATAGATCGCGAGAGACTCGATCATGGCGAGACCGATGATCAGGGTCGTGGTGATCTTGCCTGATGCGCCGGGGTTCCTTGCGATGCCCTCAGTTGCTCCCTTCAGGCCGAGGCCCTGGCCAATACCGGTGCCCAGAGCTGCGATGCCGATCGCGAGACCGCATGCAAGGGCTGCAACACCGTAATACTTCAGCTTCGCATCTGCGGGAGATGCGACAGCAGCTGCAGCATTCTCCTCAGCGAAAACCACGGGGGCCATCAGGGCAACCAGAGCCAGTACCAGCAGGATGGATGCAATAATTTTCTTCATGCCACTTCCTCCTTTCTCAACAACTTTGAATTAATGTGCCTCTTCAACGGCACCAGCGAGATACAACGTCGTCAGCAGGGTAAAGACAAATGCCTGGATCACACTGACCAGCACGCCCAGGATCAGGATCGAAACCGGCAGGACGATCGGGGCCAGCATTAGAAGCACTCCGAGCAGGTAGTGCTTCGCGACCATGTTTCCAAAAAGCCTGACAGTCAGGGTAACCGGCCGCACAAGGTGACCGATGAACTCAATGACGAACATCAGGATCATCAGCGGCAGGGCATAGATATTCCGGATCGGACCTAGAAAATGGTTGAGATATGAAAACCCGTGCACCCTTATGCCGTAGATGTGCGTTGCGAAGAAGATCGGCAGGGCCATCGCGGCATTCGTATTGATGTTTCCGGTCGGGGCCATGAACCCGGGGATGAGCCCCATGAAGTTACTGACCGTGATGAAGAGCGCGACCGTCGCGATCAGGGGAAAGAAGGCCTCTGCCCAGTGGTGACCGATATTATCCTCACAGAGGTTCATGATCGCATCGAGCACCGTCTCCATGAAGTTCTGGATGCCCTTCGGGATAAGGGAGAGCGAACTCCTCACCAGCAGCGCAACGATGATCAGGATCACCGAAGTCAGCAGGGAAAACGAGACGAAATGCGGCATCACCTTCTCACTGAAAAATATATCCATTATCAGCTTCTCTTCATGCATCGTGAAACCTCCTCCGGTAAAATCGTTTCAAATATTACATAACACAGCGTGAAATTGTCAAATTAAAAAACAATATACTTGCATTTTTTAATTTGATAATGTATTAATAATTACAATTAGCAACATAAGGAAATGGTATATTCAAAACGGCAATGGCAGCATCAAAAATGAGAAAAGATATCAGCGACGCCGAAAAACAGGACATGCCCCTCTATCCGATCGGCATCGTGGCCGAGCTCATCGGCACCACGGACCAGACGCTGCGGCTCTATGAGAAACACGGACTGATCAAACCGGCGAGGAGGAACAAGAACCGGTTTTATTCCGAGAACGACATCAAGTGGCTCCGCTGCCTGCGCGAGCTGATCCACCACCAGAAGATAAGCATCGAAGGCATAAAAAAACTGCTCGACTACGCCCCCTGCTGGGAGATCACGAACTGTGCGGATGAACGGAAAGGAAAGTGCTCCGCATACATCGACAAGACAAAACCCTGCTGGGAGCTCAACAGGATGATCTGCAATACGGCTTCAGGCAGGATCTGCGAAGACTGCGTCGTCTACATCTCTAAACAGGCCAAGACGTAACCAATCGTCACGCCTCTCGTCCAGTTTAAGCCCGGTATCAGTACGGAATATCTCAAGCCTGCCGGAAGTTTCCCTGGTGCTCTCATCCGCTTCAGGGGATGATAATCATTGAAGCGTGGCCCGTCCCTTTACGGACAACTCTAATCGAAGTTGAACTGGGTCGGGTCCTTGATCTCCCAGATAGACTTTGATGGTGAGAGCTGCTTCGGCTGCGTGCCCTCCCTGAAGTACTCCTGAAGCCCGGAGTCATCGCGCGAGAGCAGCCCTGTCTTGGGGTCGATCTTTTCCGTCACGATCCCTTCAGGCTGCACAAACGGCACAGCCTGACCGCGTATCGCATTCGCCATGAATGAAACCCATATCGGCGAGGCGGCGCGGGCGCCTGTCTCCATCGCCCCCAGGGGGTGGGAATTGTCGAACCCCACCCAGACGCTCGTCACCAGATTAGAAGTATACCCGACGAACCAGGCATCTTTATAATCGTTCGTCGTCCCTGTCTTTCCCGCCACAGGCACGCCGAGCGACTTCGCCCTCCAGCCGGTGCCGTATTTGACAACGTCCTCCATCATCGAGGTGATCAGAAAGGCAGTCTGGGGGCTAATCGCCTGCTCAGACTCCTGGTCGACCGTCTCAAGGATGCGGCCCTTCCGATCCGCGACATACTTTATCGCAACCGGTTTAACCTTCATGCCTCCGCTCGCAAAGACGTTATAGACCATGGCGATTTCCAGCGGGGTGATATCAAAGGAGCCCAGCGCTACGCTCAGGTTCCTCGGCATTTCTCCCTGGAAGCCGACCACCCTCGAAAAATTTATCAGGTTGTCGATCCCGATCGCATCGACCAGTTTCACCGTCACGACATTCCGCGAATACGCCAGCGCCTCCCTGAGGCGCGTCGGCCCGTAGAACTTATGGTCATAGTTCTCAGGACTCCATTCTCCCTTCGGGCCGCCCATATAGGTGACAGGCTCGTCATTGATAATACTTGCGGGCGTGAAGCCGTGGTCCATCGCCGCGGCATAGATCACCGGCTTGAACGACGACCCGGGCTGACGCTTTGCAAGCACAGCCCTGTTGAAATCGCTTCTGGCTGCGTCGTACCCGCCGACCAGAGCCCTGATAAATCCGGTATACGGTTCGACGGCGACCAATGCCCCCTCGACCTCGGGGTCCTGCTCCAGGGCCAGGTTCACATTCCTGTTCTGAATGCTCCTGATACTCACCTTGACCACGTCCCCGGGCTTCAATATCTTCGTCAGCGTAAAATTCTGGATGACCTTCGCACTGCCGTTCTTGCTGTTCAGGACCTTCGAGGCCCACAGCGCCTCTTTCAGGGGGAGTTTCCCCAGAACCCCCCGGGTCTTGATCACCGCCTCCCTGTCGGCCACCCTCAGGACCACACCGGAATAGATATCTCCGGGGTTAATGACAACAGAGGTCGCAAGCTCCTTGCCCTGGAGTTCTCTTTCAAAATCCACGCCGTCTTTATGGTCCGTGGGACCGCGCCAGCCCCTCCGCTTGTCGACCTCGCGGAGGCCCGACTGCACCGCGTTGACCGCGGCGCTCTGCATTCCGCGGTCCATGGTCGTGTATACCTTCAAGCCGCCTTTGTAGACCATCTCTTCCCCGTATTTCTCTTCAAGGTACTTTCTTATGTACTCAATAAAGTACGCGTTTGCCTCGATCCCTTTTTTCAGGCTCGCCAGGTACAGAGGCTGTTTATAGGCATATTCGCGGTCCGCATGCCTGATGTACCCTTCCTCCTCCATCCTCATGAGGACGACCGACTGCCGCTCCTTCGCCTTGGACAGGTCATTGAACGGAGAGTATGTGGAAGGGGCCTTGACCAGGCCGGCGATCATTGATGCCTCCCCGAGGGTGAGGGCCCTGACCGATTTGCCGAAGTAGACCTTGGATGCCATCTCGACCCCGTACGCGCCATGCCCGAAATACACCCGGTTGAGGTACAATTCAAGGATCTCCTTTTTCGTCAGGTTCTTCTCGATCTTGAATGCGAGCGCCGCCTCCATCAATTTCCGTTTGAGCGTTTTTTCCGGTCCGAGGAAGACTACCTTGGCGAGCTGCTGGGTGAGAGTGCTTCCGCCCTCTTTCAGACTGACGTGAATCACATCCTTCACGATCGCCCTGGCGACCGCGATATAATCGATCCCCTTATGCTTCCAGAAGCGGGAGTCCTCGACCGAGACGATGGCGTTGATCATGTTTTTCGGGATGCTGTCGATCGGGACGAAAATGCCCTTTTCGAGCTTGAGTTCGCCGATCAGGGTGTTGTCGTCAGCGTATATTTTTGTGCCCGCGACCTGGTTGAAGGTCTTCAACTCCCCGATCGACGGCATGCCGCGCGCTATCGCAAAGTAACCGCCGGCTCCGACCCCGCCGAGCACCGCCAGGAGTGTAAGCACCATGATCAGTTTGATTTTCATCGCAATCTTAATTAGTTTCTGTTGCGGAAAGCCTTTTTTCAACTGATTTTCTCGCCGCAACTTTTTCACCGACATCCTAATTCTCTATTCAGTATCTCCGACATGTCAAATTCCGCATTTATCCATGCTTCTTG
>JAKAIE010000008.1 GCA_021814475.1 Nitrospirota bacterium
CTGATCCTCGGCATCCTCGAGTCGTTCAGCATCTGGGTGATGCCGACCGCCTACAAGGATGTCATCTCGATATCGATTCTCCTCCTCATCCTCTTCGTACGACCGAGCGGGCTCTTCGGCAACCGCGAGGCCGCCAGACTGAAGGAGTTCTGATGCTCCGCCACAAGTATGCGCAGGTATTCATGCTGATCGCCGCAGTCGTCGGGGTCGAGCGTCTCACCCGGTTTACCGATACGCATCAGTATCTGACACAACTGACGATGTCCGGATATTATTCTCTCGTGATCATCGGCCTCTGCCTGCTGATCGGGTATGCGGGACAGATATCGATAGGCCATGCGGGCTTCTTTGCGATCGGTGGGTACACCTCTGCCTTTCTGACCACCTTCAACCTCATGCCGTACAAGGACAAGGCTCTCGTTTCGTTCCTCTCGAAGGCCGGCATTGCCGTGAGCAGGGGGGACCTTTATGGCGGCCAGGTGCTCTGCATCCATCCCTGGGCCGCGTGCATTGCCGCGATCCTCCTGACCGTGGCCGTCGCCTATGCCATAGGCGGGCCGGTCCTGAAGCTCAAGGGCCACTACCTAGCTATGGCGACCCTCGGTTTCGGCACGATCGTCTACAAGATCGTCCTGGGCACCGAAATGCTCGGGGCGGCCGACGGCATCTCGGATGTGCCGGCCTTCACGCTCGTCCCCGGCATCGAGGTCAGCGGGGGGCTCGAGACGCGCGTGATGGATTATTACATCGCCTGGGGACTGGTGATCCTGGGGATGGTGCTCCTTCTGAACCTTGTCCATTCACGTGTCGGCAGGGCCCTGCGCGCAATACACGGGGCCGAGGATGCTGCCAATGCGATGGGTGTCAATACAGGCAGGTACAAGCTGAACATGTTTGTTGTCAGCGCGGTCTTCGCGGCGGTCGGGGGGGTGTTCCTCACCCACTACAACGGCGGCATCGGTCCGTCGGAGGCCTCGATCATCAAGTCCGTGCGGTATGTGGCGATCGTGGCGATCGGGGGCATGGCGAACCTCTGGGGCGCTCTTATTATGGGTCTCGGCCTGAACTTCCTCTCCCTCAGAGGCTTCTTCGGGTCCTACGACGATGCGGTCTTCGGTGCGATCCTGATCATCATCATGCTCTTCACCCCTGAGGGTCTCCTGCGCAGGGACCTGTTCAGCGATATCAGGGCTCTATTAAGCAGGAGAGACGGCGCAGGTGAAGCCGGAAAATCCGGGAGTGGGGGGGAGGACCGGGCTTAATGGCGATGCTCGAGGTGAAAGGTCTTCACAGGTCCTTCGGCGGACTCCACGCGGTCAATGACGTCAGTTTCTCTGTTGCCGAGGGGGCGATCAAGGCCCTGATAGGACCGAACGGTGCGGGCAAGACGACACTTTTCAATCTCGTCTCCGGGGTGCTGGCGCCCGATACCGGGACGATCGTCTTCAACGGCGGACGGATCGATGGGCTGAAGCCGTTTCAGGTTGCGGCAAAGGGTATGGCGCGCACCTTTCAGCATATTAGGCTCTTCCCGAAGATGACCGCGCTCGAAAACATCATGATCGGCAGGCATATCCACAGCAGGGCGGGCTTTCTCGCCGGCATGCTCAATCTGCCCCTGACATGGAAAGAAGAAAAGCATATCCGGCAGAAGGCCTTCGGGATCATGGAGTTCCTCGGCATTGCGGGGTTAGCCGGCATCGATGCAACGAGTCTCGCCTACGGGCAGCAGCGTATCGTCGAACTCGGCCGCGCGCTCGCCTGCGAGCCGAAACTGCTGCTCCTCGATGAGCCCGCCGCAGGGTTGAACATGAGGGAAACCGCCGAGATGGCGGACCTCATCAGCAGGGTGAAGGGCCTCGGCATCACCGTGCTGATCGTGGAGCACGACATGTCCCTTGTGATGAACATATCCGATGAGATCATCGTCCTGAGCTACGGACAGAAGATCGCCGACGATAAGCCGCTCGCGATCCAGCAGAACAGGGAAGTGATCAGGATCTACCTTGGAGAAGAAGATGCTCAGGATTAAGAACCTGGATGCGGGTTACGGCAGGCTGAAGGTCCTGAGGCACGTGTCGATGCATGTCTCCCAGGGTGAGATCGTGACGATCATCGGGGCGAACGGGGCGGGCAAGACGACCCTCCTGCACGCGATCTGCGGTCTCCTGCGGAACCGTTCCGGGGAGATGCTCTTTGACGGGGCGGACGTGCTCCGGCTCACCCCTGAAGGCATGGTCTTCAGTGGGTGCTCCCTCGTGCCTGAGGGGAGGCAGGTATTTTCGACGATGACGGTGAGGGAGAACCTCCTCCTCGGCGCCTATGTGCAGCACAGGAAGAACAGAAGGCATGACGACAGGGGAGACCTGGAAAAGATGTACGGCCTTTTCCCGAGACTCAGGGAGAGGGAGAGACAGCTCGCCGGGACCCTCTCGGGGGGCGAACAGCAGATGCTCGCGATCGCCCGGGCTCTGATGGCGCGACCCAGGCTGATCATGATGGATGAACCCTCGATGGGCCTTGCGCCCCTGATCGTAAAGGACATCTTCTCGATCATCAGCAGGCTCAGGGCGGAAGGCAATACCGTGCTGCTGGTCGAGCAGAATGCGAAGGCGGCGCTGGCGATTGCGGACCGGGGTTATGTGCTGGAGACCGGAAGGATTATACTGGAAGAAAAGGCCGAGGACCTGCTCCTGAACAGGGATGTCCAGAGGGCGTATCTCGGCAGGGATGTCGATGCGGAGACAAAAATATAACGGAGGTCGGCATGTACTGGGAACCTGATATGGAATGCATGGACAGGGAAGGGCTTCAGCAGCTCCAGATCGAGAGGCTGCAGGCGACGGTGGCGCGGGTCTATATGAACGTACCTTTTTATCGAAAAAAATTCGACGAACTCGGGATCGACCCGGATGACTTCCGTTCTCTCGATGACCTCAGGAGGCTCCCTTTTACGATCAAGAACGACCTCAGGGACAGCTACCCCTATGGTCTCTTTGCGGTGCCGCTGCGGGACGTCGTCAGGATCCATGCCTCCTCCGGGACGACGGGGCTTTCGACGGTTGTCGGGTACACGAAGAACGATATCAAGACCTGGTCGAACCTTGTGGCCCGGGTCCTGACAGCCGCAGGCGTCACAAAGGACGACGTGGTACAGATCGCCTTCGGCTACAGTCTCTTCACCGGCGGGTTCGGCCTGCACTACGGCGCCGAGAGGATAGGGGCGTCGGTCATCCCGATTTCGAGCGGCAACACCGCCCGCCAGATAAAGATCATGCAGGACTTCAGGACGACCGCCCTCGTCTGCACGCCGAGCTACGCGATGCTGATCGCCGATACGATACAGGAGATGGGGATAGACCGCAATTCACTCTCTCTCAAATACGGCCTCTTCGGGGCAGAGCCCTGGTCAGAGAGGATGCGTCAGGAGATTCAGGACAAACTGAAGATCGTAGCCACGGATAACTATGGGCTCAGCGAGGTGATGGGGCCGGGCGTTGCCGGCGAGTGCCTCCAGCGCAACGGGCTCCATATCAACGAGGACCATTTCCTGGTCGAGATCGTGAACCCCGACACTCTGCAGCCCGTGGCCCCCGGCGAGGTAGGCGAACTGGTGATCACGACCCTCACGAAGGAGGCCTTCCCCGTGATCAGGTTCAGGACCCGGGACCTGACGAGACTGATGCCGGAGCCCTGCCCCTGCGGCAGAAAGACGATGAGGATGCAGAGGGTGATGGGCAGGACGGACGACATGCTGATCATCAAGGGCGTCAATGTCTTCCCTTCGCAGATCGAGACTGTCCTCTTCAGCTTCGAGGGCACGGAGCCGCACTACCAGATCATCGTGGACCGCAAGGGCGCGATGGACGATGTGACCGTCCAGGTCGAGGTCTCGGAGTCGATCTTCTTCGACGAGATGAAGCAGCAGAACGAACTGATTAAAAGGATCAAGAGCAAACTCGCCTCTGAACTCGGCATCGGCGTCGAGGTGAAGCTGGTCGAAAAGAAGACCCTTGAGAGGTCCGAAGGCAAGGCCAGGAGGGTGATAGATTTAAGGAAGATTTAGGGAGGGCATCAGGAGGTTCTCTAAGGACCTGGTCCTCTGTGGCTTTCTGAGCGGCAGGTTGCTCAACTAAGTCGAGATGAGGTCAGAGGTCCCCAGACTCGACGGCGGGTGCAAGGCCGACACGGGCAGCGCGGCGATGGAGCGGGGAATGCGGCTGCTCCAGGACGGTTACAGCCGTGCCTTCTCCGGCGGGTAGTCGGCGACTTCTCTCCTGAGCCTGTCGTATAATTCGGGAAGCCACGCGGGGTCGGTCTGCCGGAAATGATAGTTCCTGTCCCGACGGATGTCGCGCGGCAGGATGATCACCTTTGCATTTTCCATTCCCACCCGTGACATCAGGGTAAACAACTCCTCTATCGCCGTATCCCCGATAGCGATGCACCCGTCAGATTTTGCGCGGCCGTGGATGTAGATGTCTCCACCCGGATTCGCGCGCCTGTCCTGTCTCGCCTTCTCAAGGTCAAAGCTGTTCGGATAATCGACCTTCATCGAGAGGTGATACCTGCTGTTCGGATTCAGACAGATGATCCGGTAGATGCCCTCGGGGACCTGGCGGTCGCCCCTTTTCCTCTTCGGGCCTGCGTCGCCGCTGGCCGCGAGGATCTCATAGGTATGCACATACACCCACCTGCCGTTCTGGCGGGTCCATAGTTCGAGTTCCATTTCCTCCTTCAAGCCAATCAGGGTGAGAGAGGAAGGGGGATACTCGGTGCCTGCCTTGTCAAAAAACGCCTTCAGCCGGCCTTCCGCCTTCGGCCCGATATTCCTGAGAACATCGGTGACCGTTCTGTGGCTGCTGCCGGCGGAAGCCACAGGAGTGTTTCCGGGCAGGAGGGCCAGGAATATGAGGAATACTATGAGACAATACTGCTTCACCGCTTTTTGCACCGTCCTTTTTACTCTACCTTTTTTTATAATTATCATGCAATGGCAGTACAAATTATCGGGACGATGCTGTATCATCGTATGTACGGTTTCGCGGAGCTGTTATTATATAAGGAGTGTGATTATGAAGGTTCAGGCAAAGAGCATACTGCTGTTTATCGTCGCGGCGCTGATCACGACAGGGGTTTCGATACCCGCCCGTGGGGCGGAATATTCCTTCGGTGCGCGTAGGACTGTGATCGGCTGCGTGAAGACTTACCAGGTGAAGCCCGGAGAGTCCCTCATCGAGATCGCGCGAAAATTCGACCTGGGCTATGCTGAAATCATGGCGGCCAACCCCCACACCGACCCCTTTGTCCCCGAGGAAAATGAAAAGGTGACGATCCCTTCCGCCTGGATCGTCCCCGATGCCGTCAGCAGCGGCATTATCATCAACCTCTCCGAATTCCGGCTCTATTACCTCCCGGAAGGTAAAGGATCCCGCAGCGTGCTCACCTTCCCGATCGGTATCGGAAGCCAGGGGCATAACACACCCCTTGGAGAATACAGCGTGATCGAGAAGATCGTCCACCCTGCCTGGCATGTCCCGGCATCGATACGAAAGGAAAAGCCGGAACTTCCGGCCGTCGTTCCTGCGGGGCCCAATAATCCTCTGGGGTCCCACGCCCTCAGGCTCTCCCTTGGTGATGTCCTGATCCACGGCACGAACAGGCCCTGGGCTGTCGGCAGGGATGACAGCCATGGCTGCATACGCCTTTATCCGGAGGATATTCCTGTGCTCTTCCGGCTCGTGAGCAGGGGAGCGAAGGTGACGATCGTCCGTCAGCCGGTCAAGGTCGGTGTCGTGGGCAACAGGGTGTTTGTCGAGGTGCACTCCGACGCATCGACGGATCGGGCCTGGCTGTTGAATGAAGCGGTGGCTCAGTTGCGAAAGAAAGGTCTTCTCGGCCGGGTGAGCACGGAAAAGCTCTCCAGGGCTGTCGAGAGTGAAGGGGGCTTTCCTTCGGATGTTACTGAGGGATGAGCGGCTGCTCGCAGTGAATTGCGATGCCGCTCATCCACAGGATGTTACTTTTTCTGCTCCAGTTCAAAGGCCTTTTTGGCCCTCTGGGCAGCTGCCTCTGCGCGCTTTGCGGCTTCTTCAGCCCGCTGCGCTGCATTGTCCGCCTTGCCGCAACAGTCCTTTGAGGTCTTCATCGCCTCTTCAGCCAGTGTCTTGGCCTCCTTTGCCGCCTCAAGAGCCCCGGCTTCCGATCCCTTCTTCTCGAGGTCAGAGACCTTCGATTCGAGGGCCGCAACCCTGGTTTCAAGCCTGCTTATCCTGTCATTGATAGGATCGGTCTGCTGCTTTACGTACTCCTTCGTTGCGCATCCGAAGGAGAATGCGAGCAGGATCGTTAATCCCAAAAGCAGAATCTTCTTCATTTTCTCACCTCCTCCCCATTAACAGATCAATGGGTCCGAAACAGAAACCATTGTCATAAGACTGAATGCACTAATTATAGCTCAACTTCAAATTTATTCAAATAAGGTGAATGAATTTATTTTTGTAAGTCATTGCGCAGCGCATGTAGTCATTGCCTGACAGGTAGCCCTGATGACAGGTTGGATCGTAGGGAAAATCTTACCGGAATGAAGGAAAAAGACTTATTTATTTTTTAGTTCTTCACGCATTAATCTAGTCAATGATATTGTGTATGAGCGCAGAAATACACGGTCGGACATCGGAGATATCCGCCCCGGGTATCTTCGAAACGCGGATTGCGGAGGGTCCGGATGAGAATTCAGTGGACCATTGATTTTTCGGTTTATGACGAGGAGATCGACAGCCAGCACAGGGACCTGTTCATCATCATAAACAAACTGGATGTGGCCATGAGGCAGGGCAAGGCAGGGCAGGAGATACTGAGGGTGATGGATTTTCTCGACCAGTACGCCGCGGGGCATTTTCGCGTGGAAGAGCAGCAGATGGCGGAGCATGCCTTTCCCGGCCTTGAGTCCCATCGGGAAAGGCACGCCTGGTTCAGAAGGCAATTATCGGAGATCAGGAAGAAATTGCAGTCTGACGGTCCGACGCCCGATCTGATCATCCTGGCAGATCATCTGCTGATTACGTGGTTTTCGAATCACATCCGGACGTTCGACCGTATGCTCGGAAACTTCCTGTCTGAAAGGCGTCAGGCTGCCTCAGGCAGGGAAGTCACAGTGCCGGATATCGGATAGTCGCCGCGTCATGAAAGCGGACGCAGCCCATCTTACGTCAGTTTCGGCGGGTTTCTCCTCAGGGCGGAAACCGCTCCCGCAATCAGGTCTGCAGCTGTAACCATATCGGCGTCAGTGTCGTCCTTGCCGACGCTGAGCCTGACCGTCGACAAGGCCTCCTCATCCGTCAGGCCCATATGCTTCAGAACGCCCGAGGGGCTGGCGAGACCCGCGTGACAGGCCGAACCTGCGGAAAAAGCCACCTCGTCCTTCAGGGATTCGACCAGGTGATGGCCATGGATACCCGGTATCCTGAGACTGAGGGTATTGGACAGCCGGGGAGAAGCTTCCCCGTTGATGGAGGCGTCGGGCAGCCGGGATTGAAGCGAGTGATACAGAAGATCTCTCAGGTGGCGTGTCCGGGTGATCCGCCGCTGCATATCGCGGACGGCGATCTCGCAGGCCTTTCCGAGGCCGGCGATACCGCCGGTATTTTCGGTGCCTGGCCTCATCCCCAGTTCCTGCCCCGCGCCGAAGAGGATTGGGTTCACGGGCGTGCCGGACCTGATGAAAAGCGCCCCTATCCCCTTGGGACCGTAGAATTTATGCGAGACGATCGTGGCCATGTCCACATCCCTGCCGACGGTAAAGCTCGTCTTGCCTGCCGACTGCGCGGCATCAGTATGGAAGAGAATGCCCCGTCCCCTTGACAGGGCCGCGATATCGTCGATCGGCTGAAGCACCCCTGTCTCGTTGTTTGAATGCATCACTGATATCAGGAAGGTATCGTCCCTGAGGGCGCGGACGATACCCTCGGGGTCCACAACTCCGCCTGGACCGGCCGGCGCCTGACTCACCCGGAACCCCCGCATTTCGAGGTGCCGGCAGACATTGACCACAGAGGGATGTTCTATCGCCGAAATAATGATATGGCCGCTGCCCTTTGCAGCCGCAGCGCCTGCGAGGGCGAGGTTGTTCGATTCCGTGCCGCCGGAGGTGAAAAAGATCTCTTCGGGCCTGCAGCCGATCAGGTCGGCCACGGACCTCCGGTGGCGGTCGATCGCCTCCTTCACCTTTCTGCCGGGAAGGTGAACGCTGGAGGGGTTGCCCGTCTCCCGTTTCAGGGATGCATGAATCGCGTCGCAGACCTCAGGGTCAACCGCGGTCGTTGCATTGTTGTCGAGATAGATCATGGCAGGGTCCTCTCAGGCGATGTCCCGGTGAATGACTGTCAGCTCGATATGGGGCGCGCGGATCTTTTTTGCGATCCTCTCGACTATCGCGGGAGAGCGATGCCTGCCGCCGGTGCATCCGAACCCGATCGAAACATACGATCTGCCTTCCCTGATATACAGCGGGATCAGGAAGCTGATCAGGTCTTCGATCTTCGCCATGAATTCCTTCGTCTCCGCATGTCTGAAGACGTAGTCGGCAACCTTCCTGTCCCTTCCGGTCAGGGGCCTCAGTTGCGGCACAAAGAAGGGGTTTGGTAGAAACCGGGCGTCCAAGACAAGGTCCACATTCTGCGGCGCCCCGTACTTGAAGCCGAACGACATCAGGGTGATCGTAATGTCCTTCGTCTGCTTCCGGGAGAGGTAAAAAGAGGATATCAGTCTCCTCAGCTGATGAGGAGAAAAAGAGGTGGTGTCGATGATCCTGTCGGCGTGCTGGCGGAGCACCGCGAGGCTCTTCTGTTCGGCGGCGATCGCCTCCGGCAGGTCGCCGCCGAGGGGATGGGGGCGGCGTGTCTCCTTGAATCTCCTGACAATGATGTCGGACTCCGCCTCGACAAAGATGATGTCGAGGGCGTAACGGCTTCGCAGACGTTCGATAATGCGTCCGATGCCCGGGAGAGAGTCCCTGTCACGGATGTCGATGCCGATAGCGATATCGCGGGCCATGCGGGCCCGGGCGGTCCGGGTGAGCAGTGCGCCTATGAGCGAGACCGGAAGGTTGTCGACGCAGAAAAAATTAAGATCTTCGACCGCGCGGAGTGCGACGGTCTTGCCCGAGCCCGACAGGCCGGTGATGATGACGACACGGGGAGGCCGTGAGGGCTCCCCGTCCGTCTTTCCCATGGCACGACGCCTTCCGTTCACCGGCGGATCCGGGACATGGCACTACTTGACCGGCTCGATCAGTCCGAAGTTGCCGTCCTGTCTCGCATAAATGACATTTATGTCGCCGCTGATGTCGTTGATGAAGACGTAGAAATCCTTGGCGAGAAGCTCCATCTGCATCGAGGCCTCATCCGGGCTCATCGGCTTGAGTTCAAACCTCTTGTTCTTGATGATCCGGCCCGTCTCCTTCTCCGTAGTCTTGCCCGGAGCCTCGGTCCCGGCAGCAGCGGCCTTTGCTCCGCCTTTGCGGTGCGATACCAGCTTGTCCTTGTACTTCTTTATCTGTCTGTCGAGTTTCTCCACGACCTCGTCGATGGCCGAGTAGATCTCATCCGTGACGCTTTCGGCCTGTATCAGGACGCCGTTGACCTTGAGCAGGACGTCCGCCTTGTGGCGGTACTTCTTCTCGATGCTCAGCGTGACGATCGCCTCGCTTATCTCGCTGAGGTAACGGTCGAACTTGCTGACCTTCTCCTCCGCGTAGCTGCGTAATGCAGGGGTGATCTCCAGGTGCCTGCCGTTGACTATGATATTCATTTCATCCTCCTTGTATAGTGCGTGTAGTGTTTTTTTGCAGCCTATCTTTTCCTCTGACTCTGCGGCGGGATTTTCAGTTCTTCCCGGTATTTGGCTATCGTCCTCCTGGCTATGGTGATATTGTGATTTTTGAAAATATCGACAATCCGCATGTCGCTCAGCGGCTTCGCGACGTTCTCCTCGGAGATGATCTTCCGGACCATGTCCTTTACCGAGGTGGAGGAGATTTCTCCGAACTCACCCTGGATCGCGTTGCTGAAGAAAAACCTGAAGCTGTATATGCCCCGGGGGCATGAGAGATACTTGTTCGAAGTGACCCTGCTGATCGTGCTTTCATGCAGGCTCAGCTCCGAGGCGATATCCTTGAGGTTCAGCGGTTTCAGGAACTTCACCCCCTGGTCGAAGAAGTCATTCTGATAGGTGAGGATACACTCGGTCACCCGGTAGATCGTCTTGTTCCTCTGGTCGAGACTCTTCATCAGCCAGACCGCAGAGCGCATCTTGTCTTCGAGAAACTGCCGGTCCTCTTTGGGGATCTCGCCCTTCTGCCCCAGGAGCTTCTGGTAATAGCTGTTGATGCGCAGCTTCGGCAGGCCTTCGTCGTTCAGGACTATCTGGTAGCCGCTCTCTGTCTTGACGATATAGACGTCGGGGATGATATAGTTGGCAGCCGAGGACGAAAAATTGCCCCCGGGCTTCGGGTCGAGGCCCTCGATCACCTTCAGGGCCGCCATGATATCTTCGACCGTTACGGCATATTCTTTGGCGAGCTGGCTGAACTTCCTCTTGCCGAGCATATCGAGGCTGTTCAGTACGAGCCTGTCTACCAGGTCCCCCTCGTGGCCGAGGACCCTCAGCTGCAGATGCAGACATTCCCTTATGTCGCGGGCGCCGATGCCGGGCGGATCAAAGCTCTGGATGAGCAGGACGGCCTTGCGCACCGTCTCTCCGTCTGCTCCGGAGGTTTCCGCGAGTTCCCCTTCCGAGACGGTAAGGTACCCGCTCTCGTCGATATTGCCTATGATAATCTCCGCGACGCCGCGCACCTCTTCAGGCTCCTTCGAAAGCCGGAGTTGCCAGATCAGGTGGTCGTAGAGGTCCGCGGCGGTGCTGAGGAAATATTCGAATGAGGGCTGCGTGACGTTGCCCGGATTGAAGTAGCCCAGGTCCCTGCCGTCATAGCTCCTCTCGTCGAAGTAATCGTCGATTGCAGGGGCCATGAGTCTTTCGAGCGGCATCTCAATATCATCGTTTTCGACCGGGGTTTCAATCGAATCCTTCTCTTCCTGGGTATACTCCTCCGCTGACGTGGCATCTATCGTCTCTTCCAAAAAGGGGTTTTCGACGAGTTCCTGCGTCAGGGCCTGCTGCAGTTCGAGCTGGGGCATCTGCAGGAGCTTGATCGCCATCTGAAGCTGCGGCGTCAGGACGAGCTTCTGCGAAAGCCTCAGTTCAAGGCGGCTTTCGAGGGCCATCAGAGTCTGAACTCCTCTCCCAGGTAGATCTCCTTCACCTTCGGCGTGGCGATCAGTTTGTCCGGGGTGCCTTCCTCGAGGATTTCCCCGTTGTTGATGATATAGGCGCGGTCGGTGATCGAAAGGGTATCCCTGACGTTGTGGTCGGTTATGATGATGCCGAGCCCCTTCGATTTCAGATAGGTCAGCATCTTCTTCAGGTCGATGATCGCGATCGGGTCGATCCCTGCAAAGGGCTCGTCGAAGAGGATGAATGTCGGCTTTATGGCGAGGGCCCGCGCGATCTCCGTGCGTCTCCTCTCGCCGCCAGACAGACGGAAACTGTCGCGCTTCGAAAACTCGACGAGATTGAACTCCCGGAGGAGCCGGTCAACCTCGGAGTCGATCTCGCTTCGGGACAGACCCTTTATCTCGAGGACTGCCTTCAGATTGTCCTCGACAGAGAGCTTTCTGAAGATGGAGGACTCCTGGGGAAGATAGCTTATGCCGAGGGTGGCCCTTTTGTACATCGGGAGCATGCTGATATCCTGTTTGTTCAGGCAGATGCTCCCCCGGTCGGGTTTGACCAGACCGAGTATGCTGTAAAACGTGGACGTCTTGCCGGCCCCGTTCGGCCCGAGCAGCCCCACAATCTCTCCCTTTGTCACATAGAGGTCAATATTCTTTATGACGACCTTCTTGCCGTAGCTTTTGTACAGCCCCTTGACCTCAAGGAGGTCCATCATTTGTCTTTCCTGTTTTTCAGGAAGACCTTGCTGTGTTCTATCTGGGAACGGTCCTCCTTTATGAAGTAGGTCATCTTTGTCCCGGTCACCACATTGTCCCCATCGATCGCCTTGGGGTCCCCCGTGAAGACCACCTTTTCCTCGTCCGCGTAATAGGTCGCATTGTTTGCGGTGATCGCGCGGTTTTCCCTGAAAAGCCTGACGTTTCCAGAGGCCTCGATCTTCGTCACCTCGCCGCCGTTCTCCCGGTAAAAGATCAGCATCCTGTCGGCGTGCATCGACATGTCCGGTGTTTTCGCAATCACGTTTTTTTCAAAAAGGGCGGTGTGGGCCTTATTGTCCGCCATCAGCGTTTCGGAGGTGACCGTAATGGGCCCCTTGACCTTCGGTTTTTCGGGCTCGGCAAAGAGGACGCCTGCCAGTGTCAGTACCAGACAGAGACTAATTATTGTACGTGTTATATGTGGCAGTAACATTTTTCAGTATCCTTATCTTTTGTTCATTGTTGTCGGCCAGCAGTCCGGTGCCGGTCAGGACGAACTTCTTCCCTTCCATCCTGACGTCCTTGTCCGTCTTCAGCGCCCCGGTGGCATTATCGAACTCCACATCCCGGGCGGTGATCGTGTAGTCCTTGTCCCTGGCGGTGACCGGTCCCGTAATGGTCAGTTTTTTTTCTTTCATATCGTAAAGGCCCTTGTCGGCGGTAATAGTAGCACCTTTTTCCCTGACCTTCACTTCGATGTCGGAGAGATTGGCCCTGTCGCCGTTCCCGGTAATATCAGCCCGCCTGGCAGTTACCACCCAGATTTCTTTGCCGTCTTTCTTCTGGATTATCCTGACACCCTCCAGAAAGGACTCACCATTGCCGGAGGCGGAGGGGAGAACCTCTTTTTCATCTCTAACTATAAGAAAAAACAGGAAAATAAGCGCCAGGGCAACGGCAGGAAATAGAGCTTTATTCATATATCAGAATTGTATCACAGACCGGGCATTAAGTAAAGGCAATTACTATGCCAGTTTATCGGCCGACGCTGGCCAGCAGGGCATTTTTCATGATTTCTACCGGTGCGGCCTTCGACGTCCAGATCTCGAAAGCGAGCACACCCTGGTACAGGAGCATGCCAAGGCCGTTGAGGGTGCTGCATCCGGCCGCAGCCGCAGCCGCGAGAATGGGTGTCTCCCTGTAGATGAGATCGCAGACCACCTGTCTCCCGGACAGTCCGGAGGGGTCGAACGGCATCGGATCCCCGGGCCGGAGACCGAGTGAAGTGGCATTGACGATGATATCGTATGCGCCTGCCTCCTCGGGTGTTCCGGCCGCGCGTACATTGGTCCTGATCCCCGAGAGGTCAGAGACAAGGCGCTCCAGCCTGTCCCTCCCACGGTTGTATATGGCGAGTTCGGCGGCCTTTTCGCTCAGGTAGTAGCTGACCGCCCGTGATGCGCCGCCCGCGCCGATCACGAGCACCTTCCTGCCCGACGGATCAATGCCCCTTTCGGAGAGGGAGCGCATGAAGCCCCTGCCGTCAGTATTGTCGCCGTGAAGCATGCCGTCCCTGTTGACAACCGTGTTGACCGCCCCGATAAAGGCCGCCTCGTCGCTGATACCATCGAGGAAGGGAATGACGGCCTCTTTATGGGGCACCGTCACATTTACCCCTGCCACGTTGAGCGCACGCAGTCCTTCGACCGCCCTTCCCAGCGAGTCCGGGCGGACCAGGAAGGGCAGGTAACAGTAATCCAGATCCAGATATGCAAAAGCGGCATTCTGCATGGCCGGAGAGAGCGTCTGCTCCACCGGGTACCCCAGGATGCCTGTCACCTTTGTTCTTCCGCTTATATTCATAATTTTCCCGGGTATCGTAACATTTTTGACCCTGATTGTCATGACGCCCCGCGACAGCAAATTGTTGCGTCGGGTCAGTTCGCGGTGGGGGGCCGAAGGATGTCACCCCTTCACATTTTCTTCAAGAAGATGCATTATCATGGGTGAAAGTGGAGAACGGTCATGGTACATATGAGTAGGATTTTGGCAGTTGCCTGTGTCCTGGTAGTCGCGACAGTGGGAGTCGCCTACGCCTTTCCCGGATACGTGACGCCCTATGGGGATTACTGCCGTGACTGCACCTCCTACGGCTCATGCAGGGAGGCGATACCGAGGCACGAGGCGATTAAGGCGATCGACAAGTATTACCGGGCCAAGGGATACAGGATCGGGACTTTTATCATCCGCGGAAGATTCATCGAGGCTGATGTATATAAAGACGACAAGCTGGTGGACAGGGTGGTTTTTGACAGGAAGACGGGCAGGCTCAGGTCTGCCTACTAAATCGGTTCAAGGAGAGAAGAAAAAGATGAAAAAGTTGTTGATGGCGATGTTTGCGGTGGTGCTGGTGATGGGGTTGGCCGCTACCTCCGGCGCGATGACGAAAAAGGGCATGCGCGGAATGGGCATGGGCCAGGGTATGGGCATGGGCATGGGCATGGGCATGGGGAACTGCGGGTGCGGTGAGAAGATGATGATGGACAGGCTTGCCTCTCTCGGGCTCGACGCAAAACAGAAGGAGTCTGTCAAGGCGATCCATCTGAAGACGAAGAAAGAGATGATCAGGAAGAAGGCGGATGCAGATATCGCCCGGCTTGATCTCAGGGAAATCCTCGGCAAGGACACAGTCGACATGGCCGCTGCAGAGGCGACGGTGAAGCAGATTGAGGCGCTCAGGGCTGACATGCAGATGATGCATATCAGGGCGCGCGAGGAGATCAAGGCCGTGCTGACTCCGGCGCAGAGGACGAAATTCGCGGAGATGCGCGACATGGACGGCATGGGCGGCTGTATGTGCGGAGATATGGGCGGAAAGAGCGGCATGGGCATGAAGAAGAAATGCCGCTCGTGCAGCATGAAAGGAAAGGGCATGAGGGGCATGGACGAGGACATGAAGCCGGGCCCTGGCATGCAGCATAAAAACTAAGCTGTCCTGTTTTTGAAAAGAGCAGAAGGGCTGGACGTTCTGTCCGGCCCTTCCTCGATTTTCCCCCGGGCGATCCGCCGACCCCAATCCCGCATCCAAGACAACAGCCGCAGCGAACCGTTATAATAAGCGAAACATTTTAGCAAGGAGATCTCACATGTCCACAGTGAAGCAAGGCGATACCATAAGAATCCATTATGTGGGAAAGTTTGAAGACGGTTCGGTTTTCGATTCATCCGAAGGCGGCGCGTCCCTCGAAATGAAACTCGGCAACGGCGATTTTATCCCCGGCCTCGAAGAGGGGGTCATAGGGATGAGCACCGGCGAGAAGAAGGTCATATCCCTGCCGGCTGAAAAGGCGTACGGCCTCCATTTCGCCGAAAGGGTGTTCGAGTATGACCTTTCACGGCTTGAAGGCATGTGTCCCCAGGTCGGCCAGCAGATGCAGATGTACCGGGCAGACGGCCAGCCGATCGTCGTGACCGTGACAGGGCTGACGGAATCCAGAGTCACCCTCGATGCAAACCACCCGCTCGCCGGCAAAGACCTCATCTTCGAGGTTCTGCTCGAAGAGATCCTCTGAGCAGCCACACTCCTTCGGGGGGCTTGTACTGATGAGCGGCAGGGTCAATCTCAAGGCTCTCTCCAGGGAGGATCTCTTCCGTTTCATCCTTGAAAGGGGGCTTCCGCGCTTTCGGGCCGAGCAGCTCCTGCACTGGGTCTATGAGCGGTACGTCGCCGATATCTCCGGGGTCACCGAATTTTCCAAAAAACTCAGGGACGACCTTGGCGCCGTGGCATACCTCAGCTGCCCGGAGGTCGCGCAGAGGCTGACGTCCAGGGACGGCACCGAAAAATTCCTCTTCCGGCTCGAAGACGGCGAGACGATCGAGAGCGTCCTGATCCCTGACGACAAACGTCTGACTCTCTGCATCTCTTCCCAGGCAGGGTGTGCGATGGGCTGCGAATTCTGCCTCACCGGCAGCCACGGCCTGAAGAGGAACCTGCAGGCGTACGAGATTGTCGACCAGGTGCTGTCGGTTAACAGGATGATAAGGATGACCGAAAAAGGGCGCGGGGTGACGAACATCGTGCTGATGGGGATGGGTGAGCCTCTTGCGAACCTCGATGCGGTTGCGGAGGCACTCCGGAGGATCACCGGACTCCTCGGCATCTCGAAGAGGCGGATAACCCTTTCGACGTCCGGCCTTGCGCCGAAGCTGGCCGAACTGGCCTCAAAGGCGCCGGACGTCAACCTGGCCGTCTCCCTGAACGCCTCGACCGACGAGGTCAGGTCCAGGATAATGCCGGTCAACAGGAAGTATCCCCTGAGGACCCTCCTCGATGCCTGCAGGAAATTCCCGTTAGGCCCGATGAGGAGGATCACCTTCGAGTATGTCCTGATCGGCGGCCTCAACGATTCAGAATCGGACGCGAGGCGGCTCGTCGGTCTTGTAAAGGGCATACGCTGCAAGATCAATCTTATTCCCTTCAACCCCCATCCCGGCTCGGCCTTTACGCGTCCGTCCGAAGAGAGGGTCCTCGCGTTCCAGAAGGTCCTTGTTAAGCACGACCTTGCCGCCCTGATCCGTGAGAGCAAGGGGCAGGACATCCTCGCCGCCTGCGGCCAGCTCAGGGCTGCGCAGCCATAGACGAAGATGCTTCCGTATAGACGGCTCTCAGGTCAGGTTTCCGGAAGACAGCCCCGTGCTGACAGAGAAAGGAGGTGGAGAGCATGAATAAAAATCTGGCTGATATGGCAACGGACGCACTGAAGGCCGAGTGCGCCCGACTTAAAGATAGCCTCTGCGATCTCGAAGATATGCATTTATTCACCTTCGGGAAAACCTCGGCGCATATCGGCGCTGAAATGGCGCAGAATATGCAATCAGAATTCGAAGACGAGTGCAGGGGATACAGCGAAAGAATCGCGGAGATTGAAAAAGTGCTGAAAGGAAGGGGAGCGCTCTAGTTCCGGCCATCACCGCTCGTTGATTAATTTTCTGTGATTAATTTCTGTGGGGCAGATGAAAGATACCGGCAATTTGTGCATTGAATTTTGAAACGAATACTGATACAATGAGGCGTTCGATCACGTAGTCCGCGCGACGGTTTGCCGGCTTTTTTGAGTTGAACTGAATTCCCTTTTTCTAATGTGAATATCAAAAAGAAAGACATCAGACCCCTCTGCGACTCCCTATCTGTTCTCTCCGGACCTTTTGTCTTCTGCTCTCCTGAGGGCGCTGTCCTCTATGCCGCTGACGCGGCTGTTCCTGAAGACGCGGGACGGCGGGAGGTGTCGGTGGACGGGGTGCCGGTGGGGTATGTTTCAGGCATGGGCGAGGGGATCAGCGCGGTCACCGCGGTGCTCGGTCTTTTCCTGAGGAATATCCGGGAGAGAAGGTCCCTGGCCGATCACACTCTACAGAAATACAGGGAGATGGGCTTTTTGTTCGAAATGAATACCGTGCTGAGTTCGTCTCTGGATATAGTAGAGGTGCTCTGCGCCATGACAAAGAAGGTCCATGATATCATCGACGTTGATTCCTGCTCGGTCATGATGCCGGATGTCAGGAGCGGGAAATTCTTCCTTAAGGCTATTTCGGGGAGGGGTGTCAATGAACCCATGGTGCTGGATATAGACGAGGGGATTGCGGGGAAGGTGCTCCGGACGGGCGGCTCCATTATCATGAACAACCCTGAAGAACATCCCGATTTTGTCGTCAAGGGGACGGTTGACATCAGGTCGCTCCTCTGCCTGCCTCTCAAGGTCAAGGACCAGACGATAGGGGTCCTGACCCTCAGGAACAGGAGAGACGGCATATTCAGCACGGAGAACGAGACGCTCCTGTCGTCCATGTGCGTCATGGTTGCGGAGGTCCTGGAGAACGCCCGCCTGCTCGACGAGAAGATAAAGAACGAAAAGTTCTCCGCCATTGGACAGATGGCCGCGGGGATCATTCATGACATCAAGAACCCGATGACGACGATCAAGGGGTTCGCCGGCCTGCTGGGCGACCTTGATTTTACAAAGGAGGAACGCAAAGAATACAGCTCCATGATCGTCGGCGAGGTGGATCGGCTGGTCGCCATGGTAGAGGACCTGCTCGCCTTTGCAAAGGGCTTCAAGTCGAAGATGGTGATAGAAAAGGTCAAGACCGCGGATTATTTCGGCGGGCTTCTTCCGCTGATAGAAAAGGACATGACCCCCCGGGGGATCAAGGTCGTGCTGAAGCTGGACTACCGGGGAGATCTGCTCATCGACGGAGAGAAATTCAAGCGCGTGCTGTTCAACATCGCGGGTAATGCCAGGGAGGCGATGCACGACGGGGGCATGTTCCTGATGTATGCCAGGCAGGCGGACAGCGGCATTGAAATAATATGCGCGGACAACGGGCAGGGCATTCCGGAAGATATCGCTGATACGATATTCGAACCATTTGTGACAAAAGGGAAGAAATCCGGCACGGGCCTCGGCCTTGCGGTCACCAAAAAGATCGTCGAAGAACACGGCGGGAGCATCAGGACCATCAACGGGAATTACTCAGGCGTCGCGGGATTTGAAGGAGCCAATTTTGCTATAGTACTTCCAGGCGGCTGACGGTGCCGGGGACAGCGGGGCCAGGAGAAATTCAGGGAGGTTATTTGTGGATCCATTGAGCGAAGTGCTGATCAGCGAAGGGATTACTACCAGTGAGACGCTGCTCGATATCAAGCGGAGGACCGCGGGGCGCAATGTCATTCATGAGCTTTACAATACGACCAGTTTCAATGAGAACGACCTCTGCAGGATATTCACCACAAAATACAGGTTCAAGAGGGCCGACCTTTCGGATATACCGCCTGACGTGCTGTCCAAGTTCACGAAGGACAACGTATTCAAGTATTTCTGCATGCCGTTCGGGTGGGAAGGCAGAAACCTCAAGGTTGCAATGCTGGACCCGCTCGATTTCAATGCCCTTCAGGCAATCTCCTTCACGACCGGCTTTTCGGCAATACCGTATGTGACAACCAGGACCGAGCTGATGGATGCGGTGAGCAGGTACTACGAAGCGAATTTCGCGCTTGCGAAGATGCTGGATGGTGTCGTGAGCGGCGGGGTGAGCAGCCTGGAGATTGTCGAGATTGCAGAGGCGGAGAAGGAGGCGGAAAAAGAGGCCGAAAAGAATGTCTCTGAAATGTTCCAGACCGGCCAGCGCCAGGAACTTTCCGGCGAAAACGATCTGCTTGCGCCGGCCATAAAACTGGTGAATATACTGATCAAGGAGGCTGTGCGGCAGGGTGCAAGCGACATGCATATCGAACCCGGACAGAAGATTGTTACCGTGCGGTTCAGGATTGACGGCGTCCTCAAAATCCAGACTCAGATACCCAAGTGGATGCACTCTGCGATGGTCTCCAGGATCAAGATCATGTCCAAACTCGACATCAGCAACAGAAAGACACCCCAGGACGGCGGCGTGAAGCTGCGGGTGGGGGACAGCCCGCTGGACCTCAGGGTATCCGTGCTGCCGACCCATCTCGGGGAGAAGGTGGTAATCAGAATCCTGAAGCCTGACGAGGGGGTAAAACCGCTGGCCTCTCTTGTGCGGGGCGAAGATTATCTGAAACTGAAGAAATTCATCTCCCGTCCGCAGGGGCTGATACTCGTGACCGGTCCGACCGGAAGCGGCAAGACGACCACCCTGCATTCCGTCCTCAAGGAGATATACTCAGAGGGCACGAATATCATTACCGTGGAAGACCCCGTGGAGTACGAACTCGAAGGGATCACTCAGGTCCAGGTGAATGAAAAAGCGGGGCTTACCTTTGCCAATACCCTGCGCTCCATTCTCAGGCAGGACCCGGACGTAGTCATGGTCGGTGAAATACGCGACCTTGAGACCGCCGAGATTGCCCTGCGCGCCTCGATGACAGGGCATCTCGTCCTGAGCACGCTGCATACGATGGGGACCTCTGCAACGATAATGAGGCTGTTTGATATCGGAGTCGACCCCACGCTGATCGCCTCATCTCTCCTCTGCGTCGTAGCCCAGCGGCTGGTCAGGATGAACTGCCCGGATTGCCGCACAACGTATACGCCGGAGGCAACGGTTCTTGCGTCACTTCCTCCGGGGAAAAGAGAGGCGCGATTTGTGAGAGGGGCGGGCTGTGAGCGCTGCAACAGTACGGGATTCAGGGGGCGGACCACGGTACTGGAAGTGATGGAGGTTTCCCCGGAACTGAGAAAGCTTATTGCCGCCAGCGGTTCTGCGGGAGCGTTGAGAGAACTGTCGAGGAACGAAGGGATGAGGACCCTCTTCGAAACTGCCCTCGGCCTCGTTTACGAGGGGGTGACCACTATCGAAGAGGTGCTTCGGGTTATCGCTGCCGAAGATACGGCAAGTGCGGCCCTGCCGGAACCGGCGATGCGCTGCCCGAACTGTTCGCGGTCCTATGAGGGGAATGAATGTCCCTATTGCGGCAGCGATGAGGAGGAGTTATGCAACGGCTGCGGGGGTGGCCTGGAGACGTACTGGAAATTTTGTCCGGTCTGCGGTAAGGTGAAGGCTTCGGCCGCGGTCCAGAAGATAACGGAAAAGGCGAGGGTGCTTGTCGTCGATGACGAACCCGGGATCCTGAAAATGGTCAGCCTCTCCCTCAAACCCCTGGACCTGGAAATCCATACGGCGCAGAACGGACGGGAGGCTCTGGAGAAGGCTAAGGACCTGAACCCTCACCTTGTCATAACGGACATCAACATGCCGGTGATGGACGGATACACCCTGATAAAGGAACTGAGAGGCCGTATCAACACCATGTTCATCCCGATCGTCGTGCTGTCTTCGCGCGATACCGCGGAGGACAAGCTGAAGGGATTTACCTACGGGACTGACGATTACATAACCAAACCTTTCGACTACACTGAGCTGCAGGCACGGGTAAAGAGGCTGCTGGAAAGGATTTATGCATGAGGTCCGCGCATGACCTGAGGGGCGGGCCGGCCGCTGCGGACGGAACTGCAGATATCACTCGACGAGGAGGAGAGAGGTAATGGAGGGCATGACAGAACTGAATATTGAGGAAGTGCTGCTGAAATACGACCTTATCCGCCCCGAAGACGCGGCCTCGATAAGGCTTGAGTCGTTAAATACCGGCTGGAGTTTTAAGGACCTTGTCCTCGAGAGGGGGATTGTGAGTGATGATGCCCTGTTTTACGCCGTAAGCGTGGAGTTGGGGATACCCTTTGTCACCCTGGACCCTGGTATGATCGACAGGGAGGTCGCACGGACCGTGCCGAGGGATATCCTCGAAAAATACACCTTCCTTCCTTTGATAAACGTGGACGGCGAGGTGAGGGTTGCGGTGGCTGACCCTACGGATCCCGCGCTCGACAGGGTGATCGGAGAGGCCTTCCCCGGGAAGACAGTCGGTATTTCTGTCGCACTCCCTACGAACATCCTCCATGTGATGGAAACGATCTTCTCTGAGCCGGTACCTGAGGCCGGCACGGAGCAGATCCAGGCCCCGGCGATAGCGATTCTGTATGCCGCACTTGCCGATGCAGTGGCCAAGGGTGCCTCCAGTCTCTACTTCGAATCAGTGGAGGGACGCATCCGCATAAGGAAAAGGGTGAAGGGCAGGTTGTTGGAAGGAGCGACGCATCCTGTCGCGTATATGGGCGTCATAATCGAAAAGCTCAGGAGCATGGCCGGTATGACGCAGGAGACCTCCGGGAGCGTCAGAACAAGGATAGCCGACAGGGAGGTTTTTATCACCGTAAGCATTATCGGCGACGTGTCGGGTTGGGGAGGGATTGTGCAGTTCAGATACCCGGGGAAGATAATTCCGCTGGGGAAGTTCCCGCTTGCGCCGGAGCAACTGCCTGCCATCAACAGGGCCATTTGGGCAGGGAAGGGGCTTATTCTCGTAACGGGCAGGGACCGCGGCCTGCGCGAGGCGCTGGCCCACAGCATAATTATGGAATGCAATCCCCTGAAGAGGAAGGTCGTGGCGCTTCTGCGGGAGGAGGATTATCTGCCCGGCATGGAGAGATATGTCGTCCGGGGGACCGACGCGCTTAACGGCGTGGCTGAGTCCCTCCTCGGCGCTTCGGCGGACGCCATCTATATCGAAGACATCAGGAGGGAAGGGACGAAGATTGACACGGTCCTTCAGCTTGCCGAGAACGCGGTTGTGGTCGCATCACTTTCGACCCCTGCCGGGAAAGACGGCATCGCCTACATAGAGAGACATACCCCCGGGCTGGCTGCAGAAAACAGGCATATATCACTGGTCATCGGCACCGAGAAGACCCCTGTCCCGTGCGGGTCCTGCAGTGTGTCCGTCCACGGCCTCCTGGGAAAAGGATGCAGGCGCTGTGGCTACTCGGGTATCGCAGAGTTTACGGAAACAATAACCCTGGCCACTTATTAACGACGGAGGGAAAACGTGAATATTGAAATGCTGTTCCGGTCCATGACTGAAAGAAATGCCTCTGATCTTCATATAGCAACGGGTATGCCTCCCCTGCTGAGGGTCCTTGGCGGGCTTGAGAGCCTGGACCATCCGGTTGTGACGCAGGAGGATTTCGAGACCCTGGTGGAGCAGATGCTCACCGGCAGCCAGAGGGTGAAATATCTGGAGGATCTGGAGATAGATTTTGCCTTTTCCTACATGCAGAGACAGCGGCTCAGGGCTGCGTTCTACAGGTATATGAACGGTTCCGCAGCGGCGTTCAGAATGATACCGGACGAACTGGTCGAACTCGACAGGCTCGGGCTGCCTCCGGTCGTAAAGGACTTTGCGAGGAAGGAAAGCGGACTTGTGCTGGCGGTGGGACCCACCGGCTGCGGGAAATCGACGACACTGGCATCCATGGTGGACCTTATCAACAGGGAGAGAAAGTGTCATGTCATCACGATAGAGGACCCGATCGAATTTGTGCATACCAATAAGGTCTCCTTTATCACCCAGCGCGAAATAGATACACATACCAGGACGTTTTCCTCCGCACTGCGGAGCGCACTCCGCGAGGACCCGGATGTGATCATGGTGGGTGAGCTGAGGGACCTCGAGACGATCCATCTGGCCCTCACCGCTGCCGAGACCGGGCACATGGTGCTTGCGACGATCCATGCCAACAGCGCCTCGGAGTGCATTGATCGCATCATCTCCGCGTTCCCCTCTGATCAGCAGAGCGTGGTGCGGATAATGCTGTCCAATACCCTGGTGGGTATAATATACCAGGCGCTGATACCGCGCGCCGACGGGAAGGCCAGGGTCTGCGCAAGCGAGGTGCTGGTCGGCACGCATGCGATGAGGAATATCATAAGGGAGGACAAGACACATCAGCTCCCTTCTCTCATGCAGACCGGGATAAAGGACGGCATGCGGAGCCTTGACCAGTCCCTGAGGGAACTCGAAATGAAGAGGCTGATAAGCTCTTCCGAGGCGGCCAAGAGGATGAAGCCTAAGATATCGATAGCACAGACGGTGAGATAGGGGTATGCCATGAGCAAAAAACTATTGCTGGTTGACGATGAAAACAGGATCCTGCAGCTCGAAAAGGTGCTCTTTACGAAGAACGGATATGACGTTGTGACGGCCTCCGACGGCGACGGAGCCCTGAAGGCCGCCGTCGCCGAACGGCCCGATCTTGTCGTCCTCGATATCGAGATGCCGGGGAAGGACGGGTATGCAACCCTGATGGAGATGAGGGGCCACGAGGCACTGAAGAATACGCCTGTCATCATCATGTCAGGGCTGACCGAGGATGTATATCACGGCATCAGCGGGTCCCTCGGGACAGTGGCGCATATAAACAAACCCTTTGCCCCGGACGTTCTTCTGGCGAAGGTCCGGGAGATAATTGGGGAATAACTCAGGTCATTTCCCGCAGGGAGATATCATGTCAAAAAAGATATTGATTGTTGATGACGAGCCCCATATAAGGCTGCTGCTTGAGCAGACCCTTGAGGATTTTGAAGACGCCGATGTCGAGATATTGTCCGCGGCCAATGGGGAAGATGCGCTTGAGGAGATAAAGAAAGAGTCCCCGGAGCTCGTCTTCCTCGATGTGATGATGCCGAAGATGAACGGCTTTGACGTATGCAATGCGGTAAAAAACGAACTGCAGATGAAGGGTGTGTATATTGTCATGCTCACGGCCAAGGGGCAGGAATTCGACCGGCAGAAGGGAACAGAGGCCGGTGCGGACCTGTATATGACCAAGCCCTTCAACCCGGACGAGATTATCGCCAAGGCCTCCGAAGTGCTGGGGATCACGCTATGAGGGCGGGCAGGTGAAGGCCGGCCTGTTTATCTCTGAAGGCGACGGCGCGATAAGCGGCGTCATCGACGTCAGGGCCCTTGAGGCCCGGTATGACGGCGCCGAGGTGGTCAGGGTCCTGGATAATCTCCACTGTGCCGCAAGCCTCCGGCTCATTGCCGAAGAGGTCCGCAACCGGAAGCTCGATGCGGTGGTGCTGGCAGGGGAATCGCCTCTCTTTTACAGCAGGACGAGAAACGGGGGCCGGATACTTGAAATGCTTCAGGGGCTTGATATAAACGCCAACAGGATCGGCATAGTGAATCTCAGGGAACAGGTCTCGATCCCACATGCGAAGGAGCCGGTCGAGGCGACGAAGAAGGCGAAGGTCCTGATAGATGTGGCGATGGAGAAGGTCAGGGTCCTCAGGGACGTGGGCATGATCGAGGTTGCCCCCAAAAGGACCGTTGCCGTGATCGGTTCTCAGCCGGGAGGCTTCTTTACGGCTATGCGCCTGCTCGAGAGGGGCTTTCATATCCTGTTCATTGATCACAGACCGGTGCCTCCGGAGGGAGATTTCCTCCCGCAGGTGATACCGACCATCGCCTCCGTGAAGAATCACCCGGATGTAAAATTCTACTCTGCCGGAATAACGGACCTTTACGGGTATGCGGGCAATTTCAGGATAAAGCTCGGCGGGGACATCAATCTCCGGGCAGGAGGGATCGTCGTTTCGATCGGGGACGACGCGGAATACGCAGGCAGGCTGTATCCATACCTGAGGATAGAACGCGACAGCAACGGGCATTTCAGGAACGTCATGTCCGATACCGCGGTGACAGAGACTGTCAACCCAGGCATCTTCCTCATCCCGCCGGGCCCGCATCTCAGTCACACGATAGCCTCTGCCGATTCAGCGGCGATGTCCCTGGACGCGCTTCTCAGCAAGAACTCTGTAAACCATGAACTCTTTGTTTCCGAGGTCGACCAGGAGGTCTGCGGAGGCTGCGGCACCTGCATAAAGACCTGCATATTCAAGGCCTCCGAGATCGATCAGGTGACAAAGCTCTCGTCCACCAATATCAAAAGATGTGTCGGCTGCGGGAACTGCGTCTCTGCCTGCCCGACCGGGGCGAGAGACCAGGTGAGTGCGACCACGAAGTATCTCATGTCCGCCATCGGCATACTTTCGGGGTATGAGCCGCCCAACGGGATCAAGGTTCTCTACCTGGCCTGCGAGGGGTGCGGTTATCCTTCCCTCGACTACGCCGGGAAAGAGGGGATCGAATATGCAACGAGCGTCATGCCCCTTTCCGTGAAGTGCGCGGGCAGGATAGACACGCAGCTTATCCTTGAGGCCTTCAGGCGGGGCTTCAGGGGCGTCGTGATATGCAAGTGCAGCGACGACCACTGTCTTAATATAGTAGGGAACCTGGACCTCGACCGGAGGGCCAACCTCTTCAGGGCAGTGCTCGGCAGCAGGGGGATTTCGCCGGAACGTCTCAGGATATTCGGCGTGACATCCTGCGAGGGCGGCTCCTGTGTTGCCAACGCGATGGATTTTATCAACCACCTGAAGACCCTGGAGGCGACCGCATGAAAAAGCTGAAGGTCTCTACCGGCCACCTCGACGGCTGTTTCGGCTGCCATATTGCGATCCTCGACATGCATGAAGAATTGTTGCCATTGCTGGACGTCATCGATATCGTGAGGTCTCCGATAAACGACGTCAAGGAGATCGTCGAGGCCGACCTCTGCATCCTCGACGGCTCCATAGGCAACACCAAGGATGAGGCTGTCGCAAAAGAATTCAGGAAGAAGTCCGGGAAGGTACTCGCACTGGGGACCTGCGCTGCACTGGGCGGCATAAACGGGCTGAGGAATCTTTTCGGCCTGGACGAGGTCCTCGCCAGGAGTTACACGGAAAATGAGAGCACGGTAGATGGGAGAGTCCCTTCTTCTCCCGACATACCGGCCCTTCGGAAACACGTGAGGGCCCTGCACCAGGTGATCGACGTGGATTATGCCGTGCCGGGATGTCCGCCGACACCGGGTATGATCAAGTCCGCCTTGGTTGCCCTTCTGAACAATCAGGAGCCGTTGCTGCCGAAGAAGAACCTCTGCCACGAATGCAACCGCGTCCACAAGGCGATGTATGAGCCGAAGAGGGAGTTCGTGACGGCGGACGTGAGTTCGATCATGGAACTCGATGAGATAGACCCGCAGAAGTGCTTTCTCGAACAGGGACTGCTCTGCATGGGGCCGGCGACGAGAGAGGGCTGCGACGCGCGGTGCGTCAAGGGAAATACGCCCTGCAGGGGGTGCATGGGGCCTACCCCGGATGCGCTCGAACAGGGGGCGAAGATGATCAATGCGATCGCTTCCATATTGCCTGCCGGCGCACTGATGTTTATGGAGGATGTGGTCGGCATTGGCTACAGGTATTCCCTTCCCGTATCGATAATGCCTTTCCGGGAGGACAGATGAGCAGGAAGATAGAGATAGATCCGCTGACAAAGGTAGAGGGACACGGGAAGGTCACCATTCATCTGGATGACAGTGGCAATGTATCAGACGCGCACTTTCATGTGACACAGTTCCGCGGCTTCGAGAAGTTCTGCGAGGGCAGGATGCTCTGGGACATGCCGGTGGTCACGACCAGGATCTGCGGCATATGCCCTGTGAGCCATCACCTTGCCGCCGTAAAGGCCTGCGACGACCTGCTCGGGCTGGAGATCCCCGGTCCTGCTAAGAAACTGCGCGAGCTCATGCATATGGGCCAGTTCATCAACTCCCACGCGCTCCACTTCTTTTTTCTTGCGGCGCCGGATTTTATTCTCGGCCCTGATTCCGATCCCGGGAAAAGGAGTCTCATCGGCGTGTATGAGAGGGACCCGGAGCTTGCGAAAAAGGCGATCCGGCTCAGGAAGATAGGCCAGACGATTGTCGACATGGTCGGCGCCCGTCCGATACACCCGGTCACTGCCATCCCCGGCGGCATGAGCAGGCCCCTCAGCCACGAGGACAGGTTCCACCTGATTCAGGACATCAGGGAGGCGGTGGCCCTGTCAGGTTTGGCGGTCGATACCGCCTGGGGCATACTCGAACGGTACCGGGAAGACATGCCGAGCCTCGGCTGCTTTGACACGCAGCAAATGGGCATGACAAAAGACGGGGTTCTTGAATTCTATGACGGGCCGCTGACGATCAAGGGCCCTGACAACAGCAAGATTGCAGAGTTCGACGGGAGAGACTACCTTACCGAGATAGGCGAGCATGTTGAAGATAATTCATGGCTCAAGTTCCCGTTTTACAAGAAGCAGGGCTGGCCGGAGGGCATCTATCGGGTCGGCCCCCTTGCGAGGATGAACATCTCGGAGAGGATCGGAACGCCTCTGGCAAACGAGAGGTTGAGGGAATTCAAGGTCCTTGGGGTTCCGGTAAACGAAAACCTCTATTACCATGTTGCCCGGACGATTGAACTGCTTTACGCGGCCGAAAGGGCGCAGGAACTTCTGAGGGATGACGACATCGTCTCGAAGGACTGCAGGGTGAGGGCCGACAGGATGAGCGGGGAGGGGGTTGGCGTGATCGAGGCGCCGAGGGGAACGCTCTTTCACCACTACCAGACCGATGACGACGGCCGGATCACAAAGGCCAATTTCGTGGTCGCCACCGAGCATAACAACAGGGCAATCGACCTTTCCGTAAAAGAAGTCTCGAAAGGGCATATAAAGAACGGAAAACTGACCGAGGGCATACTCAACAGGATCGAGATGGCAGTGCGCTGCTACGACCCTTGTCTCTCCTGCTCGACCCACGCGATCGGGAGGATGCCTCTTGAGGTAGGTCTCTATGCCGGCGGAAGGCGTATAGATCTGCTCAGGAGAGACTGATGAACATCGACGGTCTCAAGGAAAAGATCAAGCCCGAGCTTGAGTCCATCTTCGGCAGTTCCATGACGAACCTCATCCTCAATAAGGCGAAGATACGTGTCTCGTCCGACAAGGTCGCCGACGAGCATACCCGGTGCAGGACATACATAGAATGTCTTGCGAGCGACGAGCGTGTGGTAGGCATGTGGGGCAACCTGGAAGTAAAGGACCGCCTCTCGAAGTGGATGAACTACCTGTGACAGACATGCCGGCGGATGAGCGTAAGGAGCTGGAGAGACTCAGGGAAAAGAACCGAGAACTGGAAAACCGGTGCAGGCTTCTTCAGGATGCGGTCAAGATGCAGGGACATTTTGCAGACCTTGCAAATGTCCTCTCGACTGCCGTGGAGCTTCCTGAACTGGCAGCCGCGTTTCTGGACAAGCTGATCTCGATCACGGGGATCAGGGCAGGGGCCCTTTATCTCAGCAGCAAGACCGGCACGGAGGCCCTCACGACGCGCGGGTTCAGCCTGGAGGGGGAGGCGCCGGTGCCTGCCCAGGTGGCAGAAGCGGTCCTCTCCGGGGACATGGTCATTGCCGAAGGTCCGGAGGCGGGAAGGCTTTTGGGGTCCGGAGAGCAGGATGGCACACTGGCCGCCTTCCCGTGCCTGTACGAGGAAGACGCCAACAGCGTCATCCTCGTTGCCGACCCCGGACCGATCAGCATCGAGGCCATGTCCTTTATCAGCGCGCTCGGACCGAATGTCGCACTGGCTATCAATAATGCCCTCTCCTATAACAAGATCAGGGAAGCTACACGGGCCCTGAACAACGAAAAGAACAAGCTCAATGCGGTGATCAGAAACATGACAGACGGACTGATCGTGACCGCCCCGGACAATACGGTTGCGCTGTCCAACCCCGCTGTCGAGAAGCTTTTCGGACTGGAGTCCGGAAGCCTTATGGGCAGGAATACCCTGGAGGTCTTCCCAGGAGCCGGCATCGGCGAGATGGTCGCGGACGTCATGACGGGGCACGGGGCCGAAATCCTGCAGACGGATCTCAAGCTGGACAAGAGGGTCATTCGCGCCGTTTCTTCGGTCATAAAGACCGGCAGTGAACTGCTCGGCGTGATCACGGTCTTCCGGGACATCACAAAGGAGTGGGAGGTCGACAGGATGAAGACCGATTTCATCTCGACGGTTTCCCACGAACTCCGGACTCCCCTGACTTCGGTGATCGGCTTTGCCCGGCTCATAAAGAAAAAGCTCGAGGATACGGTATTCCCGCAGATCAATTCCACCGACAAGAAGGTCGTGAAGGCGGTGAGACAGGTCGGAGAAAATATCAACGTTATCGTCTCCGAGGGCGAGCGGCTCACCTCTTTGATAAACGATGTCCTTGATATTGCCAAGATGGAGGCGGGGAAGATCGAGTGGAAGAAGGACCTTGTCTCGCTGGAAGAGGTCATAGAACGGGCGACGACAGCGACCGTATCATTGTTTGAAGCCAAGGGGCTCGCCCTCATAAAGCGGATAGAGCCGGACCTGCCGAAGATAGTCGGGGACAAGGACCGGCTTATCCAGGTCATGATCAACCTGATATCCAATGCGGTCAAGTTTACGGACCGCGGTTCGATCACCTGCAGCGCGGAGAGGGGCAACGATCGCATAACGGTGAGCGTGCGGGATACGGGCATGGGGATTGCCGAGGAGGACCTGCCGAAGGTCTTCGAAAAGTTCAAGCAGGTGGGCGATACCCTGACGGACAAGCCCACGGGTACAGGCCTTGGGCTGCCGATCTGCAAAGAGATAATAGAGCACCACGCAGGAACCATCCGTGCCGAGAGCCGGCCGGGTGAGGGGAGCGTGTTTTCCTTTGTCCTTCCCGTGGGGGAAACGGCGGCCTCCACCATAGATCTCCTGATGAGGCATCTGCAGGAGCATACGGACGAAGGCCGGCCCGCGGAGGTGAATGGCAGGAAGAGGGTGCTCGTTGTGGACGATGAGGAGCATATACGCGAGTATCTGAGACAGGTGATAGAGGAGAACGGCTACGAGGTCGTGCTCGCCAGGGACGGCTTTGAGGCGATTGCCGAGATCAGGAAACAGAGGCCCGATATCATCACTCTGGATGTGATGATGCCCGGCATCAGCGGTTTTGATGTGGCGGCGGTACTGAAAAACAATCCTCTGACAAGGGATATTCCGATAATCATCCTGTCCATCATCGAGGACCACGAAAGGGGCTACCGTCTAGGGATCGACAGGTACCACACAAAGCCGGTCGACACTGAAGAGCTTCTCAAGAGCATAGCTGTGCTCCTTTCCCACGGCCATTCGCGCAAGAAGGTGCTCGTGATCGACGAGGATGTTGCCACGGTAAAGACGCTCAGCGACGTGCTCGATGCAAAGGGTTTTCAGATAACAGGCGCATTTACCGGCGAGGATGGAATCGATAAGGCGATCGAGACAAAACCGGACATGGTGATCGTGGACTCAGGTCTTTCCGAACGGCATAACATTGTAAGCACGCTCCGTTTTGAGCGCGGCATGGAACACGTGCTGTTCATTGTGATGTCCGGGGATGCGGATTCCGACAAGATCGAAAAGACGAAAAAGCTGATGGGCCTGTCGTAGCTGCGGTCCATGGAGACTGCCCTTATGAAGAACTGCAGCGTCCTTATACTCGGTGTCGGCAATATATACCGGAAAGACGATGGTATAGGCATCCATGTCCTCAACAGGCTCTCCGGCATGAGCCTTGGGGAAGGCACGCGGCTGCTTGACGGCGGTACGGCAGGGATAGATATCGTTTCCTACCTTGAAGGTGTCGACAGGCTGATCATCGTCGATGCCGTGCTGACGACAGGAGTCCCGGGGGATATAAGGGTGCTGAACGGGACCGAGATCGCGGAAAAGGACCTTTTTATTTCAGGGCATTACGGGAGGATCAGCGACATGCTGGACATGGCTGCGGCGCTATGGAAAAGGCCCGAGACCTTTATAGTGGGAATTGTCCCCGGGGATTGTGAAAGCTATGAATATGGTCTTTCGCCGGAACTGGCCGCGGTGCAGGACAAGGTGGCCGCTTGTGTATTAAGGCTGGCCGGCGGCGCGTCAGACTGACCGTATGAGGATCCTGGTTGTCGACGATGATCAGGCCATGCTGACCGTGGTGCGGCTTGCACTCGAAAAAGTCGGCGGCCATGAGGTCTGCAGCTGTCTTTCCGGAATCAGCGCCACGAAGGAGGCGCCCGCCTTCCTGCCGGACGTCATAATCCTCGATGTCAACATGCCGGGCCTGGACGGTCCCGGGACCCTTGAGGCCCTGCGCGGAATACCCGGGACTGCCGGGGTTCCGGTCATCTTCCTGACGGCCGACAGCACGCCCGGTGAGGCGGAGCGGCTGAACAGGCTTGGCGCGGCGGGGTTGATACCTAAACCGTTTGATCCGATGAAGCTCTCCGAGACCATTGACGGGCTGATCCGGCGGCCGCGTGCGACGGGCAGGCCCTCTGTCGAGGAGCAGCTGGCCCTCCTCGGCAGGGCGTACGGAGCGGAACTGGGAGGGAAGTTCACGGAGATAGAGCACCTGTGGGAGGCGGTATGCCGGGGCAGCGGGCAGGGGGAAGACTTGGAGCGTCTGCAGCGTCTTGTCCACAGCATGACCGGTTCGAGCGGGACCTTCGGGTTTGACAGGGTGAGCGGGGCGGCGGGTGCGCTCGAGAGACACCTGAAGGCTGCATCAGGCGGATCCGGGCTGTCACCACACGCAATTCGGGGGATACGGGACGCACTGAAGGAACTCGGCGAGTTGTGTTCAGGAGAATGCAGGCAGGACAGACCCGTTGTGCAGCTTCCGGCCCGGGAAGAGCGGGACACGGAGAAGGACGCAAAACGGACACTGTTTGCGTTGGGGCGCGACCGGCTCGTCGCCGAGGAACTCCCACTGCAGCTGGGCTATTTCGGATACTACGTGCGCGCCTTTTCCAGCCTGGGAGAACTGGAAGAAGCGGTAGGTAAGTTGCTCCCCTCTGCCATCATCGCGGATGCAGTCCCCGGCGACGGGGAATGTGAGGATATTGAGGAGATCGGCAGGATACGGGAAAGGGCGGGCGGAAAGATTCCCTTTGTGTATATTTCGGATAAGGACGATATCGGTACCCGGCTGCGCGCGGTCAGGGCGGGTGCGGACGCCTGCTTTACCGCTCCGGTGAATATAGGCCGGCTGATAGACAAGCTCGATCTGCTGACCATGCACCAGGTCCCTGAACCGTACCGTGTACTGATCGTTGATGACGAGCCTCTCCTGGCCGCCCGGCACGAGCTGGTCCTGCAGCAGAGCGGCATCACCACGGAGATCGTCACTGACCCTTTCCAGATCCTGGAGAAACTCTCTGATTTCAGGCCGGAGCTGATCCTTATGGACGTATATATGCCGGGCTGCACCGGACTGGAACTGGCGAAGATCATCCGGCAGAAAGAGGCCTTTGTGAGTGTGCCGATCGTGTTTCTCTCTGCGGAGACAGACCTGGACAAGCAGCTCAGCGCCATGAGACTCGGGGGGGACGACTTTCTGACAAAGCCCATTCGCCCCGACCACCTGATATCGTCCGTCACCTCCCGGGCCGAGCGCTACAGGACGCTGCGGTCGTTCATGATACGTGACAGCCTCACGGGGCTGCTGAACCATTCCAGGACAAAGGAGCAGCTCGACATAGAAATGTCGCGCGCCCGGCGAAAGGACTCCGGTCTCGTCTTTGCCCTGCTCGACCTGGACCATTTCAAACTGGTCAATGATACCTACGGGCATTATGCGGGAGACCAGGTCCTGAAGAGCCTTTCAAGGCTGCTGCAGCAAAGGCTTCGCAAGACCGACATGATCGGCAGGTATGGAGGCGAGGAGTTTGCGATCATCCTTACTGACATGGACGGTCCTGCCGCAGTGAGGGTCCTCGACAAAATCAGAGGGGATTTTGAACTTATTCTCCATCAGGGGAAGGGCCGGAGTTTCTCTGTCACGTTCAGTTGCGGCCTTGCGTCTGTCGACAGGTATCAGACCGCAGCGGAGATGAGCGAGGCCGCTGACGTGGCCCTCTACAAGGCGAAAAACAGCGGCCGAAACCGCGTGGTGCTCTCGGAATAACGACGGCGGGCGAAGATCACCGTCTTCCCCGCTTTGAAGCCTCCGTCTGCAGCGACGGCGTGCTTATCCCGGCTATCTCGACGACCTTGTTCTTTGACGACTGCCCCCGCGTGATTGTGATCGCCGATTTTCTTATCCCGAAGGCCTCTGATAATATTTCGATGAGCTGCTCGTTCGCCGCGCCCTCGACCGGCGGGGCGGTCAGTTTGACCTTCAGGGTGTTGCCCAGGATTCCTGCGATCGCCTTCTGTGATGACCTCGGTTCGACCTTTACCTCGATGCGGATGCCGTCCTTTGTCCTGGAATAGGGGATATCCAACGTCATTTCCCGTGCAGGGGGAGCCGGACCGTGAAGACGGAGCCTTCCCCAACCCTGCTCCGAAAGTCTACGCCTCCGCCGAGCGCATCGGCGAGCTCCTTTACGATCGCAAGCCCGAGCCCGATACCTGTCGAGTCGTCTCCGCGGTAAAACCTTTTGAAGATCAGGTCCCTCTTGTCTTCAGGAATACCCACCCCGGTGTCCCTCACCTCGACAGAGAAGATTGTGGCGTCGGAGGCGTAGGAGAGGGTCACCCCACCCGAGAGGGTGTTCTTCAGCGCGTTCGTCACGATGTTCTGTATGATCCTCTCCAGTTTATCCTGGTCCGTCAGGACGATGCGGTCCTCCCCCCGCGTCAGCTGCAGAGACAGCCCCCTCTCCGCAGCGAGTGGCGTCAGCTTCGCCACGATGCCGTCGAGGAAGTCGGCGAGGTTTGTCAGGGTATACCTGTTTTTGCTGAAGAAGCTCGCCTCCGCCTTGGTGATGTCCTCGATCCCCTCCACCAGACCGATCAGCCGCTCTATCTCAAGCCTGACGTTTTCGAGACCCGACTGCCGGTCTTCAACAACCCCGTCTATCATCGCCTCGACGTTTGCCTTTGCCACGGCAAGAGGCGTGCGAAGTTCGTGGGCGATGTTGGAGGTGAGCCGCTTCCTCAGCGCTTCCTCCCGCTCCAGGGCCTCGGCCATGAAGTTGAAGCTCTTCGAAAGCTTTCCCAGTTCGTCCCGGTCAGAGGTTGTCGCGACGCGGGCGCTGAAATTTCCCTGCGCGAGGGCCTCGACCGCCCGCTTCATGTGTTTCAGCGGGCGCGCGAGAAAGAGGCTGAAGAATACCGCCAGCAGGACTGCTCCGCTCCCGGCGATGACAAAGGAGGTGATGAGGAACTCCCTCCCCTTCCGCCGGAAGACCTGTTCTTTGTCGCTGACCCGGCCGGGCCGCGCCGTTGTCCTCGCATATAAGGTCCCGACCTCCCGGCCCTCGCCATAAAGCGGATATTGTTCATAGTCGCCGGTGGCGGATTCCAGGTCGGTTATCCCCTGCATGCGCCGCTTCATTGACGGAGACAGCATCTCCAGTGCATGGCGGGAACTCATCAGTTCGCGGTTGCCTTTGTCGGTTATCCTGATATCGAACCCGAGCATCGCAGCCCAATGGGCCGCGTTGTGCAGGGAACGGATGTCCCATCTGCCGTCGGTATAGCTCCCCTCCACGGAGGCCAGGATCCAGTAGAGTTTGTCCGCCTTCGCGCCCCCGACATATGCCTCGAAATCCCTGACCACGAGTTGTTCGTAGATGAGGTTCGAGACGAGGGCCATCGCGATGACCGCGAAGAAGGCGAAGAAAAGCTTAGTCCTCATCCATTGTCCCGTTAAAGCGGTATCCGATGCCGTAGACAGTCCGGATGAACTCGGGTGACTTCGAATCGGATTCGATCTTGTGGCGCAGGTTTTTCACATGGGCGTCGATCGTCCGGTCGTACCCCTCGAAGTCGAACCCCTGGGCTATTGTGGCCAGCTGGTCTCTCGAAAATATCCTGCCGGAGTTTTCGACAAAGGCCATCAGTATCTTGAACTCGGTAGGTGTCAGTACGACCTTCTCTCCCTTGACGAATACCTCGCGGCTGCTGACGTCGACCCTGAGGTTTCCTCCGTTTATGCTGTAGGTCTTCTTTCTGCTCTTACCCGTTCTCCTCAGAAGGGCCTTCACCCGCGCTACGAGTTCACGGGGGCTGAAAGGTTTGACCACATAGTCGTCAGCCCCGATGCCCAGGCCCCGTATGCGGTCCTCCTCCCCGCTCTTGGCGGTCAGCATGATCACCGGCAGGTCGGAGTTCTCCCGGATGACCCGGCAGATATCCTCCCCCTGCATATCAGGCAGCATCAGGTCCAGCACGACGAGTTCGAAGCGTTCCCTGAGAAGGGTGAGAGCCTCCGACCCGGTGGGCGCTATCCTGACGGAATAGCCCTCGCGTTCGAGATACGCCCGGACGATGTCGGCTATCTTCCTCTCGTCCTCAACGACCAGTATCGATTCTCTTTGTCCGGCATCCATAAACAGCCTCTCCCATGAATATAGTGATTACGGTCAGCAGCACGCCGCCGATAACGTCTATACCATAATGATACCTGCAATAGACCGTCGAAAACACCAGGGCGGCAACCAGCGGCAGCAAAACGGCGAAGAGCCTGCGCTCGTAGACAAAGGCGAGATACAGGGTGGTAAGGGCTATCCCGGTATGGCCGCTCGGAAACGCATCGCGCTTGATCCCCTCCAGGCTGTTCAGCAGATGCTGGATACGGCCCGACAGAAAGAGCCCTTCGAGCCCCCGGTTCTGGAGGTGGGCCATCGTATAGCGCGGCCCGAGCGCCGGGAACAGGAGATACCCGATATAGGAGAGATAGAAACAGAGCATGATAAAAAAAAGGGTCCGGTCGAACTCCTCGTCTCTCCCCCTGAGGTAGAGCACGACTCCGAGGGAGATTGGGATAAAGTAATAGCTCATATATGCAAGCTGCAGGAGGTCGGTCAGAAATGGTGTCATGATTCTCTCGAGCGCGACGGTCGGATAGCAGCCGAAGAGCCGATAATCGATCCGGATCAGGAGGGGATCGATGTCATGGGGGTTCAGGGGATGCACAAGCCTCCCGAGGCTGTCGAAGACGACCAGGATCGATATTGTAGGGAAGATGAAGGCGTGCAGAAGTCTAGGGAAACGCCCCTTTTCCCTTATCAGGATCGTCACGGCCTGCAGGAGGATCATCAGTGAATACAGCCCAATCAGCAGCGGCGGGTTTTCGAGTCTGTCGCGGAAAAGGACCGTGAGCGAGGTGAGGAAGACCAGGAAAAGCACATTGAGGATGTCCGCGGGTCTGGCCCGGAGCAGGGTAGCGCCTGTCACAGCTTCTTCAGGACCCTGGCGATCGACTTTTCTTTCCGCGAAGGGGTATGCGCCTTCCCTCTCCTTGTCTTCGGTCCCTCCTCGTCCCCGGTTGCGGCCTCATCGGTGAACGACGTCCTGCGGCCCTCCAGAATGTCCTGAAAGACTTCGGAGCGGACCGGCACCGATCCCGAGGCCCAGGCATGGGCCGCGATCTCCCTGTCCGAGGTGATGACGATCCATTCCCTTTTGTCCTCGCTGATGAGTCTTTTGATGACAAGGTCGGCCTTGTCCCCCAGCCGCGAGTAAATGACCGGTATCCCGGCGACTGTCGACCTTTCTTCTCTGTGACTGCCTGCCTGCCAGCCGTCGAAAACGATGGTTATATCGTGCCCTCTGGCCCTGCGGTATGCGGCCAGGTCGCTGATCAGCCTGGTTCTTGCCGCCTGAAGATCGCCATGCCCGAGTCCGATCAGGTTGTAGCCGTCAATAATGAGCGAAGAAATAATTTCACCTCACAAAGAAACATCATAACAGTATACCCCGCAGCGCCGGAAAAATTAAAACTCCCCGTTCCCGCAGCGCCCGCCGCATGATGACTGTGCGCTGTTTGATTTTTCCTGGGTGCGTTCAGTAAAATACAAACTTCGGGGCGTAGCGCAGCCTGGCTAGCGCACCTGCCTTGGGAGCAGGGGGTCGGAGGTTCGAATCCTCTCGCCCCGACCATTCACCGCCCTTATTTCAAGCCATTTCACTCGCCCTAACCTCTTAAATCTGGTTGCATGGCAGTTGCATGTGAGTTTTATGATTCTTCGCGTACTAGCGTCTGAGGACGAAGGGCAGAATAATCAGCCCGATTCCCACTGCGGCTAACAGAAGGGTGTTGGAAACAAAGTAAGGAAAGACCATGAGGACAACCCCGCAGAGAAGGGGGACGATCGCCTCTTGCTTCTTGCCGTAGACAAAATAGGCGAATCCGACAGTGCCGAAAAGAAAACTCCAGATAAGCGTTGACATGTCCATTGTGGTCTCGCGGGTTTCCGGTAATCAGACCGTCAAAGGCGCTGATCTTTGTTGGCTGATGTCACCTGTTTCGTCGAGGCGGAAAACAGGCGCTTAATCTCCGGTTCAATCATGATGCCTCCTGCCTGCGGTTTATTGTCATGATTCGATTATAACAAATGGATGCCCCGCAGGATGAATTATGCAGTATCTTCCCGCGCGGGTGTCCGGAATAAACCTTGACGGGAGGTGGGGTGAGAGGTACTCTTTGAAGAAACAGGAGAGTTGTTTTTAATGGCAGAGAGGCGCAATCCGCTCAATATTCCCTACAGGGTCCTTATCGTATTTATCCTGCTCATGACAGGGATAATTGCGGCGGGATATCTCTATTATGAAAAGCAGAAGGCGCGTTTCGTTGAAAATATAAAAAATGATCTCGTTGCCATCACTGTTTTGAAGGTCGGGCAGATCGTCAACTGGAGAAAGGAGCGGCTTGCAGATGCACAGGTCATTATGGGCAATCGGATCATGTCGGGCCACATCACGGATTTTATCGATTCTCCCGGAGAAGCAGAAACAAGGAAGGACGTCACTGACTGGTTGACGCTTCTCAAAAAGAGCAATGACTACAGCGAGATTATTCTGGTCGACGCAAAGGGCAGGACGGTATTGTCCGTGGGGTCAGCGGAAGCGGACATCGGGCCGAGTTCAAAAAGCATGGTCCTGAATACGATTCATTCACGGAAGGTGGAATTTACCGATATCCAGAGATCCGAGTTCACGAAGTCGGTGTTCCTGAGCCTTGTCATCCCGGTCCTTTCCCCGAGTGGACGTTCTTCAGGTGCGCTTTTGCTGGTGATTGATCCGAACAGATTTCTGTATCCGCTCATCCAGACGTGGCCTGTGGCCTCCAGCACAGCCGAGACCCTGCTGGTCAGGCGCGAGGGGGATGATGTCGTCTATATCAATGAACTCAGACACAGGAAAAACACGACCCTTTCCTTTCGGTTTTCTCTCAGCAAAAAGGACCTGCCAGCCGGCATGGCCGTGCTGGGCAGGCACGGCGCAGTCGAGGGCCTGGACTACCGTGGGAAACCGGTATTTGCGTCCGTTGATTCCATCCCCGGTTCCCCGTGGTTTATTGTCACAAAAGTTGACAAGGATGAGGTCTATAAGCCCCTTTGGGAAAATGTCCTTGTCGTCTCGCTTGTCATCGTGATCCTGATCATTGCCTCGGGCCTTGGCATCGCCTTGTGGTGGAGGCAGCAAAATGTCCTTTTTTACCGGGAACAGTACGAAAGAGAGGTTGAATACAGCGCGGAGCGCGGAGAGGCGAACAGGAAGATCGAAAAGACGGTGGAAGAACTTCGGCGCTCCAACGAAGAGCTTCAACAGTTTGCCTATATCGCCTCCCACGACCTGCAGGAGCCCCTGCGGATGATTGCCAGCTATCTGCAGCTGATCGAGCGGCGCTACAGGGGAAGGCTCGACAAAGACGCGGATGAGTTTATCTCCTATGCGGTGGACGGCGCGGGCCGGCTTCAGAATATGATTATCGGCCTTCTGGCCTATTCGCGGATAGAGACAAAGGGCAAGCCGTTTGGAGAGGTGAATCTCGCGGAGGTCCTCGGGATCGCCATCTCGAACCTGAGGATCGCCATTGAGGAAAGCGGAACCCTGATAACCGCGGACCGCCTTCCGGTTGTCAGGGCGGACCCTGTACAGCTTGTTCAGGTATTCCAGAACCTTTTGGCAAATGCCATAAAATTCAGGCGGGAAGATCCGCCCTGCATCCATGTCTCGGCGATGCGGAAGGGGGCGGAATGGATCATTTCCGTGAAGGACAACGGCATCGGCATTGCCCGGGAATATGAGGACAGGATCTTCAATATTTTTCAGCGGCTGCACGGGAAGGAGTATCCGGGCGTCGGCATAGGGCTTTCGCTCTGCAGGCGAATCGTCGAACGGCACGGCGGCCGCATATGGTTTGAGTCGGAAGAAGGGAAAGGAACGACTTTTTATTTTACGATTCCGATAAAGGAGGACACAGAGGCATGAATGACCGAGATATGGGCCGCCCGATTGATATCCTGCTTGTAGAGGACAACCCCGGAGATGTAAGGCTTACCCAGGAGGCCCTGAAAGAGGCGAGGGTCAGAAATGATCTGCACGTTGTAGGCGACGGCGTCGAGGCCCTGGCCTTTCTCCGAAGGCAGGGCCTTTATAAGGATGCGCCGCGGCCGGACCTGGTTTTACTCGACCTGAACCTGCCTAAAAAAAGCGGTCATGAGGTGCTCACCGAGATCAAGTCGGATGACACCTTGAAGCGCATACCGGTTGTCATCCTGACCGTCTCAAAGGACGAAGAGGACATTGTCAAAAGCTACAATCTCTATGCGAACTGTTTTATCACCAAGCCGGTCGACCTGGAGCAGTTCCTCAGCATCGTGAAGTCGATACAGGACTTCTGGCTTACGATTGTAAAACTGCCGGATGGCGGACGCTGAACATGGACCGGACGATAAGAATATTACTTGTCGAGGACAACCCCGGGGATGCCCGTCTCATAGAAGAGATGCTGAGGGAAACAAATATCGGGTTCGAGCTGAAATGCGCGGGGCGCCTGTCAACGGCAAGAGAAGAGATTCAGAAGGACGGCTTCGGCATCATCCTCCTGGACCTTGGTCTTCCCGACAGCCAGGGTCTGGTGACTCTTGAGAAATTGAACGAAATCAGACCGGAAGCGCCGATCATCGTGCTCACGGGGCTTGCCGACGAGGAGACAGGCATTCAGGCGGTCAAGGGAGGCGCGCAGGATTATCTGATCAAGGGCCAGGTGGAAAAGAATCTGCTCATACGATCCATCAAGTACGCTATCGAACGCAGGAAGACTGAGGCGGAGAGGGAGGAACTTATCGCTGAACTCAAAGAGGCCCTTGACCGGGTCAATCTTTTAAGCGGCATGCTGCCGATATGCGCTTCCTGCAAAAAGATACGGGACGACAGGGGATATTGGAACCAGATCGAATCATATATCACCGAGCATTCAAAGGCCATCTTCAGTCATTGCCTCTGTCCCGAATGCGCGGAAAAGACGATGACGGAGATTGACGAATTCAGAACGCGGAGAAAGGCAGACGGTTCACAGGCATGACACCTCGTCATTGCAGCAGCGGCAGGCACCGCGGCGGGGAACACCCTGGAGGCGCTTGTCGGCGGTTATTTGATCCGGCGCTTTTCCGAAGGCCGCAATCCCTTTGATCGCCTTCAGGATGTCCTGAGGTTCGTGTTTTTCGGTCCGCTTGCCAGTACAGTGGTCAGTGCCGCCATCGGCGTGGGTATGTTATGCCTGGTCAGGGGAGAATGGTCCGTGGGGCCACATCGAGCAGGTACTGATGAACCTTGCTGCCAATGCGCGGGACGCCATGCAAAATGGTGGGATGTTAAGTATAGAGACAAGGGGCGTATGGATAGACAGCAGCTTTGTAAAGGCTCACGGATACGGCGCCCCCGGGAAGTACGCTGTTATTTCGGTAACCGACACGGGGACGGGCATGGATGAACAGACGCGGGAGAGGATATTCGAACCGTACTTCACCACGAAAGAGACGTATAGCCCTTGAGAGTTTTGGCTATACGGTCATAGAGGCAACGGACGGAGACGATGCGGTGAGTAGATTCAGAGAGAACAAAGACAGCATCCGGCTCCTCATACTGGACGTAATAATGCCAGGGAAGGGTGGCAGGGAGACCTATGAGGAAATAAAGGGCCTGAGGCAGGATATAAAGGTGGTATTTATGAGCGGATACACTGCGGATATCCTCCAGGGCAAGGGCTTTGTGGAAAAGGGCATGGAGGTTATAGCAAAGCCTGTATCGCCCCACGTCCTCCTGGGAAAGGTGAGGGAGGTGCTGGATCAATGAAGACCAGGCCGGCGGAGACCGGGTCTTCCTCCGCAAGCTACGTCCGAGATTATGGCGTCATGCAGACCCCCGGCCGTGAACAGCTTCTATTTCCGGTGGCAGGTGAGGCAGAGCGCACTCCCGCTGTTGGATTTGACCACCCTCTTTTTTCCGCTAGTATAGGGATTGTGGCATGAGATGCATGTCACCCTGCCGTTGACAAAGACGACCCGCCGGTCAGTCACGTGCTTCAGCTTTCCATCTTCACTGTAGGACATCCCGATCCTGTGCCGACTACCTGAAATTCCAGCCTTTTCGTAGAAGATGAGCTTCCCGACAGAGCCGTCGTGGCAGGCGAGGCAGTTTGAGGAAGACAGCTGCTCAAGGTGGGGGGAATCCCCCATATGGATGACCCCGATGATGCAGGCCATCCCCTGTTCGGATGGCCATGTTCCCTTCCTCTATTCATATGTAGCGCCGGACGGACGCAATGTCAAGCTATTACGTGCCCTCTTCCGGGGGCTGCAGTGCAGAATGTTGCAGTATATGGATCATTGCTTTGACCACGGCGCAATCCGCATGTTAGTCTAAAAAACGCCATGACAGAGCCTCTATATGATGCCCCTGAAATGAACGACGACAGGAAGACACGGGAAGAACTCATACGGGAACTTGCGGAGGCGCGTCTGCGGATCGCAGAGTTCGAGGCACTCAAGGACGAATTCAGGAGGGTCGAGAGCGTGATGCGCCAGGCGGTTCTCTATGCAAAAGAGGAGAAGGCGAGAACCGAGGCGATCATTGAGGCGATCGGCGACGGGATAAGCGTGCAGGACACGGACTTCCGGGTGCTCCTTCAGAACCAGCTGCAGAAGGAGATGGTCGGGGAACATGTCGGGGAGTTCTGCTACAGGGCCTACCAGAAGAGGGACCAGGTGTGCGAGGGGTGTCACCTGGCCATGGCATACCGGGACGGCAGGATACATAAAAAAGAACAGGTGCGGGAGACGGACAGGGGGACCTTTTACTACGAGATTACGGCCTCCCCCCTGAAGGACGAATCAGGCAGGATCATCGCCGGGATCGAGGCTGTACGGGACATTACCGAGCGCAAGAATACGGAAAAGGCGCTGCGGGCCGCGGAAGAAATGTTCCGCAGCCTGGTCGAGCGCTCTTTTGTAGGCATTTATATCATCCAGGACGGCCTTTTCGCGTATATCAATCCCAAGTTTGCCGAAGTCTTCGGATATGACCAGGAAGAGCTCCTCATGAAACCGTATATGGAGATGATCGCCGAGGAGAACAGGGATCTCGTGGCCGCAAATGTCCGGAGGCGCCTCGGCGGCGAGGTCGGTACGCTCCACTATCTGTTCAGGGGTATCAGGAAAGACGGTTCTGTCGTGGATGTGGAGGTCCAGGGGACAACGACGGAATACAACGGCAAAAAGGCGATTATAGGCACGCTGATCGATATCACCGAACGCAGGAGACTCGAAAGGGAGGTCATGAAATCCCAGAAGCTCGAGTCCCTGGGTGTCCTTGCCGCAGGCATTGCACACGAGTACAACAACGCCCTGACCGCGATCAGCGGCAATATAAGCCTTGCGGCGATGTATGCCAAACCCGGCTCGGAGATGGCGGACATCCTTGGCGAGGCCGAAAAGGCGGCGCAGAAGGCCGAAAAACTAACCCGGGAACTGAGTATCTTTTCCAAGGGGGGTACCCTGTTCAAGACGAGGGTTGCGGCGGCAGAGCTTATTTCCTCTCTGGCGGCGGAACACAGAGGCCCCGCTGCCGGGCCCAATACGCGTCCCGACATTAGAATTGAGCTTTCGGTCCTCCCGGGGCTCTGGCACGTTGACGTGGATATCGCCCAGTTCGGTCAGGCGATGAACAACATTATCGAAAATGCCATCGAATCGATGCCCGGTGGAGGCGTGATCCTCATCGCCGCGGAGAACCTCGAATCGCCGCCCCAATCCCTGCCGGCGATCAGGCAGGGCGCCTACATAAGGATCTCGGTCAGCGACCGGGGTCACGGGATCTCTGAAACCCATATCGAAAAGATCTTTGAACCGTTCTTTACGACGAAGGAAAAGAGCAGCGGGCTGGGCCTCACCGCGGCGGCATCGATCATCGAAGGGCATGACGGATATATCACCGTCGAGTCCGCCGCGGGAGACGGGTCGACATTCCATGTCTATCTGCCGGCCGCGACAGAGCAGGCGGACGCCCCCGGCCCGGAGAATCATTCTTCCCTGGGCAGAAGGACTATACTGGTCATGGACGACGAGGAACTGGTCAGGACGGTCACAGAGAGGATGCTGAACCAGTGCGGCTGCTTCGCGGTGTTCGCCTCAGACGGGGAAGAGATGCTCGAAAAATACCGGGAGGCCCGCGAGGCCGGGCATCCGTTCGATGCCGTGATCATGGACCTGGTCATCTCCTCCGGCATGGGGGGGAAAGAGGCGATCGCGAAACTGCTGGAGATCGACCCCGGCGCAAAGGCGATCGTCTCAAGCGGCTATGCGGACGACCGGATCATGCAGCACTACCGGGAGTACGGCTTCAGGGGAGTCCTGCCGAAGCCGTATCCGATACCGATGCTCCTGCGGGTCCTGCGCGATGTCCTCATCTTCTCCGAATAGTCCGGATATGCAGGCAAGGGAGAGGCGGGACGGCTGATGCGCTTTATCGCCGACCTCCATATCCATTCCAGGTATTCACGGGCTACCAGCGGAGAGATGTCGCCCGAGGGCCTCTGGCGATGGGCCCAGATAAAGGGCATCTCCGTCATCGGCACAGGTGATGTCACTCATCCCCTGTGGCTTGAAGAACTGAGGGAGAAACTCGAACCCGCGGGCAACGGGCTCTTCTGTCTCAGGAAGAAATATCGGCCGGATACTGTGCCCGGGTCCTGCAGGTCCGAGGTGTATTTTCTTCTGACCGCGGAGATCAGCTGCATCTACAGGAAGAACGACCGCACGAGGAAGGTCCACTCGATCCTCCTGGTGCCGGGCTTCGATGATGCCGCGCGCATCAATACCGCGCTGTCGGCCATCGGAAATCTCCGGTCCGACGGCAGGCCGATCCTCGGCCTCGATGCCAAAAGGCTCCTGCAGATCTCGATGGACGGCTCTCCCGGAGCGATGCTCGTGCCGGCGCATGCCTGGACCCCCCATTTTTCTATATTCGGGGCTGCCTCGGGGTTCGATTCGATCGAAGAGTGTTTTGAGGAGCTTTCGCCGCAGATCCATGCGATCGAGACCGGGCTCTCTTCCGACCCTGCCATGAACTGGAGGATCTCGGCCCTCGACAATATCACCCTGATCTCCAATTCGGACGCCCACTCGCCGTCGAAGATCGGCAGGGAGGCGAATATCCTGGATACGGAGATTTCATATGAGGGGATCCTCGGGGCGATCAGGACGCGCAGGGGCTTTGCCGGCACGATCGAGTTTTTCCCGGAGGAGGGCAAATACCATAATGACGGCCACCGCGCCTGCGGGGTGAGCATGACCCCTGAAGAGACGGTCAGGCACGGGGGGCATTGCCCTGTCTGCGGCAAAAAGGTGACCGTCGGGGTGCTCCACCGGATCGACCGCCTGGCCGACAGGGCCTCGGGGGTCCGCCCTCCCGGGGCGCTGCCGTATCATCCGATCATCCCTCTTGCCGAGGTGGTCGCCGAGGCGCTTCATAAAGGGGTCGCCACCAAGGCGGTTGATACCGCCTATTTCGGCCTGGTCCGTGAGCTAGGCAATGAATTCAGGATACTCCTCGACACGCCTCCGGATGACATCGAACGCGCAGGCTCGGCAACGATCGCGGAGGCCGTTCGAAGGATGCGGGCCGGCGACCTTCATATTGCGCCGGGATACGACGGAGAATACGGCAAGGTGCGGATACTAGAAAAGGTCGAAATACCCTGTCCCAGGGGACAGGCCCCGCTCTTCTGATGCAGCTGCAGCTCCCTTTTCCCGATGATCGGGAGCCTGTGCCTAAGTCTTTTGAGGAAGCCTTCCTCCTGCGGCTCGGGAAATTGACGGGGACCCGGATCGAATTGACAATTACGGACAACGCGTCGAGCATGATCTCGGTGAGGAAGGAACGGGGCAGCGCGGTCCTGAGACTCCACCGCATGTTTCTGCAGGCAGGTCCCGAGGTGCTCCACGAGCTTGCAGCGTTTATCAGGAACGTACGCGTGAAGACACCCCTCATCCGCAGGTTCATCAGGGACCATGCGGCGTCTCTTCCGGAGCGGCCGGTGAAGAAGACCAGACTGGTCACCAGGGGAAGATACCATGACCTTGCCGGGATGGCAGAGGCGGTCAACCGGGAATATTTCGGGGGAAGGATCTCCTCGGGGATCACCTGGGGGAGCAGGAAGACCGGTCACTCGGTCCGGAGGAGGATCCTCGGCAGCTACAACAGCCGTACGGACGTCATCAGGGTCAACCCCGTCCTCGACAGAAAAGAGACCCCGCGGTATTACCTTGAATTCATCCTCTACCACGAGATGCTTCATGCCGATATGGGGGTCCGCAGAAAGAACGGGAGGCGCGAGGTCCACTCCCGCGAATTCAGGCGGCGCGAGAAGATATTCCGGCATTTCGACAGGGCGCTTCTGTGGGAGAAGAAGGGCTGAGCTACCGGACCCGGGTCAACGCGGCGCGCGCCTCCATCCTCAGAAGCGGCTCGCTGTCACTGTCTGCCGTCTTTTCGAGGGCGGGAAGGGCCCTCGTGTCTCCCAGTTGACCCAGGGCGACAATGGCGCTCGACCTTATCATAAAGCTCGGATCGTTCAGACGTTCGATGAGATAGGGCACTGCGGCCGCGTCCCCGACCCGGCCGAGTGAAACGATGGACGCAGCCCTCACGGGAAGTTCAGAGTCATCCAGCTTTTCGAGGAGGGCGCTGACGACCCGGGGGTCGCGAAAATTCCCGAGGGCGCGGGCGAGGCTGGTCTTGACCGCGGGGCAGCCCTGATGAAAGAAGACATCGGAAAACATCTGGATCAGTGCCTCTTCCGCCGCGGCTGTATGCAGTTCGCCAAGGACGCGGATGCCGCGTATCTGGAGTCTCCAGTCCAGGCCCGCATTCCTTATCAGGCGTATAAGAGATTCCACCGATTGCCGGTCCGTCAGTGCATCGGCGTCCTTCTTCATGAGGCGGACCTCCCAGTCGTCACCTTTCAGCTCCCTCAGGAGGGTATCGCGATCGGCGGCGAATGCGGGCGCGCCGACGGCAACGGGAAGAAAGAGCAGCACGGCGGCAGTTGCGAGTTTCCTGACTATGTTCATCTGCAGATCTCCTTTTTTTGCTTTCCGGGATAACTGTTCCATTATAGCATCTGCTCCTCCCGTGACAAAAAAATTGCGGAATAGTTAACATAATATCCATGAAAAATGAACAGAAGCCTTCAGTAGAGATCTTTGCCGACGGGGCCTGCAGCGGAAACCCGGGCCCCGGGGGGTTCGGCGCCATCCTCCGCTCGGGCCACAGGATCAGGGAGCTCTCCGGCTGCGATCCGATGACCACGAACAACCGCATGGAGCTCATGGGCATCATCACCGCGCTTGAGGCCCTGAAGAAGCCCTGCCGCGTAAGGGTGACGACCGATTCGACCTATGTGGTCAAGGGCATGACCGAGTGGATACAGGGCTGGATAAAAAAGAACTGGAAGAACTCCCAGAGGAAAGACGTCCTGAACCGCGACCTGTGGGAGCGCATGCTGAAGGCCTCCGGGCCGCACGAGATAGAATGGGTCTGGATAAAGGGGCACAACGGCCACATGGAAAACGAGAGGTGCGACGAACTGGCCCGCCAGTGCATCGTCGATTACCGGGCAGGGGGCAATGATTAAACGCCCCGAACTCCTTGCGCCCGCCGGGGATTTCGAGAAGCTGAGGACCGCGGTCCATTACGGCGCCGATGCGGTCTATCTGGGAGATTCCCGCTTCAGCCTCCGCGGAAAGGCCGGCAACTTCGGCCCTGAGGAACTCGGCGAGGCGATCCGGTATGCGCATGATCACGGGGTCAGGGCCTACGTGACGATGAACATCTTTCCCCATAACCGGGACCTCGGGGAGCTGGGCGATCATATCGGCCTTCTGAAGGACGTGCGGCCGGATGCGGTCATACTCTCGGACCCGGGCATATTCTCGATGGTCAGGGAAAAGGCCCCTGAAATCGATATCCATATCAGCACGCAGGCGAATATCACGAACGCAGGCGCGGTGCGGTTCTGGCAGGACCTCGGGGCGCGGCGGGTCGTCCTTGCGCGGGAGTTGACGATCGACGAGATCCGGGAGATCCGGGAACAGACAACTATCGAACTCGAGACGTTCGTCCACGGTTCCCTCTGCATCTCTTATTCCGGCCGCTGCTATATCAGCAGCTTCCTCGCCGCGCGTTCCGCCAATACGGGCGAATGCACGAACTCCTGCAGGTGGAACTACGCCCTGATGGAGGAGAAGCGGCCCGGAGAATTCCTGCCGGTCTACGAAGACGGACGGGGAACGTACGTCATGAGTTCGAAGGACCTCTGCATGGTAGAACATCTGCACCTGCTGGCGAAGGCCGGCGTCGGCAGCTTCAAGATCGAGGGCCGCATGAAGGGGATCAACTATGTGGCAGGAGTGGTGAAGACCTACCGGGAGGCGGTCGATGCGCTCGGGGAGGATTTTTCCTATACCGTAAAGGACCGGTGGCTGCGCGAACTTTCGATGTTCAGCAGCAGGGGCTATACGACTGGTATGTTCTTCGGACGGCAGCCCGACGGAGATTACAATTTTGATGGGGAGAGCTACCGGATGTCCCACGAGCTTGTCGGTGTCGTCCTGTCCATTGAAAACGGCAGGGCGACGGTGGCTCTGAGAAACAGGCTCGACCCCGGAGAGACGGTCGAATTTCTGACCCCGGGGCTGGAAGAAAAAAGGTTCGAGGTTGGTGAAATGACCGGCATCGACGGCGCCGGGGTGGCATCTGCAAGGAACGAGGATGTCGTGACGATGAAGGTCCCGCCGGAGGTGAGGGCTAACGACCTGATCCGGAGGGACAGGGACTTCAGGTCGCCCCGGGGGGAGCGCCAGGTCTCCTTATAAGGGCCAACGGAACGCGGGTATTTACTATTTTATGTAATTCTGTATAATCAAAGGAATAAAATACGAGAGCTGGAGGTCGCGGTTCGCGCGATGGAGTTCAAAAGGAAGGTGAAATAGCCGGCATGGGAATGCGCAGGGTTCTTGTCATTGACGAGGATGAGGGTTCGGCCGGCGTCTTCGGAAAGGCGCTGGAGGCGAGGGGTGTCGAAGTCTATGTTATAGGGACCCCGGACAAGGGGATCGAAAAGGCGATAGAGGTCGAGCCGGACCTGATCTTCGTGAATCTCATTTTCCAGGAGTCGAACGGACTGAAGGTGAGCAAGCTGCTCCATGCCATCGACAAGCTCAGGAAGGTGCCTATCGTGATGCTTATTGCGCACAGGCGCGATCTCGATCCGAAATATACCTCGACGATCGGTGTCGTGGATGTCCTTGTCAGGCCGCTCACCGCCGAAGGGATACTCGAAAAGACGATCGCGATCCTGGGCGAGGACCTGCCTGTCTCCGCGGTTGAAGAGGTGCCTGCCGCGGAAGTGCCGCAGGAGGAAGAGCTTCAGGCTGTGGATGAGGAAGAGATCGTCCCTTCCGGAACGGCGTTCGAGGCAGGAGGGCCTGATTTTGTCCGGGAGGCGGACAGGCTGATAGACCAGGCGGTCAGCCGGCCTGAAGGCGGCAGGGAGAATATCTTCGGGATCGACGAAGATATCCCGAAGGACGATGTGATCCATCTGCGCAGGACGGAGTCGGCCGGGGCTGCCGCAGATGAAATTTCCGACTATAAATCTGATGAGGAGACCGCGATGGAAGAACGTAATCTTTTCGAAGAAGGCGATGAAAGAAAAGACGATGCCATAAAAAAGTCGTTCGAGGACGAGTTTGAGGAGACCAGGAAGGAAGAGCCCCTGGCGCATGACTCTGCGGATGACACCGAGGTGTTTGACGACGAGATGCCCGAAGAGGAGAAGATGAGCACCACAAAGAAGATCCTGATGGCTGCCGGCGGGGTCGTGCTTGTCGCGGCGCTTGCCTTCGGGGCGCTGCAGGCCAAGAAGATGTTTTTCAGGGACGAGACGGTCAAGGTCCCCGCGCAGAAACAGGTGGTGAAAGATACGCTGCCGCCTGCGGGCGCCCCGGTCACTTCCGGTACATCCGCCTCTTCTCCTGACGCGAAGGTGCTTCCGCCTGCGACGGAGACCGCAAAGACCGAACCGCTGCAGCCGCCTGCACAGCCCGCGCCGCCGGCGGCGCCGGCGACCACGGCGCAGGAGAAGCCGAAGGCCGCCACCCCGGCCCCTGCTGCGCAGAAGGCTGCGGCGAAGGAGCCTGAAAAGCCGAAGCCGGCTGAGCCAAAGGCCGTGACAAAGAAAGAGGCCGAACCGAAGGCTGCCGCGGCAAAGAAGTCCAAGGCCCCTGCGGCAGCAGCGAAGAAGGCGGCGCAGGAGAAGGGTTCCGGCAAATTCGCGCTCCAGGCCGGATATTTCAGCAGTGAAAAGAATGCCATATCCCTTGCGGCGAAACTCAAGGAAAAAGGGTACGAGGCCTACGTGGTAAAGAATGAGGCCGCAGGGAAGGGCGAGGCCAAGACCTTCTACCGTGTGTTGATCGGCAAGTTCGATTCGGTGAAGAAGGCCGCTGCTGAGGCGAAGGCGATAAAGCAGAAAGAGAATCTGGCGGTCGTCGTTCATCACGACTGATCGGTTGAAGATATTTTTCTCAGGGATCGGCGGTAGCGGTGTTTCCGCTATCGCCGGTTTCATGTCTGATCGCGGGAATCAGGTTTCGGGCTCGGACCGTCTCTTTGACAGGAATCCCGGGCACCCTCTCCGTGAGCTCTTTCTCCGCAAAGGCATTCACATCACTCCCCAGGACGGGACCGGCCTCGACAGATCCTTCGACCTTGCGGTCTTCAGCACCGCCGTCGAAAGCGGCAACCCCGACCTTGTCGCCGCCGCGAGGCTCGGCATCCCGATAAAGACCAGGCCGGAGTATCTCGCAGACATCGTTGCAGGGTTCAGGACGATAGCGGTCGCCGGCACGAGCGGCAAGTCCACGACAGCGGGGATGCTGGCGTTCCTGATGCAGCGGCTCGGCATGGAGCCGAACTTCATCGGCGGCGGAAGGGTCAAGCAGTTCAGGACCCCTGACAACAGCGGCAACTACCTTGCAGGTAAGTCCGACCTCCTAGTCATCGAGGCCTGCGAGTCCGACGGCAGCATCGTCCACTACAGGCCGGCCTGGTCGATCATCGCCAACCTTGCCCTCGACCACCACGGGGTGGATGAGACCTCGGCTATGTTCGAGGCGCTTGCAGGGCATACCTCCGGTGCGGTTATCGCCGGCGCGGACGATGAGAACCTCGGGAGGTGCAGTCTCGGGAATGCGGTCGGATATTCTATCGGCCGAAGGTCCGACTACCAGGCGACCGAGATCTCGTATGCCCCTTTTTCGACCTCCTTCAGGGTGCGGGGGCAGGAATACGCACTCAACCTGCCCGGCAGGCATAACCTTTACAATGCGCTCGCCTGCATCGCGCTGCTCTCGGAGATGCGGGTACGGCCGGAAGATATCGCCTCTGTCCTTCCTTTGTTTGAAGGCATCGAGCGTAGGTTCGACGTGCATCTCAGAAATGCCCGCCACCTGGTCATCGACGACTACGCGCATAACCCCCACAAGATAGAAAGCCTGATGCAGACGATGCAGGGGATCAGCAATTCGGTCTGCTACCTCTTCCAGCCGCACGGTTTCGGTCCGACCCGGATGATGAGGCAGGGGTATATCGACGTCTTTACGCATAATCTGCGCGAGGCCGACCGTCTCGTCCTGCTCCCGATCTTCTATGCCGGCGGAACGGCGGCAAAGGACATATCGAGCGCGGACATTGCAGGCCCGGTGAAGGCGGCAGGGAAGGACGCGGAGGTGCTCGACCGGGAAGACATATTCAGCAGCCTCGGAGGACACGAGGCCTACGTGGTGCTCGGTGCGCGCGACGATTCCCTTGCCGACTTCGCGGAGAGGATTGCGGGGGCGCTGAAGTAGAGCGTGCTATTGATGTTATGGATATCCAGCGGATATACTATTACTAAACCATCCCGGGGAGGCGTATATGATCGTGAAGGCAGCGCAATGGGGCAACAGCATAGGGGTCAGGATCCCTCGCGCCCTTGCCAGAAAAAAAGGCATCGGCGCGGACACTGATGTCGAGGTCAATGAAACCGAGGACGGGGTTGTTATCAGACCTGCAGCGAAGAAAGAGTATTCCCTGAAGGAACTTGTAAAGGGCATTACGCCGCAGAACCGGCACACCGAGGCGGACTTTGGGGGACCTGCCGGCAAGGAGCTTATCTGATGGGGGCTGCGCCGGCGAGAGGAGATATCATCCTGCTCAGTCTGAACCCGACTTTGGGACATGAACAGGCTGGCACCAGGCCCGCGGTTGTCCTCTCTCCCGAGCTGTACAATAAGGCCTCCGGCCTGTGTCTGGTATGCCCTGTGACAACACAGGTCAAGGGATATCCCTTTGAAGTTCCTCTTGAGGGTACAAAAAAAATCACCGGAGTAGCCCTGGCCGATCAGATCAGGTCGATTGACTGGCAGGCCAGAAAGATCAGGGACTCCGCCCGTTGTCGTCTCCGTGGTACATTATCCAACCTGAGGCTCTCCGACCTTGCCGCTCCGGGGATCAACAGAGAGCCTTGAGGAGGGGAATACATACTGCCAGGCCCACTCTTTGGCAGCTTTCGGGTACTTTCGTGCAAGCGCGTCAGGCATATGGACTTCTCCGTGACCGCTTTTAAGGTCGGCATCATGCAGCTCCTTCACCCTTATCAGATGCGCCCCAAGACGTTCCCTGACAGCCGACGGCAGTACTGTGGAGCGGTCCTTGTCTCCCTTGCCGCTCCTCACATAGACGGTAGAAGCATCGAAATCGATATCCTTTACCCGCAAACGGGCGAGTTCCATCAGGCGAAGGCCGGCGCCGTATATCAACTCGGCAATAAGACGATAGGTGCCGTCCATATTATCCAGAAGCCGCTTCACCTCTTCAACCGTAAAAACAGCGGGAAGTTTCTGGCCTCTCTTTGCGCGCACCGTATTGCTCAAATCACCGGTTTCCTTGCCCAGCACATAGCGATACAGAAACAAGACGGCGTTGAATGCCTGGTTTTGAGTCGAGGCAGCGACGTTCCTTTCCATGGCGAGATGACTCATAAAGTCCCTGAAGTCGGGCGAGGCAAGTTCAGAAGGACGTTTGTCTCCCGATGCAGCATAGTCAAAAAACCGTTCTATCCATTGACGATATGTCTGTTCAGTGCTTCTGGAATAGTGCCGCAGCCGCATCAGCCGGATAACCTCATCGACAGCGGCGCGTACCGAGTCGCCATTGGCCGCAGCGGTATGTTGCACGGGCGGCTTCCCTAGAAAATGGACATAATATAGCCTGATGGCATCATCGGCCTGTCTGGGCTGCCAGTCTGGTGTCTTTTCATCGGCACGCAACATATCAAGAAACTCTGCGACGGAGGCTTCACAATACTCTTCAGTTGATATATCTCGCCTGCTGCAAAAGGTCAGAAAGCGGCTGACCCAAAAGGCAAGAAAAGGTACATGTTTCTCAGGGGCCAGTTTGCGTTCGCGAAGGAACTTTTGGAATTCCGGAAGCAGTTCGTTGAGATTCCCCGACAGTTTTCCCATGTATTACCCCCATTACATTTCGTCCATATTACCACAAAATACCATTTGCAGCAATTTCCGTACCCTTGTTTTTAAACGATTATTCTATTTTCAAAAAGCTCTGAATATGCTATCATCATCGTCATGAATGGGGAAAAGCCCTCGGGGTATAGTAATTGTTCGGTGAATAATTAATAAAAAAAATGATAGACCCAGCACTAAAAGAACTTATCCAGAAGGCTGAAGCTGAAATCCCGGCCTTAATAGAAAAGGCAGAGAAAAAACGATGCCACCAGGAATTCGCCGATTTTGACTGCCGAACTCTCCATAAAATGTCGCCAGAGAAATTGGCATCATGGCAAGCAAAACATCCCATGGATAGTCCGCAATATATCATCGCTCTCCAAGAATGGAACCGGCGCACAATGGTTCGCCAAGTGCGATGGATGAAATTCTCCGCCATTCTTGCAGCTATCACTGCGGTTGTAACTGTTTTCATTGGAGATATCCTACGAGAAAACCGAGAACGCCATAAGCCACCGCAACCCATAGAAGTGATTTGCAAAACTCCGGACGCTCCCACGGCTCCAAATCTAAAAGAAATAACGACACAAAAAAAGACCGACTCACAGCCGACAAAGAAAATAATAAGAAGGCAACCTGATGGCGAAACAAAGTAAGCATTTTTGTAAAAACTGCGGAGATCCGACCAAATTTGGTCCTGCTGCCCATAATGAACGGGTTGCGCTCGGGTGGTGTGGTGAATGTTATAAGCAAAGTAAGCGCGGTTATATTGACAGAGAATCCGGAATCAAGCGCTGGTATGACGACGATAAAACAATCGACTGGCAAAGTTACAAATGGCCTAAGAAATGACCCAAGGACAATTGCAAAACAAAAACATAAAGGCCACCGAACAATTGCCTCCACACCGACGCCGAATAAGCGTGATGTGTTTTCAGCATTTTGTCTGTCCCGGCGCGGGTGAGGCATGGCGTTGTGCTAGATTATAGAAGAAAAAAGGCAATATTATGACGGAATATTGGAAATGCCCCGAGTGTCTTTCAATAAACAAGAAGGAGCGTCAGCGTTGTCTTTGTGGCAATGAACCTTCAGGTGCCAAATTGGAAGAAATCATTATTACGAAAAGTCAATTGCTCGCCCACCCGGAGGAGCCCAAGCAGCATATTACCGCCCCCAAAAAATATAAAGGCTATTCTCGTGAAAAATGCCCTTTTTGCGGTGGCCGACTTATGGGCAACATTAAGGAGGGTCGTCAGTGTGAAAACTGCGGCGTTGGTTTTTCTAGAGGACAGAGAATAGAAGAAAAAAGATCAGCCGATCTTGATTATTTCTCGACTAATGATTCTAAGCTTGAAGACGACTATGATGAATTCTCTTTACCCTGACAAAAGTATAATGAAGACAATAAAATACATACCCTCACAAACTAGGCATTACTTAGCTTGCCCCTATTTCCTTAAGCTCTCAAATTCAGTCAAAATACCAATTGATGAGCCTCACATTATCGGCATCAGAAGAACTCAATTATTCAAAGACCATGTTATAGCTCGCTTGGGGCAGAACCTTGGCAAGGAGCCTTTCAGGACTCAGAAATTGCTTGACCTTATTCTTAACCGTGGATTAATGCTGATAGCAAAAAAGATCGAAACTGTTTTCTTTTCTACATCAGATATTGGCCTTGAGATCGAAATGTTCAAACCGGATATTATTGAAACAACAATGAGAGAAAATATTGGAGTCAATATCAAGTCGATTAAGAACATTGAACAGCCTGAAGAACACCATTATTTGCAATCCATTGTTTATAAACTTGCATTGGAAAAAGCACTTGAGGGGGCAACATTGAAGCCATTCAAAGTCACAGCATCCCTTTTGCATTGGAATACTGAACATTATCCAGTTTCCCGAAATGATAATGATACAGACATTGAAGGCTTTAGCTCACATCTCTCCAATGTATCGTCTCAGGCATTCTTTTCAGAGGAAAAAATAGATGAGGAACAAGGTAACTACACCGATATGCTACGAGATATTGCATCACTGGAGCCCCAGGATGATGAAGAAAAATGTGAGCACTGCCATGGGAAATTTTGTTGCGACGTACATAATCAAATACCGTTTAGGGATAAGTATAAATGGTTCAGCAGATTTCAGCCCTACGAATAACAATCAAAAATACGACAAAAAAACGCACAATCGGGTAAAGGACGGTAATTAGCCGTCCCTCCCCACAACACCCCGCATGCGGGTCCGCACGGGGCGTTTCGCAGAAATCACCGGGCCTTGGCCGGGTGGTGAATCCCGATCCACAATGTACGTATGGAAGTCAGCCCCTGCTTTTGAAGGAACTGGTTGCCCAAACCGCAATTCGTCGATAAGGTCTTCGCAAGATGCCAATAGCCCTTCCTGCTTAGCCCTGTCAGGATTGCATGATGCCTTGGTGCGCCGAGCTTTATCAGTTCGCCGATGCGTTTTCTCACCCTGCGCCACTGTTTCCAGTAACACATGC
>JAKAIE010000081.1 GCA_021814475.1 Nitrospirota bacterium
TCTTTCACCTTCCTGCCGTTGAATTCGGTGATGATATCCCCTCTCCGGATACCCGCCTTGTCGGCCGGACTTCCCTTGGCAACGTCTCCCACAAGGGCTCCTTCAGGGGAACTCAACCCGAACTTCTGGGAGAGGTCAGGCGTCAGTTCCTGTATCGTCACCCCCAGCCATCCCCGGGTCACCTTTCCCTTTTCCTCAAGCTGTCCCATGACCATCCGGACCATGTTGGACGGCACGGCAAACCCGATACCCTGATAGCCTCCCGAACGGGAAAAAATGGCTGTATTGATGCCGATCAGTTCCCCCCGGATATTGACGAGCGGACCGCCTGAATTGCCCGGATTGATCGCGGCATCCGTCTGGATGAAATCTTCATAGTCGGCGATCCCGACATTCGCCCTGCCGACAGCGCTGATAATCCCCATCGTTACGGTGTGGCTCAGGCCAAAGGGGTTGCCGATTGCAAGGACAAATTCGCCTACCTGAAGTTTATCGGAGTCGCCCCATCGGATAGTCGGCAGGTCCTTTGCATCGACCTTGACCACAGCAACGTCGGTCTTGGCGTCGGCGCCGATAAGCCGCGCCTTGAACGAGCGCTTGTCAAAGAGGGTAACCCGTATCTCGTCAGCCTGTTCGATCACGTGATTGTTCGTGATAATGTATCCGTCGGGAGACACGATCACCCCAGAACCGAGGCTCTGTTCCTTCCATTTTTTTGGGGCCCGGAACTCCCGGAATGGGTTGAAGAGGTCAAAGAACTGGTCATCGAACAGGGGGTTGGAGTCCCTTTTAACGACCTTGGTCGTCGAGATGTTGACGACTGTGGGAGAGTCGGCTGCGGCGATTTCGGAAAAAGCCTTGCCCGTCTCAACAATCTGCTTCGGGACATTCGGGACGATAATGGGGTTGTATCCCCGCTGCTTCGACGTCAGTTCCCCGAGAAGATAGAACGAGACACCTCCCAGCAGAATACCGACAAGAAGAACACCGACAATGACCAGAATCCTGTTTCTCATGACGGTACAATTATAATCGCGTATTACGGCCTATGTAAAGTCACTTTTCTTGACAAACAACCCGCTCTAATGCTAATTTTCAAAGCTTATAGAGCATCGGGTTCACGGGTCAGAAACAGGGAGACCGCTCTCAACCCTGGCCAATCCCCAAGAAAGAAATCCATCTGCGTAGTATGTAAGGAGGTTCTGATGTTAAAACGTTATCTGCTTGCACCCGGACCCACGCCGGTGCCCCCTGAGGCTCTTCTGGCAATGGCTATGCCTATCATACACCACCGGTCGCCCGATTTTCTGCCGGTCCTGGATTCAGCTAAAAAGGGCCTCCAGTGGCTCTGCCAGACAAAAAATGACGTTCTGGTCATCTGCTCGACAGGAACCGGAGGAATGGTCGGATCGGTCAACAATTTCTTCAGTCCCGGCGACAAGGCACTCGTGGTGAACGGAGGCAATTTCGGCGAGCGCTGGACAAAGATATGCAAGGCATACGGACTCGGCGTCGAGGAGATAAAGATAGACTGGGGATTCGCGGTCAAGCCCGAAGATGTAGAAAAGGCCCTGAAGAAGGACCCCTCGATAAAGGGTGTCTTTGTACAGGCATCCGAGACGTCAACCGGCGTCTATCATGACATTCAGGCCCTTGGTGCGATCGTGAAAAAATACGAAGGCACCATACTCGTGGTCGACGCGATATCCGCGCTTGTGGCACACGACCTGAAGATGGATGAATGGGGGATCGACGTCCTGATAGGCGGCTCACAGAAAGGACTGATGCTCCCTCCGGGACTCGCCTTTGTGGGCGTCAGCGAAAAGGCCTGGGCCTTCGCCGAGAAATCGACATCGCCGAGGTTCTATTTCAACTTCAAGGCAGAGAGGAAGAAACTGAAGGATAATCAGACAAACTTCACTTCCCCTGTGTCCCTGATCATCGGGCTGAACGAATGCCTGAAGATCGTCCAGGCAGAGGGCCTTGAAAACGCCTTCAAACGGCACGAGAGGCTTGCTCACGCAACGAGGGAGGCGGTCAAGGCGCTCGGGCTCGAAATGTTCACGAAGGAGTCCCCGAGCAACTCGGTGACCGCGATCAGCGCCCCCGCCGGTCTGGACGGACAGGATATCTACAAAAACCTGAGGGTCAAGTACGGTATCACCGCCGCCGGCGGCCAAGGACATGTAAAGGGAAAGATATTCCGCATCGCCCACCTCGGGTACGCCGGGACCTTTGATGTAATCACAGCGATAGCCGGCATCGAGATGGTGCTCAAGGGTATGGGGCACCCGGTGAAACTCGGCACCGGCGTTGCGGTTGCCCAGGAACTATTGATGGTGTAGGAGGATTGACTATGAAGGTACTCGTCAGCGATAACATATCCCCGAAAGGGGTCGAAATACTGAAGAAAGCAGGGCTCGAGGTCGATGTCAAGACCGGCATGAAACCGGAGGAACTGAAGGCCTGCATCGGGAATTACCATGGCCTCGTCATCCGCTCCGCGACCAAGGTCACGGAGGAGATCATCGGGGCTGCATCGAACCTGAAGGTGATCGGCCGGGCCGGATCTGGTCTGGACAATGTGGACAAGGCTGCCGCCTCCAAAAAAGGCATCGTCGTCATGAACACGCCGGGCGGCAACACGGTCACTACGGCGGAACATACCATGGCTATGCTCTTTTCGGTCGCAAGGATGATACCGCAGGCTACCGCGTCCATGAAGGCCGGCAAGTGGGAAAAGAAGAAGTTCATGGGAGTTGAGCTGTTTAACAAGACGCTCGGCATCCTGGGGCTCGGGGCGATCGGCGGACAGGTCGCGAAGAAGGCCCTCGGACTCGAGATGAACATCATCGCCTACGACCCGTTCCTGAGCGCGGAGAAGGCACGCGAGATGGGGATAAAAAAGGTCTCTGTCCAGGAGATCTTCACGGAATCTGACTTCATCACGATCCATACGCCGATGACGGCCGAAACAAAGAACCTCATCAACAGGGATACGATCGCCACGATGAAAAACGGCGTCAGGATCATCAACTGCGCCCGCGGGGGCATCATCAATGAACAGGACCTCTACGAGGCGCTCAAAAGCGGCAAGGTCGCCGGCGCGGGGCTCGATGTCTTTGAAAAAGAGCCGCCTGACGGCAACCCCCTTCTGACACTCGACAATCTTGTCTGCTCACCCCATCTCGGGGCATCGACCGAGGAGGCACAGGAGAACGTGGCCCTTGCGGTCGCCGAACAGATCGCAGACTATCTCGTGCACGGAACGATCAGGAACGCGGTCAACTTCCCATCGATCCCGAACGACCAGGTGCCACGTCTGCAGCCCTACATCACGCTCGCCGAAAAACTCGGCAGTTTCTGTTCCCAGATCTTCGCCGGAGGCGCCAAGGAAATCGTAGTCGAATATCACGGAGATGCGGCAGCCGTCAACACCGCTCCGGTCACGATCGCTGCATTAAAGGGCTACCTCAGCCCCATCCTTCTTGAGAGCGTGAACTTCGTGAACGCCCCTTTCATCGCAAAAGAGAGGGGCATCGAGGTAAAAGAGGTCAAGAGCAGTGAAGCGGGCGACTACCAGAGCATGATCGCCCTGAGGATCAAGTCAAACGACAAGGAAAGCTATATCGCGGGAACGCTCTTCAGCAAGAAGGACCCCAGGGTGATCCTTATCGACACCTTCAAGGTCGAGATCGTACCGGACGACGTCCTTCTGCTCATCTATAATAATGACAAGCCGGGCGTCATCGGGAACATCGGGAATACCCTCGGCAGGAATAATATCAATATCGCACGCATGCATTTTGGCAGGGAGTCCGCAGGAGGGATAGCGATCTCGGTCGTCAGCATCGACTCCACCCCTTCAGCAGAGGTGATCGACGAGATCAGGAAACTGCCGAACATACTGTCTGTACACCAGATATGTCTTTAATGCGGGAAAGGATCTGAAATGCCTGTTGTTATTGTCGTCGGAGCCCAGTGGGGCGATGAAGGAAAAGGGAAGGTCGTCGATTACCTCACAAAAAAAGCTGAGATCGTCGCCAGGTTTCAGGGGGGGCACAATGCGGGGCATACCGTTGTCATCAAGGACAAGAAATATGTCCTGCACCTCATCCCGTCCGGCATTCTCCACAAAGGGACTACCTGCATCATCGGCAACGGTGTGGTGGTAGAACCGTCCGCACTGATCGGCGAGATCGAAGGACTCAGGGCCAAGGGGATCCCTGTAAAGAAAAACCTTCTGGTCAGCAAGAATGCCCACCTGATCATGCCCTATCACATCGCCCTAGACAAGGCATGTGAGACCTCGAAGGGCAAGAAGTCGATCGGTACGACCGGCAGAGGTATCGGCCCCACATATGTCGACAAGATGGCAAGGTCCGGCATACGGGTCGGCGATCTGCTCACCCCGGAGCTCTTCATGGAAAAGCTGCAGGCGAACGTCCGCCATGTCAACGTGCTTCTGAAAAATCTCTATAACCAGAAGGGATTCAGCGCGAAGAAGATCTTCGACGAATACGCCGGCTATACGCGAAAGCTGTCGGTACATATCGCGGACACGGACCTCATCATCAACAGGGCGATCGCGGCCGGGAAAAACGTTCTTCTCGAAGGGGCGCAGGGAACCCTTCTCGATATCGACCACGGTACATATCCGTTTGTCACCTCGTCGAGCGCAGTCGCCGGAGGCGCCTGCACCGGTCTGGGCATCGGACCGACGAAGATTTCGAAGGTCCTCGGCATCGTAAAGGCATACACAACCCGCGTAGGAAGCGGGCCCTTCCCGACTGAACTCCATGACGCTACAGGCGAACTGATCCGTGAAAAGGGAGGGGAATTCGGCGCTACCACGGGACGCCCGCGCAGATGCGGCTGGCTCGATACCGTCATCCTGAAACACGCCGCCATGATAAACGGTCTGTCCGGCATGGTGATCACTAAGCTGGACATCCTGGACGGGTTCTCTACAATAAAGATATGCACCGGGTACCGTTACAGGGGAAAACTCCTGACCGAAATGCCGAAGGAACTCGGGATCTTCGAAAACTGTATCCCTGTGTATGAGGAGATGGCGGGATGGCAGGGGAGCACGGCCGGCATCAGCAGCTTTTCGAAGTTGCCGAAAGAGGCACGGGCCTACATCAAAAGGATCGAGGAACTTGTCGGCGTCAGGGCCGATATCATCTCGACCGGACAGAAGAGAGACGAGCTGATCACACTCAGGGAACACTTCTGATGTCGAAGCGTCGCCACTCCCGTTTCGTGCGGAGGCTGGAGACTGAATTCTCGGCGGCAGGACAAAGCTACCGGGCGATCTCAAGCGACTTTTCCTGCAGCGGTCTTTTTATAAGGACCAACCACGCGTTTCCTCCGGGGACTATCCTCGATATCAGTGTCCATCTGCCTGACGGAGAGACATCCGTACTCCAGGGAAGGGTCCGGCGCGCACTTAAAACAACGGTTGTTTCACTGAAAAACGGCATGGGGGTCGAACTGATCGAAAAGGATGCCTTTTACAACAAATTCATGCTCATCTTCACCGGGGAGTGCGAAGAGCCTGAGCCGAAACTGAGACCTATAGAACCTCAACCGGAGCCCGCGAAGGCTGTTGAGCCGCCTCCTGATTCCATGATCATCGCCTGCGCAGCCTGCGGGGTCAAGAACAAGGTCCGGGTGGAACGGCTCCCGCAAGGGCCAAAATGCGGGAAATGCGGCGCCCCTCTGCCGGCAGACTGATCACGGGGATTCTAGAAACCCTCTACCCGTCAGTCTGCCCCTCCTGCTCCGCCCGCACCGACAATCTCTTATACTCACCGTTCTGCAGGAACTGCTGGTCCATGATCATACCGCACAGGGGGGCCTCCTGCAGGATATGCGCTACTCCGTTTAACGCCGCAGCCGCAGGGATATGCGGCAGTTGCATCAAAGATCCGCCGCCTTTTTCGCAGGTGATAAGCTACGGGATCTACGACAGTGTGCTCGCGGCGGCGATCCACGCATTCAAGTTCCGGAAAATCAGGCGTCTGTATAAACCTCTCGGCAGCCTTATGGCGGAACTCCCCCTGCCTCCTGCCGACGCCGTCGTGGCCGTACCGCTGAGCGCGGCATGCCTGAGGGAGAGGGGCTTCAACCAGTCTCTTCTCCTGGCAAAGACGATCGCCGCAGCAACCAGGGCGCCGCTGTTCCCCGATGGTCTTCTCAAAAAGGGGGAGACCCTGCCGCAGATAGGTCTGACGGCAAAAGAACGCAGTGCAAATCTTCGCGGTGCCTTCACCGCCGGGCGCAGTTTCCGCGGCATGAACCTGCTGCTCGTCGATGACGTCGTGACGACCGGAGCAACTGCCCGTGCCTGCGCACAGGAGCTTGCCAGGGCCGGCGCTTCACGGATCGTCGTCGCAGCACTCGCAAGGGCCGGGACGTTGTGACCAGCGCGCGGCAGCCGCGCCCCGTGCGGTCTTTGCTGCCCCTGTGCCCCCGAAGAGACAAAGGAATGCCGGCCTCAACCGTTCAGGACTGAAACAGTGCGGCACAGCTCATCTAAACCTAGAATTTGACGTTGCGTATGCTCCGAAAAACGGCATATACTAATTCAGCAGCCACGAACATTTCAGGATAAGGGAGGTGATTGCCGGAGTCAGGAATTACTCAAGTCAAGGTTAGGTCTGCGAATGTATAAACAAAAAAATGAAAAAGTAGGGGGAGAAAGAATGAGAAAAAAAGGTAGCCTTTTGTTAGTAGCATCTTTGGCTGTCGCAGCTTTCATTGGACTGGGCGCAACGTATAAATTCGGGAATGTCAACGCACTCGATATGCCTGATTCATGCCTGACCGCACCGGGTGATGCGGTTACCGCCAAGGTAGAGCTGGCCAAGAAGACGCCGACCTTCAATGCAGTAGCCTATATCGCCGGTCATGGCGGACATATCGCAATCGTCGATATGAGGACCATGCAATCACCGACTGATATAGAAAAAGGACGCATTGTGCTGACCGAGGCCGGTTCAGAGATGGAAGGCAAGATCGCCGGCATGAGCTTCGAGGCGGTCAAAAAGCAGGGCGGCACCCATGGCCAGGCCCTTATCACGGAAAAGGGGAAAAAGGTGCTGGTTGCCGGCACGCTGAGCGGTGATGTCTACAAGGTGGATCTGGCCACCGGCAAGAAGAGCGGTCCGTTCAAGGTCGGCGAAAAGTTCTGCGGCGCCATCATAGGCCCCGACGGTAAACTCTACCTCGAAGATATGGCAAACGGCAACGTCTATGTCTGGGACACCGGCAAGCTGAAGACGGTAGACAAGATGCCTATCGGCAAGGCGGTCTGCGGCATCCAGTGGACCCACGACCACAAGAAGGCCTACATAACCGACATGCCGACCGGCACGGTCTATGTATACAACTGGAAGACCAAGAAGAAGATCAAGGAGATCACCAGCCCGGAGATGACCTTCATCCATCAGGCGAGAATGACCCCCGACGGCAAGTTTCTCTTCGTCAGCGCGCCGAACGAGTTCGATCCCGGCCTGAAGCCCGGCACGCACAAGAGCCAGATCATCGTGATCAGCACAGCCAAGGACGAGATCGTCAAGAGGATCATCCTTCCTGATGATGTGAGACCTCATGACTTCGCCTTCACCAAGGACGGCAAGTATGTCTTTATATCGTCGCGCACCTATGCCGATGACAGCAGGCTCGATGTAATGGAGCTGAAGGATGCGACAATCGTCGCACAGGTTTCCGTGTGCGCCGCGTGCCACAAGGAGGCCGGAGTTACCGTCAAGGTGGACAAGGGATCTCCCCTTCTCTGCGGTATCGAAGTGGACTGGAACCCCGGAAAATAAGAGAATCGGGGAGTGTCGAGACGCTGAAGCCGGGTCGCAGGACCCGGCTTTTTTTTCCCGACTGACATCCGGACTGATTCCGTTAGACAAATCAGTTCCGCTCTCCCTATAATTACACCATGAAAAAAATCGGAATATTCGGGCTTGCCCTCAGAAATCTGAGACGAAAATTGGTGCGAACAGTAATTCTGCTCGTCACTGTGGCTGTCGTGACCGGCACCCTTCTCGGCGCAACCGCCTTCATCACCGGGATGCGCAACGCGCTGAAGATCGGGACGTATCGCCTCGGCGCGGATGTGCTGGTCGTTCCTGAGAAGAACGAGGCGCAGGCAAAGTCCGCGCTCCTTGCGGGAGAACCGACCACATTCTACATGGACCGCAGCATACTTGAAAAGGTACAGAAGATAGAAGGGGTCAAGAAGGCAACGGCACAGCTCTTCATCAAACCGACATCGTTCACCTGCTGCTATAATGTGGACGCGTTCCTGATCGCCTTCGATCCTGCAACGGACTTTACCATTACCCCATGGCTAGAAAAACGTCTAAAAAAACCGCTCGCCGACGACGAGATAGTCACGGGCAGCAGCCTGCCGGTGATCGCCGGAGACACACTCCCTTTCTTCGGCACCCCCTTCACCGTCGCAGGAACAATGGAGCCGACCGGCATGAAGTTCTTCGACCAGTCGGTCTTCATGACGATGAAGGCCGCTTACGAAATGGCCGCCAATTCGAAAACCAAATCCATGCAGCCACTGGAACTGCAAAAGGACAGCATATCCGCTGTTCTGGTTCAGGTCCAGGAGGGGTTTACTCCCGAACGGGCAGCTATACGCATCGAACATGACGTGGACGGAGTAAAGGCGATCGCCTCGGACGAGGTGATCAGCACTGTCAGGCGACAGCTGGGAGGACTTCTGAAAGGCATTGTCGCGATCAGCCTGATCGTCTGGATACTCGCTCTCCTCATGATGGGTTTCGCCTTCTACATGATCGTGAACGAACGTCAGCGCGAACTGGGCCTTCTCCGCGCCATGGGTGCAAGACGCGATCAGATCTTCGGCCTCATCATGACCGAGGCAATGTTCCTGTCTCTCGCGGGAGGGGTGACGGGCATCGCCGTCGGGTCGGGGCTTCTTTACACCTTCAAGGATCTCATCATGAGAGGGCTGAAGCTGCCCTACCTGCTTCCTTCGGTATTCGTCCTCCTGGAGCTCGTTGCCGGCGCGCTGCTTTTTGCCATACTGACGGGGGTGCTTTCTTCCCTATTGCCGGCCGCGGCCGCCAGCAGGATGGAGCCTTACGAGGCCATAAGAAAAGGAGAATAGAGTGACCAAGAAAACACGGCCTTCTTTTTTCATTATCCGGTCCATATGCGCAGCGCTGATGGCGCTGGGACTGGGGCTGTCCTGCGCGTGCACAAAGGAGGCCCCCCAGAAAAAAGCGCAGGAGCGCGCGGTGAATCCCTATTCTGCAGAGTCTGTCTTTGAAGAGGTCCAGGCACAGTTAAAGAAGAACCCGAATGATACGGATGCGCTATACCATCTCGCCGACCTCTATGACCGCAACTCGCAATATGCCGAGGCGATCGACACCTATAAAAAAGTGGTCGCGCTGAAGCCGGATATGGGATACGCCTATATCAAGATGGGGACCGCCTATGACCGCCTCAACAAACCCGCTGAGGCGATCGCCGCCTTCAGGACCGCAGAACGGTACCTGCCGAAATATCCGGTCCTCTACAACAACATGGGAATTGCATACGGCAGACTCGGCAACTCTGACAACGAGATAGCCGCGTTGAGAAAAGCGATCTTGCTGCGGCCGACCTATTCAACAGCCCGGTACAACCTCGGCATGGCCTATCTCAGAAAACATGACAGGCAGTCTGCGCTCAAAGAGTACGAGAAACTGAAAGGGTTCGACGAGGGCACGGCGGAGTCCCTCAGAAAAGAGATTGACCATGGGAAGTGAGCTTCGGAAGGATATGCCAGTCCTGCAGGTGACAGACCTCAGCAAAGACTACATGATCGACGATCAGAGGCTGAAGGCTGTGGACAACGTCTCGTTCACCGCCGACAGGGGAGAGATGATTTCGATCGTCGGACACTCCGGCAGCGGAAAAACAACATTGCTGAGTCTTATAGGAGGGCTTACCAAGCCGGATAGGGGCAGGGTATTGATCGACGGGACCGACCTGTGGGCACTGGATGACAGGAAGAGATCGGAGTTGAGGAGCAGGCGCGTCAGCTTCATCTACCAGTTTTCGAGCCTAATCCCCACCCTTACGGCCCTTGAAAACATCATCCTGCCGACCACCTTCGGGGACTTCAGCGCGGATGTGGAGCAGTACGCCAGGGAACTGCTGGGTATCGTCGGACTCGAGGACAAGGCGCGGTCGTATCCCTCCCATCTTTCGGGAGGACAGCAGCGGAGGATCGCCATCGCCAGGGCCTTCATAAACAACCCGGAAATTGTCCTCGCCGATGAACCTACCGGAGACCTCGACGAGGAGACCGAACAGCAGATCATCGCCCTTTTCAAACGGATGAACGGGGAGAAGAAGGTAACGTTCATCATCGTCACCCACAACAGGGAGATAGCAGACAGGACGTCGAGACAGATGAGGATGAGCAACGGCGTGCTTGTTGCCCAGGAGCAGGGGAACCATCTGTAAGCGCGGCACACGGCAGCAGCAACCGCTTTACATTTTTCTTCTTATTCCTGTATCTTTTTAGGATGATCGATTTACATACCCACACCATTTTCAGCGACGGGGAGCTCATCCCCTTCGAGCTGATCCGCAGGGCCGAGGCGGCCGGCTACAAGGCCCTTGCGATCACAGACCATATGGACGCATCCAATCTCGACCTTATCATCCCGCGCATCATCAGGGCGATAGAGGCGATACAACCCCATGTCCCGGTCGAGGTGCTGCCGGGCGCGGAAATTACCCATGCCCCTCCCGCGATCATACCCGACCTTGTCGCGGAGGCGAGAAAACTCGGGGCAAAGATCGTTGTGGTCCACGGAGAGACCCTCGTCGAACCCGTCCTTGCGGGAACGAACAGGGCGGCAATCGAAGCCGGGGCGGATATCATCTCGCACCCGGGCCTCATCTCGACAGAGGACCTGCTTTTCGCCAAGGAAAAAAACGTCATGCTGGAGATAACATCACGCAAGGGGCATTCTCTTGCGAACGGCCACGTTGCGAAGGAAGCGGTCAAATTCGGCGTACCGCTCTGTATCAACACTGACAGCCATGGGCCATCCGACCTTATCACGCGGGAGATGGCACGGCGGATCCTTTTGGGGGCAGGAATCGAAGAGGCCAGGATCAACAGCATTTTTGATAATTCACGACATCTGATAGAAAAAACGTTAAGGAGGGCGTAATGCCGAAGGCTATCAAGAAAAGGACAAAGAAGAAGGATATTGCGGTCGAGGCGGAAGTCCAGGACCGGATATCCGACATAAAGGAAATGATGCAGAAGAAGCAGAAGGCAGTGATCACCTATGGGGGCGCTGCAGTCGTCGTCGTCCTTGTCATCGCGGGACTGCTTTTCGTCAGATACAATAACCGGGAGAAGGCCCGCCAGCTGGCAGACCAGGCATATTCCCTGTACTATAATGAAAACCGTGAGGCCCCGCAGCAGAGGAAAGAGCAGCTCGCCAAGGCGGCGGATCTTTTCAATCAGGCTTACAACACGCACAAGTCTCCGCGTCTTCTTCTGTATCTCGCGAACTCTTATGCGGAGGGCGAAAAGCTGGACGATGCAGTGACAACCCTCAACCTTTTCATACGGAATTATGCATCGGAAAAGAAACTGCTCCCGATCGCCTACCAGCAGCTGGCAAATGTCCAGGTCATGAGGGGGAACAAGGCAGATGCACTGAAGACACTCGATACCCTGTACAAATCTTCCGGGAATATCTTCAAGGACCTGGCTCTCATCGAGACAGCCCGTCTGCTTGAGAGCGAAGGGAAAAAGGACGAGGCTGCAGCGAAGTATAAGGAGCTCGTCGAAAAATTCAGCGCCTCTCCGTACGCGGACGAGGCCAGGGCGAAACTCGGAACAGTCGAGAAAAAGGAAGGATAAACCAGCACTGTACCAAATCCTGTTTCCCGCAACAGAAAGGCCCGTTCAGGTAACCTGAACGGGCCTTTCTGTTGTAAAGATCCTGAAGATCCCGGAATGACTAGAACAAGGGTAATTGAACCGCGTTCAAAGCGTCCGTCGTGTTGCCGTTGCCGAGCTGGCCGTTGCCGTTGCCTCCCCACGTCCAGACCGTGCCGTCGTTTTGCAGCGCAGCAGAGTGGATGGCGCCTGCGGCAATGGCGGTGGCAGTCGATAGGCCTCCTGCCTGAACGGGAAGCATGCTTTGAGTTGTATTGCCGATGCCGAGCTGCCCGTTACTGTTATTCCCCCACGTCCAGACGGTACCGTCGTCTTTCATAGCAACCGAGAAATCGGCGCCGCCCGAGACCGTCGTCACATTAGTCAGGTTGCTCACCTGCACGGGGTACGTGCTCTGAGTTGTATTGCCGATGCCGAGCTGCCCGCTGGCATTATTCCCCCACGTCCAGACCGATATTCTCGTGATATCATTCCTGACGGCAATCGTATGGGTGCCCCCTGCCGCTATCGCGATCACATTGGCAATCGATCCTACCTGCACTGGAACGGTATTCTGTGTAGTATTGCCGATGCCGAGCTGCCCGTTGCCGTTGCCTCCCCACGTCCAGACCGTATTGTCGCTCTTCAGTGCCACAGTATGTGTGCTTCCCGCGGCAATCGCTATCGCATTGGTCAGCCCGATCGCCTGAACAGGGACAGAGCTCTGGATCGTCGAGTTGTTGCCGAGCTGATTATTTGCATTATTCCCCCAGCACCAGACCGTATGGTCGGACTGGATGACCACCGTATGGGAACCTCCGGCAGCAATCGCGATGACTCCCGAAAGTCCGGGCACCTGGACCGGGCTGGTCCTTTGGGTCGTCGTCCCGTCGCCCAGCTGTCCGTTGTCGTTCTTCCCCCACGTCCAGACCGTGCCGTCGCTTCCCCTCAGTGCCACCGTATGGGCATCTCCGGCAGCCACCGCGACGATGCCCGAAAGTCCGGGCACCTGGACCGGGCTGGTCCTTTGGGTCGTCGTCCCGTCGCCCAGCTGTCCGTTGTCGTTCTTCCCCCACGTCCAGACCGTGCCGTCGTTCTTTATGAAGACGGTATGCGTACTGGCTGCAAGCCTGCCCTCGTTACTGCTGCTGAAATTGAATCCCAGTGCATCCAGCCCGTCGAGATATACCTTGCGGAACGGTGGGCTGAAGAAGGTGTTGTTCGTGGGAGAGGGTGTCAATTGGTACGTGCCGCCCGTCACGTCCTGAAAGCTGTAATTCCCGTCGG
>JAKAIE010000009.1 GCA_021814475.1 Nitrospirota bacterium
GCCCACATGTCAATTGTGGATCGTTCTTCCGGTGATAACATAATTTGGGCTGCCGTTCTGCTCATATATTCACTATACATGAGATTCACCCTATTGTAAAGCTATTTATGAGACACTACACTAGATTTTTTCATGTACGCCCCCTGTTGGGTGGGTTAGACCAAAAAGGCGGGGCCCAGGGGGCGGCCCTTGAACTGTGACAAATGAATTTCCAACCAGGCGCCGGAATAGGTGGCCGAAATAATAGAATTACTCAATATTCGCATTTATCCCTTCTCTCTATCCCTGCGAAATTTCTCAACATATTTTCTCATATACAAGTAACATCCATACCCGTCGATATCGGGTCCAGTAACGGCATGAAGTCTACCCTCTTTAGTCCATTTCAACACTTTAGTCCTGTGAACACCAAGCATCTTGGCCGCCATGGGCCCCGTAATACACTGTGCCTTTAAAATCTTTGCCCATTTAATATCCATTTTCTTAAAATGCATTTTTTCGATGCCGATATTACGCCTAACAGGTTTAAGTATCCCAGTGTTAAGCCACCGGTTCTTAAATACCTTAAGGTCTTCTCCGAGTGTCCTTGCTGCATCCGTTGCCGATACCAAACCCTTGAGATATTTTTTCTTTATGCGCTGAACGTCACTGCGCCTGAAAAGTAGTAGCAGTCCTCCTCTCCTGCGCACTCTTAAGAATGGTTTTATCACCCCTTGGCGTATAAGACTCCACGAGCATGCCTTTTTAACCCTGAGTTCCTTTGCAACGGCCGACAAGCCCATCAGCCTTAAGCCTCTTTGTTTTGCAAGAAGGTCCAAGGCAACTCCGTAATGCGACTTGAATTCATTTAACTCATCAAACCTGAATTTATAGGTTCTATTCTGATCAATAGTCGGCCCGGCGCTAGCCCTGAGCAAACCATCTCTTACAAGATTTCTTACCGTCGACGCACACAAACTCAAAAATAGTGCTGCATCCCGGGTACTGTACAATCTAGTAATATCCTTCACATCGTTTCTGAAGAAAATGTAACGGTCCGATCCATTCACGGAAGGACCGCTTACAGGCTTTAAGATACCCTTTCTCATCATCATTGTCACCTGATACCGGCTTAGCCCCGAGAGTTCCATCATTTCTTGCATAGTTATCCGCTCAGGCGCCTCGCTTTTAATCTGTTCCACTTCTCTTCTTGAAAAAAAATGAGGACGATTACGTAATGTGGGCCCCGGGCTTGACGAATACGGATTAAGTTTCCCGGCAGAAATTAGTCGATAGATCACATTCTGCTTAACTCCCAATATAGCAGCCGCTTCAGACGTACTTACACAATTATTTCTTGATAAGCGTTCTGCGTCCTCCCTGAGATAAAGAGTTCTCATCCAAGCATTACCCTCCGTCCAATGCACCGGTACTATCCTTCCAGCAATATGATAGGATCTTAGATATTTGATCCTAATCCCGGTTATCTTGCATAACTCCAACCGCGACACATACTTGGTCCTAAATTTCAGAAAAGACTCAAGGACAATCTTCTTGCTATTGCTACCGTCCCGCTTCTTCCGCTCAACAACTTTCAATAAACCACATTTTGCAAGCTCCCTGATAAAACCACCCGTGGAAATAATAAGTTTCGCCGCCTCTTTCATAGATATGTAAGAGGTAATCTCCCTTTCGCGTCCCCGGACTGAAATGGGACGATCTTGCCTCACCCGATGTGATCTTTTGGTAAATGTCTTTTCTTGCTCTCGGAACCAATGTTTTTCTCCATCGCAATAGATCGAAAGTTTCAATACTTCCGCTTCAGCAAATACTAATGATGCTAACCCATGCTCGCTCTCGAGCCTCATGGGTATGAGAACTTGCTCATCAATCAAGTGGAGCACTTTGGGAAGTCGCCAATTGAGCAGGCCCAACAGCTGACAAACCCGGAATATATCGATCAATCTCCCGGATAATTGCGTATCTGCAATCGGCCACTTCCTGATATATTTTTGTTCGAATGCGGACAGTGCAGACTCGGTAACAAGCACTGCTTGGTTAATTACAAGACTTACATGAGCCAGCATCTTTGATTTTAGAAGGTCATGTACATCCGCAAGTCTTATTTTCAATCTTATTGCGATGCGCTTTATCGTGACTCTCTTCTCATATTTGTAGATGAATCGCTCAACATCCTGACGCTTGACGAGCTTTATTCGGAATCGTCTACTTTCCTCTGAAGTGTACATTATTGTGATACCTTCTTTTTTTAAGAGACGCTCAACGTGTCGTTGCGACATTTTCAGTTTAGTTGCCAGTTCATGGGTGGTAACGCTCCCAAGCTCATGCGCGTCAAGTCCGATCTTGTATAATGTGCCCGTACATGAAAACTTATGCGTTGTTGATTTATCACGATAATAATCCTGGAGCGCCTGCTTCACTTGGCCAAAGTCGGCATCCTCAGCCAAAAGAAATATTCCCCTTATGCACCACAAAACCGATGTTACCCCCTGTCCTGGAAATTTCAGAAACAGATCAAGAAGCTGATAAAAGCGTGTCGGCCAATTAGTCAGGATTGAAAATGCATCCTCAAGTACCACATGCCTAAGAGAAATCGGCATCATCGACAGAGGTTTAACAGGGATCTTGGTCCGGTCAATATCGGGATATCTGAAGGGTAATTCAAATCGCTCGCCTAATTTCCTTACGGCTAGTGCAATTTGCTCTAGCAACCTTAATTTAGCGGGTTCATCAAGACTGGGCAAACGATTCCTGGCGGATATGTTCTTCTTGTTCCATATTCCCAATTTATTCTGTATATATTCTTGACAGTCTGTCTGATAAACTTTCTCCCCAGGTTGCTGAACCAGGTTGGCTCCGCATTTGTGGACAGCACTTACAATGTTTTGCGTTGTAACTGGATTGCCGCAGATAGAACAGTGATCTCTAAGCAATGTTCTATGTTCAAGACAGACGGTAACAGTTGTAATGTCCCAGTGCAGACGATGGAAATGATCCTGCTGAAGGCAAGCCGGACAATATTTTGAACGCAGTCCAAATTTCAGACGACGCTGGCATTCCCTCGATATAAAGCTATCTCCCTCCTTACTCTTCAGAACGCCTTTCGCCTGGCACAAAGTATTATGAAATGAATGAGCTGTGAGTCTGTAAATGTCTTCTACTGAATACAGGGTCAGACCGGAGAGACGTTGTATATCGTCCAGGGAAATATTAATATTTATATTTCTGCCAATATGTTTTGGAGAGCGCATGACAAGCGAATAAAGATGCGCCATGTCGTTGTGATAATTTGCCTGGGCAAGCCGATAAAGCCAGCTCATAAGACTTTCGCCATCAAAAGGAGCTGGGCGCTTTGGCAAAATGTCAGACGAGCTCATTCTTACCTTCCTTTTTTTTATCGTCGCTTTTTCTTTTCTCCGTAGCGATTAACTCGAGTGCTTGCTCCGGAGATAGCGTTTTGCGCTTAAAGGGATTAACCTTTGACTGGAAATGCTCCCTAATATTTTCTTCGAACGACTGGGATAGTAAATCCGTCGAAAGTTGCCTGTCCCCGCGTTCCAGTCCGCGAATCGTAGCCCCTCTGATGAGGTCACTTGCAAAGCCTATACACCCATTTGATGCATAGTAAATCCTGGGCGCGATGTTAGGCGAATCTATATGCAGCGGATATTCAAGGGGCATTGCGAATTCGGCATCTGTGAGAAGAGTGTCGAATTCTTTCTGAGCGTCGGCTGTATCATATTTAAAAGGCTGAATTCTGATGCGTCGCGGAAATCTTCTCGACAATTGTTCATTCAGGGAAAAGAGTGTCTCAGCCTTTGGCATCCCCATCAGTACTATAGTCACATGGGCAAGTCCGCTTAAGTCCTTTATCCAACTCGCAAGAACAAGGCTAGTTTCAACTCGCTTGTTGTGGTGAAACTCCTGGACCTCATCGAATATTATGACTTCGTTTTTCACGTCATGGAGTAATGCGACTAGGTTGGCAGTATGTCTGTCCGTAGGGCCTCTTAGATCCGTCGTTGTACTGATGGCATAAAGTGTCTGCTTGCATAGTGTAGTGCTTGAAGGGGGGCTATAAACGCGAATGTGGATAACGGGTATGCGGGTTCTAGTTTCAAGGTCTTCCCTTGGATATTTCGCTACATATTCCTTGGCTATAGTTGTTTTGCCGGCATTCGTCTCGCCGCCTACGAACACACATTCCGGCTCTTCGCGAAAAGGGTTTATTCGGCGACATTCGTCAATTGAGTCGAAAATCTGATGGAAATAGGGATAGGGCAGTAGCGTTTGGTGAGCGAGATGTATCTTCTGTTCTATGGTTAACTTATGTAGGCATTGCCGCATTTCCTCGGTCGTTTCGGGCAAGCCGTCCTCGAGTGTAGTGGTCATTATCTGACTATCCTCGCACGTGAATACGTAGCCCGTCGTCCTTTTGGGTCGAAGGTATCAGGCTGTGGCGGCCCTTCATTTGTTTTTGCTAGAGGGACTTTGATGTCCTCCTTGGAATGCTCCCTGCCTGCACCGGGTGACTTTGTAGACTTAGCTTCTTGCGTTGGCGTGAAATCCGATATGCCTTCAAATGTCGGCGCCGTACAGGGGTCCATGATATGCTCTTCAATGGGCTCTTCAAATTCGATGTCTGGGGGGCAAATTGGGTCTGACTTGCCGAGGAAGCATGCCAGCCTTTTGCGTGTACGCATCTTTCGGGCTGCCGTGAATTCTTTGGCGACAATGGCCGTTATCTTTCTTCTTGCCTCCCTGAGCGCATCCTGATCGACCTGCTCTATCTTCCGTCTCTTTATCTCCTTGAGGACAATTCTGTGCTTGTAATAGCTGAGGTTGGCCGTATATTCCTGATCGACGGCGGGAACGCTAATATAGCGGCCGTTGAAGTGGTCGTAGACCCAGATTCTTGACAGGTCCCATAGATACACTTTGATTTTGAATTTCTTTTCCTCTTCAGATGACGCTTTTTCGGCCAGTCGGCGCAGTTTGGCCAACTCGATATTATCCGGGTCGTTATATTTTATTTTCCAGATATCGAAGCCGTAGTGGTGCAGCATCCGGTATTCCGTATGAGAAACAAGGAGTCTCATTTCCGCAGCACTTGGGGGGTATCTCCTTGGGACTTTCTTTATCCCCTCATCCCAAAGTTGTTGGGGTACGCCTCCCACGCCATCATGCCAATCCTGGGCATAGATTTCAATGGTAAAGATATGCAGAAGCTCCAAAAACATGTTAAGGGTCAACACTGCATGTTTTTGCGGATCATAGTCATGCCGGTCAAAAATGTCATCAAAGGTCACGCCCGGCAGTCCCTTCAGCAGGATTTCCTTGATCGTCCTGAAAAAACGCTCTATCCTGCCTTTGAAATGGGGTGTCCTTACAGGACAATCCACAATATCCGATACTAGCTGCCTGCATGCATTTTCAATTAACCATGCCTGGTAACCTTTCCCCAAATCTACTGCGACTGTGTAGGGCGCTCCATATGCGTCCCACGTTCGCTTGATGCTTTTGTACATCTTGGCAACGTATGTCTTGGGCTCGATGGAGTGGCGCAGACATTCACCGACTGTGGCTTTGGAAGGCGAATGGAAGCTGAGATGAAGCCCAAGAGGGTACGCCGTATTGTGGTCGAGTCCAAACGTCAGACAGGCTTTACCGATAGGCATACCATCCATATCGTCTATCAGGAATATTGGTAGCATCGTGTCATCGTATTCGGCACGCTCAAGGGGATGTGTTGTTCTGACTCCCTCTCCGGTGCTTCGATAAGCATTATTCGCCATTTTTCTTCCAAAGCGTCTTCTGAGGACCTCCCTATCATCCTGCCTTTCAATCCAGTCATAAAGAGATCTCAGACTTGGAACGCGTGCTGGTGGCGATCCGCGTCTGACAAAGTCATTTTCCCTCTTTATGAGTCCACCAAGTTCTTCATGCGCTTGCGTTATGCTCCCGCGTTCTGGTTTCATGTGAACTATTTCAAAAGCTTGTCGTATCAGGTCATCCAGGCGGTTGCTTCTGCGTGTTTTTTTCGGGGCGCCGCAGTTGTCCAGTTGCGGCACGAGCGACCTAATGTCCCGCCCTGTTCTTAAGAAATCCGTTCTCCAGAGGCGAACAGTGCTCAGTTTTGGTGCAGGAAAGACTTCTTCTAATTTCAGGAGGATCAGAGCCATTTCTTTTCGAACGTCTTCCTTTATGTCAGGTGAGGGATCATTGACGATTTCTTTTAGGCGCTGCTCGAGTTGAGCCCGGCCTTTCTTGACCGCGATGGGATGCGCATCCTTTTCAGACATGGTGGCAGTCAGTTTCAGGAATTCCGTAAGAATGAGGTATCTGCCGGCGGCGACCACCTGGCGCTTTGGTTTCAACTCTGATATGTCCTGCCAGGAAAACTCGGTCCTCAGCCTTCCCTGGGCCGGTTCCCTGGTATTTTTTCCGCTTACTTCGAGTTGAAGTGTGCCGGCGAACAGTTTTTCGACGATTTCCGGCTCATGAATGGTGTGGGTTATTCCCGTGCTTAGATTCAGCACTTCGATATTGTCTGCGAAGAGGCGCTTCTTGATTTCGAACAGCTCAGTATTTCCGAAGTCATCCTTCTTTACTTGGTACCTGAGTCCAGGTAGCAGTTCAACTGCAGGCATGCTGCCCTCCTTCTTTAGAGACGACGAACTTTAACTGCAGTGGTAGATTCAATCTTTTGCGTCACATCCACTGCAATCTTGCCTTTCCATATCAGCCAGAGAAGAATCGATCTTGGGTCGTGACACTTCGAAATCGGCGCCAGGGCAGTAATTATGGTCTCTACCATGGTTTGGTCAAACGGGGATATCGTTTCCATGATTGAGAGAATCATTTCCGTGTCGAGTCTTATTGCGCCGTGACGGTATATGTGATGCATATTCTCGAGTGCAAATCCTTTATGGAGATCCTTTTCGGTTACCACGCTAAACTCCATGTCATTATCTTCCGCATAGGCTCTAGCCGCGGCAAATTTACAGAGATTCTCTTCGAAGTCGACTTCTGATGCGGATTTCACTTCTATGAGTTGTTTTCGTCCGCCAATGAGTTCGACCATGAAGTCGACAAAGTACTCATGATCTTCTCCATTAAGCACATAAGGGATTGCTAGCGGTTGCTCCTGATACCTTCGGACGCGTGAATCAAATTCAAGGAAAATGCAGTAATCTCTCTCCTTGGGGGATTCGCAGTGTACCATGCGCTTATTCTTGATACTGACAAAACGCCATCTGGCTTTGGAGCGGGGAATCTCTCTTGCCCTGCCGTCCTTACGTTTATTCCCTGAGCGTTTAGACATAAGGCCCCCAATTCTCTGCTGGTAACTATCTCGTCATTGAATCGCTGACATATTTCTCAAGCAAACAAATTGCCTTATGGTATAATTACCACGTGACTATAGTTAACTCTCCTAAGCCTTATAACCTCTTGGTTTTACTACTGTTAACCACATGATACCGTACGTTTTGTACGTTGTCAAGTCTAATATGTTCGCCATAATGTTAATGAGAGTGCTCGCTTGAGAGATCAATTTGGAATCAGCAAACGGCTCAAGGAGTTGAGAGGGGAGCTCTCTCAAAAGAAGTTCGCCGAAATGATCGGCATCTCGCTTCGCGCCTATCAATGGTACGAAAGTGGTAAAAGGATACCTCCACCTGAAATTCTCGACAAAATTGCCTATGTGCATCAGGTCCCAGTCGATTACCTGGCTAAAGGAAGTTTCAGCTTCTATGATTTCTTTTATGAGGGGAAGTCGAATAAAAAGAAATTGAAGAATCGTCGGGAGGCAGAACTACTCACAGCCAATCTGCTACCCCTTGTCGAAAGGTTTCCCAGAATGTTCGATCAATTCAAAACAATTCTAGAAGATAATGACTGGAAGAAAAGAGAAGCCTTAAGGGCAACCCTGCATGCGATGGCTCCAGCCAAGATAATAACGCCTAAGAATGATCGTTGAATCGGCGATCTTCATCGTTGCTGGATGGTGTCTCATAAGCAGTGACCTGCTTCTCACAGAAGTTCGCCGCTATCATCCTAACGATTTGTAAGAGGTATACGGCAGCTCCAATCTTCACCCCGGCGCTCGTAGCGTTCTTAACCACTTTTCTAGATGAAGAATGGAGGTTTGACTCCTCCTCGTCGTCTATTCCACATAATAATTCAGTTTGTCCCGCTTAGCTTTATAGTCAGGCATCAACTGTGTCATTAACCCCCAAAAGCGTGGGCCATGATGCTTCTCTTTGAAATGACAGAGTTCATGCATGATCACATAATCAATACATTCCTTGGGGGCCTTTATCAAAGCAAGGTTCAGCGTAATTCGACCTGACAATGAGAAGCTGCCCCATCGGCTGACCATCAGCCGGATGTTCACATGAGGAAGGGGGATACCCAGCCTCTTTGCCTTGGCGTGACAGAACCGCAACCGCTCAGCGAACACAGTCGCAGCGTGCAGCCGGTACCACTTTACAAGCAGGGCCTTGGCTGCGGTTGCCTTAGGCGAAGCCTTCGTCGTAATCAGCAGATAACCTCTCAGGCACTTCACTGAATTCTCCAGGCCTTGTTCTATCTTTAGTCGGTACTGTCTTCCGAGGTATCGGTGTGTCTCACCGCTTATGTACTGGCGTGGAGGGAGTTTCGGCAAATGCAGGTCAAACTGCTGCTGTGCCTTCACGATCCATTCGCCTCGTCGCCTGACGAAATCGCGGATCTTTTCTATGTCTGTATCAAACGGAGTAGACACAACAACCGAGAGGTCCGGATATACTCGCAGGCCTCGGGTCTTACGTTTACTGTAACTGTAGACGTAAGAAATGCGGGTACTTCCCCACATGATTTCATCCCTGTTATTCGTCATCCGCCGGCCAACTTCTTCGCTATCACAAGGCAACGTTCGATGATCTCGTCCATGTCTGAGGTAGTCAGAGCGACTCCATATTCTTTCTTTGCATCAAACAAATAATCATCGATAGCGTTCTGCATGTCTTTAAGAAGATCATCCCGTGTGGTCCAGTCCCGTCCTTTCAATCCAGCGAGAATCTTTTCGATCTCTATGGCCATCTCCGAGGCAATCTGTTTTTGTTTGTCCTCTGCTGAACCGTAACTTTCAAGCACCTCTCCGACAACACCATAATACGCGGGGGCCTCCCGGTATCCTCTTAAGTTCCCGGGCATCTCGTCTTCATGGCCCTGCCGTACCTTTCCCAGGTACTCCAGGACCGTCTTCAAATATTCCGCATCGGTAATCCTATGTTGGCGGTAGTCTTCTATCGCCTGCTGCACAAGCTCGGCGAATTTCCGGTAGAAAACCGGGTCCTCGTCAATCTTTTCATAGATCGTCTTGATCATCCGGCTCGCAATGGTATCGGCTTTTGCCGCAGGCCCGACGCGCCTCTCCACCTCCGCATCAAACGCCTCGACATCGAATATATTGACCAGTCTACTTACGATCTCTACGTCCGGAGCCTGAATATGGCTGTCCATCACCTTGCGCACCTGTTTTTCATACTGGCCGTAATCAATAGCCTCGGAAAAACGCTGTTGGACGGAGGCGCGGAGGCTGCGGAACCTCTTGAGATCGGCCTTGTAGGCGTTTATCATATCGACAGGCGTTTCTTCGTAAAAGTGATCAGTTGAAAGTGCTACGGAGAGTGTTTGCTGAAATGCAGTCAGCGCTTCGTAAAATGCCTGTCTGCTGTCCTCGGCAGTCAGGTGCTGCTCAAGCGCCTCGTTGTCGTGCTTGTTGCGTACCTCTTTGAATACATCCCATAGATCTGAGTGCTTCTGAGGCAGGGAGCGCACCACCGTATGTGTATCTATGACGGCCCCGGTCAGGTCCACATCAGCCGCGTCGAACCCGCCCAAGGCCTCATATGTATTCATGGCCTGGTTTAGTTCTCCAAGGATACCGCGGTAATCTACGACGTATCCGAAATCCTTGCCGGGATAAATTCGGTTGACACGCGCGATCGCCTGGAGGATATTGTGCTCTCTCATGGGCTTATCTACATAAAGCACTCTATTTCTCGGCTCGTCGAATCCGGTAAGTAATTTACTCACCACGATAAGTAGCTCAATGCCGTCTTCCCTGCTGAAGGAGTTGATCAACTGTCTGAGATATTCCTCTTCCTTCCCGAAACGCTTCATCATCTCGGTCCAGAAAGAATTGACCATCGGCATATCTTCCTCTTCAAGTGATTCCTCGCCGCCACGCGTATCGGGAGGCGACATGATCACCTCGGCGTCCAGGATTCCAAACTCCCTGAAGAATTTGCGATACTGAATAGCACTCGTTCGGGAGTCCGCCGCCAGTTGCGCCTTAAAACCCGTGGTCTGAAAATTGTCCCTGTAATGCACACTTATGTCGAAGGCTATCATTCTGAGTCGTTGCTCGGCCTTCTGGATCACTTCCTTTCTGGCCATCTTTCGTTTCAAGTCCGCCTTTTGCGTCTCTGTCAAGTTCGCTGTAAGCCTGTCGAACCATCTCTGCATCGCCTCCTGATTTTGCTCAAGAAGCGCCATGCGGCCTTCGTATAGAAGCGGAGCTACGGCCTCGTCCTCAACCGCCTCCCTCATGGTATAGGAGTGAATGAAGCCGCCGAACTTGCGGGCTGTGCTCTTCTCCCTTTTCAGCAGCGGCGTGCCTGTAAAACCCAGATAACAGGCGTTCGGAAATACCCGCCGCATCTGGGCCGCGATCGTCCCGTAGTTTGTGCGGTGGCTTTCGTCCACCAGAACGAATATGTTGGGGTTGGGGTCCTTCACTTTGTATTTCCCGCGTACGGTTGCAAACTTATTAATGATGGTCGTTATGACCGATGCCTTGCCCTCGGTGATGAGGCGCACCAACTGTTCTCCGGTATTTGCCTTTTCCGCTGTCTTGCCGCAGGCACTGAAAGTACGCCAGATCTGGTCGTCGAGGTCCACGCGGTCGGTCACGATGACAACCCGTGGATTCGTGATGGATGGGTGCAAAGCCAGGGCCTTTGCAAGCATGACCATAGTGATCGATTTGCCGCTTCCGGTCGTGTGCCATATCACACCGCCCTGCCGCTGGCCTTCCCGCAGCGGTAATACACGCGCTACCGTTGCCTTCACTGCGAAGTATTGCTGGTAGCGGGCGATCTTCCTTATCCCCGCATCAAAGACAACGTAGCCGTAGACTATTTCGAGCAGGCGCTCAGGCCTGAGCAACGCCCATAAAGCGCGGTCCTGTGCTGTGGGAAGCCGGTCGCCCGCCGCCCAGAGTTCAGTGAAATACTGACGGGCTTCCCGATATGATTCGATATCCTTCTGCTCCAGCGGCGCAAAGAGCTTTGCTTCTATATCGTGAGAGAAGCGCTGGTTGGCAGCCGCATGGATGGCCTGATCGAAGCCTCCTTCTTCCTTCCAGACGGACCAGAATTTGCGAGGTGTTCCCACAGTACCGTAGCGTATGTCGTTCACACTGGTACCGATCAGCATCTGGGTATACTGGAAGAGATGGGGAATCCAATCGTCTTTTTGATTGCGAAGCTGCTGGGATATCGCCACCTCGATCTGTTTTTCTCCTGCTTGGCGATCCTTGTCCCGGCGTTTACACTCGACCACCACAAAAGGGATGCCATTGACAAAGAGAACGATGTCAGGCCGGGCTGTTTCGTGAGAGCGCAATCTCTCCACAGCAAACTCGGTCGTGACATGATAAATGTTCTTTTCCGGCTGGTCCCAGTTGATGTAATGGAGGGATCGGCCCTTTCTATCATTGTCGATGGTTTGGTCAAGGCTCGTCCCGAGGGTAAGCAGGTGAAATATCTTTTCGTTTGTTCTGACAAGACCGTCAAAAGGCTCATTAGTCAGCCTCCTGATCGCCTCGGTGATGTTAGCCTCACTAAAGAGATGACTCTCTCCCTTTACTTCTATCCTGTTGTTCGCCTCAAGCCAAGGGCTGAGAACACCTGTGAGGATCACCTGATCGAGTCGATTATTCCGCAGCCGCAGGGCCTCTTCCCTGCTGAGATATTGCCAGCCAATAGCATTGAGCACTTGGATCGCCGGGATAACGGAGTCGAAGTCTTCGAGATAAGAGAGGCTCATTTACTATAGTTCCTCTCGATCGCTTTCCTGACGTCAGGAAAAACGTTATTCTCTGTCTTAACCCTTATTTTCCCAGTCAGAAGTTGCTGCATAAGGACTTTCTTCTGCTCACGCAGGAAGGCGAGCTTTTGGCGGAGAAGGTCGATTTCACGGTCCGCATTGGTTAGTACTGAAGCTATAGCTTTTTGCTCCTTATACTCTATTGGAATATCAATCTTCGTAGACAAGAAGTGATCAATCTTTACTGCCATACGCTCTACCAAAGTACCTTCTGTTTGCGACGCAAATTTCTTGATTTGCCTGTCAGAAGAGAGGACCTGCGCAACAAATCGCATATCAGTCGTAGCCACACTATTGATAAACAACACCTCATATATCGGAGACACCAACACACGAAATTCAACGGTGCATAATGCAATAGCTCCCCAGCGTAAATTCGACGGATTAAATACGAGATCTAACGGATAGACTACTTTGTATTCCTTAGAGGCAACATTCTTAACCAGCGCTTCTCTATCATAGCGGTCAGTTTTTGGAGTTATCCCATTTTCAATAGTCAGGGAATAAAGAGGAACTTCCGCTGACTTAGAAGCCTTCTCTTTTCGTTCACAAAGGATGCTCCCGATCTTGACTGATTGCCAAGCCTTCTTACACCCCGGCAACCTCCGCTTGCCGGTCAAAAGCTGCTGCATGAGCCATTTCCTTTGTTCCTCCTTGGCGGTGATGAGGCGTTCGACGAGACTGATGGCGCGGTCCCAGGTTTTCTGAACCGCAACAATTTTGTTTTGAATGCCGATACCCGGGAGAAGAACAGGAATTGCCTCAACAACTGCTTGATTTATCTTCTTCATACTACCGCTTGTCCCGGTGGCATGTCGGCGGATATATCTTGCAATTTGACCGCTAGCGAGATAAATGGCAAGGTAATCCGGATTGACTTTCGCAGCATCCGGCCGAAATCTCATCATCAAATCCGGATAATGGCAGTTATCCAAACCGCCCCGATAAACTCCGATGCGACCGACTTTATCCAGGGTATTTGATCTGCTGATCAAGAAGTCTCCAGGCTGCAGCAGAAAACGATCTATCATCGAATCTTCGATTCTAACAGGCTTTACTTCAGACAAATTGAGTTCCCCGTCACTGAGCGCGGCTAGGCTGAGAACCCATTTGCCAGTGGGTGAAGCTGTGCAAATTGGCGAATACCCATTTTGGGGATAAGTTGAGAGCAGCGTTGAAAGAGGGACAGTTTGAGGGCTAGTACTCATCGTGTCACCTTATAATGCCTTTACGCACCAGTTCTGCCACTTTTAAATACTTCGTCATGGCTTTACTAAACACAGCCTTGGGAATTTGAACCTTCTTTAAATTTATAGCTAACATTACTTGTGCATAGTCATTTAGAAACTCATTCTGACTCTGATACTGCAAGAGTTCTCTGATCTGTTCTCCATGGCACTGCCGAAGACGCATGAGCTTACCACAAGGACAAGAATAATGTCCCCTATAGTCGTTATCTGCTAATAAACGGAGCAACCCGAGAGTTGCTAAATCATCATCAGTACGAAATAGTTCTTGATAGTGCTCCAGTATTCCTTCCGCACCATGTGAAAGCTCGCCATACGGAAGAAACCCATATTTCTTCTTGTATTCATAAGAAAAGAAGAACGGAATCAGACACTTCTCGACAAAGCCAACTAGATTGGGGCATTCGGAAAAAGCTTTCTTGACAGCCAATGGTGCCCCAAGGCATAGCGTGCCGTCAGGATTGGTATGAAAGCTCTTCTCAATCTTACCTCCTCTCTCTTTGGCCATTGGTAACCTATCGGGATATAGCTCAGGTATGTGGATATCAACTTGATATTCACCGTCAATAACGTCCTCGATGCCTTCATACGAAGCAGTAAAGCGTAAAATGCCCTGAACAACGCCACCGTTGGGCGAACAATCTGTAAGAATCAAGCCGTTATACTTTCTCTGAAGTTCCGCTGCATGCTCACGAATGAGGTTGCAGATAGCCGTCTCAGTCACGAGACTCCCAAGGTTTAGGCGGCTTCGAGATTTCAACGTGCGGTACCTCTTTTTTTATTATGATGGCGGGACCTGCAGCTAATCCGGCCATCGACAACGCTTTCGACGCGGCATGTTTGCCGAAACTTTTCTCAAGGATCGCTTCCCCATGTCGTATATCGCCACTTGCAAGAAGATGAGACAAATCTTCTTGAACCATACTCACCCAGTGAAAGAAAGCTCGCGCCCTTGCATGCTCATCCTCGTGCCATCTATCCGCAAAGTTTTCACCTGGATTCGCAGGATTAGGAATTACCCATGTGCCATCTGCTTTTCTGCTTATGAGGCCGAGACCTCTTATGCTCTCATTAAGTATGGCATATTGGCTTTTTTGCAGCTCTGCATAGAGACCAAACTTAGCAACAATGTTCTTCAGCGCGTCATAAACGTTCCCCTCGCCTTGGTACAGGGATGCTGCAAGAGTCGTAATAATAATTGATATCGGTTTTACCTTGTTACGGTCCTCACTCGAAAAACGCATGTCCCGATGCCGCTTCAGAACTTGAATTGCGCGCTGAAGAGGCGTCCGCACGAGCTGATCGGGAACCTTGTCGACACTCTCATAAATAGGTTGAAGTGTCCGACTATCTATTGCTTTCTCCAGAATTACCTGTTTCTGTTGCACAAGGAATGAGCTGAATGTGGTATTACGACTCTCAAACCAAGCCGCATAGCCTTTCGGGTTACTTGGCTTCCATTCGTAGGGCTGCCCCTCGCCGTTTCTATGAGTCAATGAAACAGCTGTCTCGAAATATGGAGATACTGAGCTGCCATCTGGTATACACGGAAGGACGTCAATGTGAAATCCGTTGCCGTCTTGCCGAACGTAATCGAGTGTCCAGCAGCGACGGCCTTCAGGATCGAGCTTTTCCACGTAAGTCTTATTGTATTTCAGACGATCTCCAACCTGCTGCTTCACTGCTCTGGCATTGCTCGGTGAATCGTCAATATGATCCACCTGCAATTCGCAGACTAAATCGACATCATAATCCATCTCTGAACCGTTCTTTATAGGTCTGACAATGGTTCCGAGCCGGATGGAGCCCTGCGGGTAAATTACAGGCTTGGCATTGCTGCCGGGATAAAATTCCGCATAGCCGTCTTCCAGCCACTGCCCTACCGCCTCATAGCTCTCGACTGCCCTTTCGTACTCGGTTGGAGAGATATCCAACGATTCTGCTATGTTTTCAAGTACTTCGCGCAACTGATCTTCATTCTTCACGAACATTTTGCACCCCCTCCGACGTTTCCAAGAACGCCTTGATCTCATCCGATTTGTACGTAAACTCCCTGTCAGCCTTGGATATAAGGTCATTCTGCATCTTCGTATTATCCAGTGCAAAGGTGACATCTGTCTCAAAATTTAGATTCATAATCTGATCGGCATTCAACAGTAGCCCGACCATATTGCTCGCCGCCGAAGCCTGAAGATAGAGGAGGGTATCTATTAGCTTGCCCCTACCCCAGCGAGTAATAAATCCCCATCCACAAGGTCTTTTCCATAAACTGACCTTTTGAGGATAGTATTGTTTTACCGTGCCTGTTCCAACAGATAGTATCTTGAGCCTGTCCAAATCGATCTTTAGCCGCTTCCTTGCGTCAATTGCGGCCACTAATGACGGGTTGTTGGCCCAAAGGCCGCCGTCAACAAGCAGGTATTCTTTAAGCTTATAGGGATCAAAATAGGTCGGCGCCGAGCAGGAAGCCAGCACCGCATCGCGGACAAGCACATCTGGGTCGCGAACAAAGCCCTCATCATATTTTGACTTAAAAACATGGACACACCCGTTACCGATATCCGTGGAAGGAATAATCAGGGGCTTTCTTATATCACCGAGCGTCCTATCTCCGAAGGTATTTTTCAAGACCTCTTTCAAAGCGTTGTTGTGATACTTACTGGCGAAGAGGCCTGAAATAAAAGGCAGCCGAGTGTGCGCTCGTTTACAGAATATCCTTCTCCCATGATCTTTGTATAACTGGAGGATGGTCGACACAGGGATGCTGCATGCAATTCCGGCTGCGATGATCGAGCCGGTGCTCGTGCCTGCTATCAAATCGAAGGTATCAAGAAGATTTATATTCAGCTTGGATTCAATGGAATTCAGTAGATGTGCCGAATAAACGCCACGAAATCCGCCGCCGTCGATGGAGAGTATCCTGAAAGATTTTTCTGGCTTCTCGGTGATCATTCTATTTCTTCCCCTTCTTACCTTTCTCCGACGGCTAAGATCATGTTGAGGTTGCAGGGCGAGTGTTGAGCTTCACATATCGCCCCCTCGATTTGAACTGGCGAGCAATTCTTGACAGTTGCCTCCTCGTCCAGTTCACCCTCAGCGAGTATGTCCTCAATATTTCGGCTGATGTTCTGCTTTGTCATCAGAAATAGCCCGGTTCGTCTGCGGGACTCATTATATCCCCAACTCCTTAAGGCACTTCGCCATCTCACCGCGCACCTCTATGAGTTCCTTGTCGATGCTTTCGATCCTTTCCTGTACGGCCGTAATATCAACTGCTTCCTCCTCTTCGAAGGTATCTACATAACGGGGAATATTCAGATTGTAGTCGTTCTCTTTAATCTCATTCCTGCTTGCCAGGTAGGAATATTTGTCAATTCCCTTACGTTTACTATAAGTATCGATGATCCTGGCCACCTCAACATCTTCCCTAAGCCTGTTCTGATTCTTGCCGCTCTCATACTCACGGCTTGCGTCGATAAAGAGTACGTCCGTCCGTTTGCCGCGGTCGCGACGGAAGACAAGGATTGCCGCCGGGATTCCCGTGCCGAAGAAGAGGTTGGCAGGCAAACCTATGACAGCGTCTAGAAGGTTTTCTTCGATTAATGCCTTCCGGATCACGCCTTCGGAGCCGCCACGGAACAGTACACCGTGAGGCACAACCACGCCGACGCGCCCGGTTGCCTGTGTTGATGCCTCGATCATATGACTAATAAAGGCATAATCCCCCTTGCTCTTGGGCGGCAAACCGCGATGCCAGCGGTTGAAGCGCTTGGTCTCTTCTCCTGCCTTGTCCGCTCCCCATTTATCAAGGGAAAAAGGCGGGTTTGCAACGACAACCTCGAACCGCATGAGCTTATCGTTTTCGATCAGCTTGGGTTCCAGAAGGGTATCGCCCCATTCGATGCGCGGGCTGTTTTCGTTGTGAAGGAACATGTTCATCATGCAAAGCGCCCATGTCCCGCTGATAGCTTCCTGCCCAAAGAGTGCATAATCGTCGCTGTTATAGGACTCACGCACATGTCGGCCACATTTCAACAATAGAGAGCCCGAGCCAGCTGCCGGGTCGCATATCCTTTCACCTGGTTTTGGATCAAGAAGATGCGCCAGAAGCACCGAGACCTCCGGCGGGGTATAAAATTCACCTGCCTTCTTCCCGGCACCTGCCGCAAAGCGACCGATAAGGTACTCATAGGCATTGCCGATAACATCGAGAGTCCCGATTCTACTCGACCTGAGATTCAGGCGGGGATCGCTGAAATCCTCCAGGAGATGCTTGAGTATGTGATTTCGCTTCCTGGTATTGCCGAGCCGGGATTCCGAGTTAAAGTCTATATTTCGAAATACGTTGGTGAGCTTCCCTTTGTTCGCCATCTCGATCTTTTCCAGAGCTATATTGATTAGTTCCCCGAGATTATTTGCTTCACGATTTTCATGGAGGAAATAGAACGACCCTTCCTCCGGCAGCACAAACCGCTCCCTCTCCATACGACGTCTAATCTGCTCTTCATTGTTGCCATATTGCTTCTTGTAGGCATCGTAGTGGTCCAGCCATACGTCTGAAATGTACTTTACGAACAGCATGGTGAGGATATAGTCTTTGTACTCCGTAGCGTCGATGGTTCCCCTGAAGCTGTCACACGCCCTCCAAAGGATATCATTAATCTCCTGTTGGGATATCTTGGTAGTCATTGTCCGATCGCTCCAATCAGTTTTGTTAGTAACCGCTGCCCAGCAAGCCTGCGCATGCGCTCTGTTTCGTCAACAAGCTCCCGCAATAATTTCGCTTCTCGCGCCTGGAGATCAGCGAAGGTGGCAAGCTGCTGCTGCACATCCAGGGGAGGCAGGGGGATCGTAATTTCAGCCAGTCCATTCCGGGGGACCATAGGGGTACCAGCGCCCGTACGAATGCTGCTTATCTGTTCTCTTGCGGGCTCCTGATTAAGGCACCATGCCAGATATGCGGGGATTACTTCTCCCCTCGGACGCAGTATATAGAATGTAAGGGGGGCAATGGCCGGCTGAGGAATATCTTCAATGAGCACAGCATAGTTATTAACACCCCGCGACATAAATAGGATATCGCCAGGCTTTATCAAATACTTCTCCCCGTTGCGGGGCGGCGTTATCTTAAGCCTGTGCTCTGGCCTATAATGATACTGCTCACCTTTGGTCAGATGCTGAGCCATGACAACCTGAACCGTACCGTCAAGCTCATCAATAATGGCGCCCTTAGCCGAAAAGCCCGGAAGCACCTTCGAACATTCTCCTATCGTTATTGTCCTGGCATTCATTGTGTACTCTCTTCAGCCATTGCACCCCGGTCTATAATTGTTGATGAGGTCAGCCTCGATGGATAGCCTTTTCTGCTCGGAGCCTTCACCCTTTACCGCTATATGTGTCTTCCCGCTTCTGGTAAAACAAGATGCCTTATGGTGCCCGTCAAAGCGTTCGGATAGATCCCCGGTCTGGCCAACGTATAGAAGATCATACTTCCCGTTCATCTGCCTCTTTAGAACCAGGTAGATGCCCCCTACCGCTTTGAACTCTGTTCCCCAGCGATAAACATCAAAATCATACTGTGCCCCCGAAACGCCCTTCGCTGCTACTTTGTCCTCTGTCGCCATGCTGTTCTCCTTTGATTGCGAGCAGGCTTGACTCCAGGTGTACAGGCACAGTAGACTTAAATTGGTGAGTAACTGTGACCGCGTTTGGGCTCTGCCTGCCGGTTAGGGTTGCTACGAAAGCCAGTGTTCCAGCACTGGCTTTTTTCTCATGTCGTGAATACATATATGGAGTATACTCTTTTTTCCCATGGATGTCAATTGTTTTATTTCAAGTAATATTATTCGTTCAGCTGTAAATTTGATAGTCTTGGGTGTGCAAAGCCGGATTAGCACAGTGCTATTGGCATAACTCATTAATACTAAGGCATTTCTCGCAGCATTAGGATAACGATGACTTTGGGTGTGCAGTGGTTGGAGATATTCGTTGACCCGGCAATGAGAGAACTGACCGGGGTCAATCTTGATTTATTCCTGTTTCGAATGAAGATCTTTAATCTCAAACTGATCGCCTCAGTACGGGTTATCAGTCAAAGACAATACTCGAGGGGGACTTCTTGTACTAGGCCGGGGCCGTTGATGGGCCTTTTATCGGGAACACCGTACTTGTCATCCTACCGCTATGAGCTAAGATGACAAGTACGGATCTTTACTGCACAAAACGCAATACTTTATTGCACGATTCTAAAACTTTATTGCATCCTACAAATCTAAATATCTATATTCCTAGCCTCAAGCGCGTGCTTGGTAATAAAGTCCTTCCTCGGCTCGACCTGGTCTCCCATGAGAACGGTAAAGATCTCGTCCGCCTGGACGCTGTCTTCGATAGTCACCTGGAGGAGGGTCCTCTTGTTCGCATCCATCGTCGTTTCCCAGAGCTGCTGCGGGTTCATCTCGCCGAGACCCTTGTACCTCTGGATCGAAAGCCCCTTCCTCGCTGACTCGAAGATGAAGGTATGCAGCTGTGTAGTGTTCTCCATCTCCTTCGTCCATTCCTTCCCCGTCACCTTATACGGCGCGGGGCCGAGGTCCTTAATAGAGCCGTGCAGGTTTTCGAGCTCCCTGTACTCCGGAGAGAGGAAGAGGGTCGCATCGAGTCTGACGCGGTAGTTCTGGCGGGTGAGCATCACCCCGAACCCTTCGTGCTCCTCATCGGAATAGACCTCACCGGCCAAAAGCCCAGGTACCTCCGCCTGCAGCTTCGCGACAAACGCGGCGAGTGCGGACCGGTCCTTCACAATCGATTTATCCACACCCTCGCTGATCATCACCCTCAGCACCTTCGTGTCCTTGCGCCTTCTTTCGAACCACTCGAAGAGCTTTTCATAGTTCGAAAGCTTCTTCAGGAAGGGGATAAGGGCCTTGCCCTTCACGTCCGTGCCCCTGATCGTGATGGAAATGTCTTCAGAGCCGAGTTCGAAGAGCATTGCCTGGAGCTCTGCCTCGTTCTGGATATACTTCTCCGTGCGGCCCTTCTTCACCTTGAAGAGGGGAGGCTGTGCGATATAGAGATACCCCTGCTCGATGATCTGCGGCATCTGGCGGTAAAAGAAGGTCAGGAGCAGCGTACGGATATGCGCGCCGTCCACGTCGGCGTCGGTCATAAGGACGATCTTGTGATACCGGGTTTTCGCAATGTCAAAGTCATCGGCCCCGATACCGGCTCCCAGCGCAGTAATCAGGATCCTGATCTCCTCGGAGCTGAGCATCTTGTCGAACCTGGCCTTCTCAACGTTCAGGATCTTGCCCCTGAGAGGCAGGATCGCCTGGGTCCTCCTGTCCCTGCCCTGTTTTGCGGAGCCTCCTGCAGAGTCTCCCTCTACGATGAACAGTTCGCTTAACGCGGCATCTTTTTCTGAGCAGTCGGCCAGTTTGCCGGGAAGCCCGGTGTCTTCTAGGGCACCCTTCCTCCGTGTCAGTTCCCGCGCTTTTCTCGCAGCCTCCCTCGCACGGGCTGCCTGGACCGCCTTTTCGAGAATCTTGCGGGCTATCGCCGGATTCTCCTCGAAGTAGGTCGAAAGCGCGTCGTTGACGATTGACTCGATGATGCCCTTTGCCTCGCTGTTGCCTAGCTTCATCTTGGTCTGGCCCTCGAACTGGGGGTTGGGAAGCTTGACGCTGATGACCGCTGTCAGTCCTTCACGAATGTCGTCTCCGGAGACGCTGTCCTTGCCTGCCTTGAGGATGCCGGATGCGTTGGCATAACTGTTTGCTGTCCGGGTCAATGCCGACTTGAACCCGACGAGGTGTGTCCCGCCCTCACGCGTATTGATATTGTTGGCGAAGGTGAAAATAGCCTCCGAATAACTGTCGTTATACTGGAGGGCAACCTCAGCGGTGATGCCGTCCTTCTCACCAGAGATATAAACAGGCTTGGGGTGCAGAGGCGTCTTGTTCTTGTTGAGATGCTCCACGAACGAGACGATGCCGCCTTTGTAAAAGAATTCCTGGGATTTATCGGTACGCTCATCCGAGATCGTAATTTTCAGTCCCCGGTTAAGGAAGGCCAGTTCCCTCAACCTCTGGGAAAGGACATCGTAGCTGAGATCCACCGTCTCAAAGATCAGAGGATCGGGTTTGAAGGTCACCTTTGTCCCGCGGGCCTTCGTCTTTCCTACAACGGCCAGAGGTCCCGCCGGCACACCCCCTTTCTCAAAGCGCTGCTGGAAGACCTGGCCGTTCTGCTTTATCTCGACCTCGAGCCACTCGGACAGTGCATTGACAACCGATATCCCGACCCCATGAAGCCCGCCCGATATCTTATACACCGACGACTCGAACTTGCCCCCCGCGTGAAGCTCTGTCAGGACCACTTCCGCTGCTGAGCGGCCGTCAGGGTCACCGGGATGCGTGCCGGTGGGGATACCCCTGCCGTCATCGATGACCGTACAGCTCCCGTCATGATGCAGGATGACATCTATATTATTGCAATAACCCGCAAGAGACTCGTCCACACTGTTGTCAACCGCCTCATACACCAGATGGTGGAGCCCGTCCGGCCCTGTCGAGCCTATGTACATGGCCGGTCTCTTGCGCACGGCGCTCAGCCCCTTGAGTATCTTGATGTCTTCAGCCCCGTATGTTTCCTGCGGTATGTTGTCCTTTTCTTCCATCTTCCCTCAATCTTGCAAATTATTAATTAACGTTATACACGCACGTCCCGGTCCCTTGTACCACCACGGTAATCATAAGGACCGTTTATATCCTCATCGGCATGATCACACACCGGTACTGCCCGTCTTTTTCGTCCCTGACGAGAACAGGGCTCAACTGCGCCTGCATTTCGAGAATCACCGTCTCGGAGTCCATCACCTCAAGTATGTCAAGAAGGTACCTGGCATTGAACCCGAGGGTCAGTCCCTCTCCGCTGTATTGGATCCCTATCTCGTCCTGGGCCTCACCAATGTCGGGGTTCGAAGACGATATCTTCATTGTGTTTTCGGAGAAATCCACCTTCACTGCCCGCGTCTGCTCCTTCGACATGATCGCCACCCTGCGTATCGTACGGGCAAGGATGTCCCTGTTGATGACTACGCTTTTGTCGTTATTCGCCGGGATCACCTGCTCATAGTTCGGATAGGTGCCTTCGATTAGTCGGGTCAGAAACTGTATGTCGCCGACAGAAAAAAGGACATGGTTCTGACCGATCGAGATCCTCACCTCGTCGTCGCGCTTGTCAAGGAGTTTCCTCAGCTCGTTTGAGGCCTTCCGCGGAATGATCAGCTTCTGGTCTCCATTCACGGCCCCTGCAATCTCGCGCACAAGGATCGCAAGCCGGTGTCCGTCGGTCCCGACGACCGTCAGCCGGTTGCCGTCCTGAAAATGAAAGAGCAGACCATTGAGGGTGTACCTCGTATCGGTCTCCCCTGAGGCATAAACCGTCTTTTCGATCGCCTCGACCAGGACTGACGACCTGATCGTCAGTTCCTGCATATCCTCCATGCCGGGCCATGCGGGGAATTCCTTAGCGGAAAGACATGCCAGTCTGAAGGAGCCGGCGCCGGCCTTCATCTTCAGCCACTGGTCGTCGATCGTCTCAAGGGTCAGATCGCCCTCGACCTCCTTGACGATCTCGAACATCTTGCGGGCCGGCACACAGATCCGCCCCTCTTTCTCCACGGTCACGTTCAGGGGCTCCCTCAGTGCGGTATCGAGGTCGGTCGCAGTAATCGATGAGCCCTGCCTGCCCGCATCCAGGAGAAAGTGGCTTAATATGGGCATGGCATTCTTCTTCTCCACGATGTTCTGAATCGTAGAGAGTTTCGAGAGCATCTCTTCTTTTGTGACAACAATCTTCATTGCCCCTCCTGACTTAGGTGGTTATTTTTTGAATAAGATTTTCGAGCATCCTGTTGAGCGTCTCGTCCTTGCCGCGACGCTCTTCGATCTGCCTGCAGGCATACAGGACGGTCGCATGGTCCTTGCCCCCGAAGTTGTTGCCGATGTCCTGCAGAGATGAACTGGTCAGCTGCTTGCAGAGGTACATGGCGATCTGTCTCGGTATGGCGATCTCCCTGGTTCTCTTCCTGGCCTTTATATCGGACAGGCTTATATTGTAAAACTCGCAGACTATTTTTTGTATAGATTCTATCGTGACCGGTCTGGCGTCGTCGGCAATGATGTCCCTCAGCAGCTTTCTCGCCGTCTCGACATTGATCTTCTCCCCGGTCAGAGACGACTGGGCAGCGAGCCTGATAAGGCTCCCTTCCAGCTCCCGGATGTTCGACTTGATCTTCTGGGCAAGGAAATTCACCACGTCCTCGGAAAGGTTTCTGATGCCCATGATCTCGGCCTTCTTCTGTATAATCGCAATCTTTGTCTCGACATCGGGCGGCTGTATATCCGCGATCAGTCCCATGCCGAACCTCGACCGCAGGCGGTCGGTGATCTCGCTGATCTCCTTTGGCGGACGGTCCGCCGAGATCACGATCTGCTTCGCCTTCTCATAAAGATCGTTGAAGGTATGAAAAAGCTCCTCCTGTGTCGCCTTCGTCTTTGCGATGAACTGTACATCGTCAAACAGGAGCAGATCGAGATTCCTGAACCGCTCCCGGACATCGGCCATCTTTTCATGTCTGATCGCGTGCACCACCTCGTTCATGAACTGTTCCGAGGAGATATACAGCACCTTCGTGGTATGGCGGCCCTGAAGCACCCTGTTGCCTATGGCATGCATCAGGTGCGTCTTGCCCAGGCCTACCCCTCCATAAATGAAAAGCGGATTATACGTCTTTCCTGGTGACTCGGCCACGGCAATTGCGGCGGCATGGGCGAACTGATTGCTGTTGCCGATGACGAAATTATCGAAGCTGTACTTCGGGTTGATGTGGATCCCCTTATGTTCGAGGCGTATTCTCTTGTTTTCGAGTTGCTCGCTCTGCTTCGTCTGGATACTCTGTTGCTTTTCCTCGGCCTTATACCGGATCGTCACCGTACTTTCGGTGACCTGTTCAATCGAGTCCTTGATAAGATTGGGATGGTAGTCTTCTATCCACTCCTTGAAAAAGCGGTTTGGGATCTCGATCGTCGCAACACCCTCCTTGATACCCGTCAGCCTGATCGTCTTGAACCACAGTTCAAAGGCGCTTTCTTCAACCTTTTCCCTGATGATCAGGAGACACTTATTCCATATTTCTTCAATTGTCATATCTTTTTGCCTTTATTAACAATTTACAAACAATTGTTAATAACTTTGCGGATGGGAGGAAGTTATTATAGCCTAATTCTCAAATCCAGACAATATCCGTTTGTTCACTGTTGATATCCCGTACATTTCCTTCCGTCGGTTTTTCTGTTTAAATTCAGGCTCTGTTACTGACCGTGTTCTTTGATAAAAAAAACCATATATGACAAGGTGATGCGCCGTTTACCGACATCTTGACACGTACTGTTACCTCTACTATTTTTATTTATATAAAATACAGTAAAAGAGTAAATACATCTTTGTGAAAACAACTCAACCTTTTGTTTATGTCTTCAGTATAAATTTACGCGCATCTCCTACCCTCAAGGTAATCCTGTGAGCATCCAGATATTCAAGAAAAGGCAGGGCATATTTGCGCGTTGTATTTAAAAGATCCCTGAACTCTGCAACAGTCATTTCATTTTTTCCGGAAAAAAAACTTTTCAGGAGGGTAATCAGATCATCATATGCCTTCCCTGAAACACAGATAGAATCATTGATTCTCACCACTTTCTTTTCCCGTGCTAGAAGATTGATAATATCATTGATCTTCTTTTGATCCAATGCCAGTTCAGCCATCAACTCCTCCCGTGTGGGCGGCTGGAAGCTGTTTCTGTTCAGAAGTTCGAGTATCTTCGATGAATGTTCCTCTTCACGCCCGGTCAGGGCTACCCTGAAATTATTCAGCCGAAGCAGGTTTTTCTCCATGACTATCTCTTTGGTATGATCGAGCATAAAGGCAAAGAGCTCAGGCTCGATAGAGAATGTTGCCCTCACCTCTTCTTTTTGAGGTCCTGGTTTCAACGGGTTCTTCTCATGAAATTCCCTGAGAAGGGCCATTATCTTCTCAAGGAGCGCCTGATACAATATCCTGTGGATGAGCCTCCCGGCATATCTGAACACGATGCCTGAGGACACCATTTGATCTACAGTCTTGTCGATGACAACTGTCTCCTCGTTGATCCAGGCATGGAGTGCAGCAGGCGTAATGCCCCGAATACCTGAGTGTTCAATCTTTATCGCAAGTTTTTCGGCAAGGCCCCCTGTATGTAAGCGCACCAGGTCGGTAGTACCATCTTTTCTTTTTCTCTTTCCAGGTGCCGGATCGAGGATGTTTCCTCCCCCAAGCGTCTCCAGAGGTGAAAAGCGTCTGACGATATACCGGTCGCCCGCCATGACAACAACAGGTTCCTGGAGCCTGAACTGGCAATAACACTCTTCAGATCCATTCAGGACATCTTTCTCAAAGAGGATGATCCGGGCGATCACCTCGGAGGTGCCGGAATAGAAATGGACCAGACTTCGCGACTTCAGATCCGGGGCCCCTTCGAGAAGTTGAATATATGCGTCAATGATCCGCGTTGTGGAGAAAATGGAAGGCGAAACCGCCACATCTCCCCGATTGAGAGCTTCTTTTTCAACGGCCTGGAGGTTTATCGCCACCCTCTGGCCGGCATATCCCCTTGAAATGGAACGGCCGTGGCTGTGCAGGCCACGGACCTTTGTCCTGACTCCAGCCGGAAGGATCTCAATAGGCTCGTCAAGCGCGATACTTCCCGAGATGGCTGTGCCTGTTACCACAGTCCCAAAGCCTTTCAAGGTAAATACGCGGTCGATCGGAAGCCGGAAAAGACCGCCGGAAGGCTTCGGGGCAACAGTGAGACCGAGCCGCTGTATCTCGTTGCCGAGCCGTTCTATGCCCTCCCCGGTCCGCGATGATACAGATACAAGAGGCGCACCTTCGAGAAAGGTTCCCCTGACAAAGTTTCGTATATCGTCCTGTACAAGCTCCAGCCATTCCGGATCTACAAGGTCTGATTTCGTGACCGCAATGATACCGGATTTGATCCTCAGAAGGTTGCATATGGCGAGATGTTCCCGGCTTTGGGGCATGATGCCCTCATCCGCAGCGATTACCAGCAGGACCATATCGATGCCGCCTGCCCCTGCGAGCATGTTCCTTATCAGACGCTCATGTCCCGGCACATCTACAATTCCCACAGTCAGATCTTTGTCAGGAAAAGAGAGATCGGCAAAACCGATATCAATGGTAATGCCCCGCTCCTTCTCCTCCTTGAGCCTGTCGGGATCAACTCCTGTCAGGGCCTTGACCAGAGTGCTTTTTCCGTGGTCGATATGCCCGGCCGTGCCGAGAATTATATGACGCATAGTTCCCGTATGATCATTTATGCAATTATACACTACGCTGCTTCATATCGTGGTATACAAACTTTATCAACTCCCGGGCCTGTGCTGTCTGTAAATATGTCTCGGATCGGTCACCAGCGGAACAGACAGGAAGAAAGGTTTTCACAGTATATAGTATAATGAATGCGGCGTTTTGTACGAATACATATAAAGAGTATACGAGGTGAACAAGGTGTCTTCAAAAAAAAAGAACTGCTGGGAATTCAAGAAATGCGGGAGACAGGCCGGCGGGGAACATGCCGGCGAACTCGGAGTCTGCCCTGCATCGGTCGAGCAGCGGCTCGACGGCATCCATGGCGGAAAGAATGCCGGCAGGAGTTGCTGGATAATTGCCGGAACGCTCTGTAAGGGGACCGTCCAGGGCACATTTGCACAGAAATATCTGAGCTGTGAGCTCTGCGATTTTTACAAGACAGTCAAGGAGGAAGAGATCCCGAAATTTACCTTGTCTGCCCTTCTGCTGAAAAAACTGAGCGAAAAATAGAGATCGTACGCCTGCCGGTTTCAGGCGGGCTGCAGTACCCCTGATACCGCGTCGGAGATCGCACTCAACTCGCCGTCCCCGATCGTCCGCGCATCGAAGAGAAGGGCCTCGTTTTTGATACGGGTGATCACCGGGGGAGTTCCTGCCCTGAGCTTGCGTTCGAGTTCGTTGACCGAGATATTTCCCGGTTTTAAAGATACGGCAAAGGTAGGGAACTCGATCTCAGGGAGCGAACCGCCTCCGGCCTTCGAAACATCTCTGATCACAAAAAACCTCTCCCCTTTGATCCTTTTCCTCAAGAGGGAGGCAAGCCGTCCGGCCCGTTTTTGGATCTCCTCGGGGGGCTGAAAGAGCATCCGCAATGACGGGATTTCTCTTACGGCGCGTGCTTCATCTAGGTAGTCCATCAGGGTTGCCTCGAAGGCCGCGATAGTCATCTTGTCTATACGGACAGCCCGGGCAAGAGGATTCTTCCTGATCGGATCGAGGTACTTTTTCCTGCCTACAATGATGCCGCCCTGGGGGCCTCCAAGGAGCTTGTCGCCGCTGAAGGTGATGATATCGACGCCTGCCTCGACAACCTCTTTCACCGACGGCTCGGAATGGACGCCAAAGGGTTTCAGATCGAGCAGACAGCCGCTGCCAAGATCGTACATCACCGGCAACTGCCGTTCCCTGCCGAGTTTCGCAAGCTTATTGACGGGCAGATCGGACGTGAATCCGGTGACGCGGTAGTTTGACTGATGCACCTTCAGAAGCAGGGCCGTCTGATCATTGATTGCCCCGGTGTAGTCATACAGGTGTGTCTTGTTCGTGGTCCCGACTTCGCGCAGTATGGCGCTGCTCGTCGCCATGATATCAGGGACCCTGAATGATCCCCCGATCTCGACCAGCTCTCCTCGCGAGACGATGACTTCCCTTCCCCTGGCAACCGTATTCAGGCAGAGCAGTACCGCAGCAGCGTTGTTGTTTACAATAAGCGCGTCTTCGGCCCCTGTGATCTCCCGGAGAAGCCGGGTGGTATGGCTATGCCTTTTTCCCCTGCTTCCGGCCTCGAGATCATATTCAAGATTCGAAAAGCCGATGCTGACGGAAACCACATTCTGCAGCACCCGCTCCGAGAGGACAGACCTGCCGAGGTTTGTATGCAGGACGATCCCGGTCGCATTAATGATGCGTCTGAGGCTGAAAGACGAATCACGGCGGATCCGGCTGTCAATATCCCGAATCAGGGCATCCCTGTCGAAACTTTGAAGTCTTCCCGACAAGAGGGCATCCCTGGTGGAAGCGATTATATCCCTGATCGCATTGAGAACGATCCTTCTCCTGAAGACTGTAAGCCAGGCAGTGCCCTCAGGACTTTTTAACAGTTCATCAACAGATGGCAGGGTCGATAAGACCTGCTGACTTTCCGAGCGCCCCAATATCAGCCGAGCCCCATCTTCTTGAGTGCCTGGTCGGCGCTGCTTGCCCCGGGCGCATCTTCAGGCAGATACAGCATGACCCCGCCCTTTACCGGGCGGATGTTTATCTTGCCATCCCTGGCCAGGGCGTTGGTCGCCTCTACCGGGTCTGCGCCCTCGAAATACTTCTTGAACGCTTCGTTAAAACCCGAATAGACAGAGTGAATACCCTTGAAACCCTCTTTTCTGAGGCTCACGATCGCCTTCCTGATAAATGCTTCGTGCGATAGTCTCTCTTCCATCAAGCCCTCCTTAGGATATCGTTACCGTATCTTATCAAAAATCAGATGCCTTGTGTAGTATCCGTCAGGTCGAGAGGATCGCTCACGCCGGCCTCGCTGAAACCCTTCTTTCTGAACCTGCAACTGTCGCAGACACCGCACGGATGATACACTGCAGGTGATGATATCTGTGCGGTGCGCATCTCATCACAGCCCGGCTGCGGGTCGTAACAACTCCATGTGAGTCCGTAGTCGAGTCCAAGCGAGACACCTTTGAGTATGATTTCGGACTTTGTCATCGAAAGAAGGGGCGAGTTAATCGAAAAGCGGCTCCTCCCTTCGACCCCGTCCCGTGTGGCGAGGTTCGCCATATGCTCAAAGGCGGAGAGATATTCGGGCCTGCAATCGGGATAGCCGCTGTAGTCGACAATATTGGCGCCTATGAAGATATCCGTTGCGTGAAGCACCTCTGCCCAGGCCAGTGCGAATGACAGGAAGATGGTATTACGGGCCGGGACATAGGTTATGGGAATTCCCCGGTTCCCCGTGCCGCTTTTGGGAACCGCAAGGTCTGCGGTGAGTGCCGAGCCACCGATCTCCCTCAGATCAAAGTCCACTACAAGGTGCTTCCGCACACCGAGGGATGCGGCGACCCTTTTTGCGGCCTCCAGTTCGATCCGGTGTCTCTGGTGGTAGTCGAAGCTTATGGCATAGGCCTCCCTGCCCTGGGCCCTGACCATCGCCAGGACCGTCGAGGAATCAAGACCTCCGCTCAACAGGACGACTGCCTTGCGGGACGTGACGGCTCCGCCAGGAGGGGCCGCCCCGTCAGTCAATATCATCGGCTGTTCCTTCCCTGCCGTCCGCTCCATTACTTTTCAGGATGTAAGCCTGCCCGGTGACCCGGTATATATATGCCCTTCCCCAGGGGTCTTTCGCCGACGTGACGACCGACAACGCCTCAGGATAAGTCCCTTGTTCGATCCTGTATGCCTCAATCTTCGAACGCAGTTCCTCTATCGACTTTGAGGCCCTGTAATCCCTGAGATAATCCATCGGCTGAAAAAGCGGGCCGATCAGCGCAAGCAGTGCCGATACCAGGATGGCCGCAGGCGCCAGGTAGCCCAGAAGATTGTGGCGGGTCTCGGCGACCGAAGCGGTCTGTTCGGCCACTTCGACCGTCTCGATCGCCGCGATACATCCTTTTTCGAGGAGGGCCAGCAGAGTCTTCGAGACCTGGAAATTGTCCTGCCCGCTCAGGTCAATGATCGTGCTGACATCGTTTTCACCATCGACATAGCCGAAGATCTCCTGCTCTTCGTCGCTCAGCGTGCAGGATATCTCTTCCTTCTTCATGAAGAGAGAATCAAGGGATATCTTTCCTTTGATCAGCGACCACTCGTCTACAATGCGAAGGCCTTCCATCAAAAGATGCTGCGTGTCAAGGGAGAGGTCCAGGTCCTTGTCCAGTGGGACGCCCTGAGCGGTGAATTCATAGGTACCCTGCTTCCAGCTGAAGAGCTGGATCACGGTCTCGGATATCTGGCTTGTGAGTATTTCAAGGACCAGCGCCCTGTCGACTAGCCCTTTCCTGATGAGAATGGCTCCGAGTTTGGACCCCGTTTTTTTCTGTTCTTCGAGGATCAACTGGAGATCGGGTTCCTTCAGTAAACCCTTCTTCAGCAGGATCTTGCCGAGTCTGTTGTCGTCGATCCTGCGTTTCGATTCGGCGCCGGTGATCTTCCCGTCAATGAAGAGCAGTCTGACCCGGTCCATCTTGCCGGCGAGCGACAAGACTCCGGTCTTGCGCTGAAAATATATAAGCTGCAGTATATCGGCAAGACCGAAATCGGTTAAAGAGCCTTCTAGAGCCATCCCTTTGCAAGCCCCTGTCTGGTGATAATATTTGAAACGCCGTAGATAATCAGCGCCAGGAAGACAAGCCCGACACCGACGACCCCGTGGGAAATCAGGATGCTGCCCGGAAAAAAGAACGCGCTGACGAACGGAAAGGCGAGACAGAACAGAAAAGGCCAGAGCAGCAGAAAGCCCAGGAGAACCTTTCCGGCATAGACATGAGATGCCCCCGGCAGAATAAAAGAAAGGACCTTTATGATATCCCTCCTTCTTTTCTGCTGTTCGTAGATGGAAAGGATCCTGGCGACACGTTCCTTGACATCAAGCTCCGCGAGCCTGAGGAGCGAGCCGTAACACTGGGAGCATATCTGGCCGACGACCAGTTCCCTCTCACACCGGTTGCAGAGGACATTGCCACACTTTCTGCACCGGTAGGCGGTATGCCTGAGGCGTCCCGGGAGAAGGGCAAAGATCAGAAGAAGGACGAAGGCGATGACCGCTATCGCTGCCGGAGGCAGCAGGGTGAGCCCAAAGGTGAAGGTATCCTTCGACTTTGATTTTGCATAGCTCCAGAGTTCGCCTTCCGGGACCGTCTCGTCGATCACGAACCTGTTTGCCTGCCTTGAGGCGATCGCTCTGAATCCGGTGACTGCGGCCCGGTCTATTGTCAGGGCGTTCTTGAAATACTCTTCGCCCTTCGCGAACTCGAGCAGTTCCCGGGAGACCTGAGACAGATTGTAATAGGCCTGCGCCGAGGGCCTGCTGGAGATGGCTGAGCTGTAAAACTTTACCGCATCCAGAAGGTATCCCTTTTTATCCTCTTCGAAATTATAAAGACCTGCATAGCAGTTGCCGAGGTTGACCAGGATCCGCGGGTCCTGGTTCTTTGCCGAAAGTCTGGAATAGATATCGATCGCCTCCTGGAAATGGCCCTCCCGCTTCAATGACAATGCATACGAAAAAGAGGCGGTCTCCCCGCTTTCTCCATTCAGGGCTTCCAGGGCATAGGCGTTGCCCCGTGATTCGTTCTCCTGGACGACCGCCTTGACCGTCCCGGAGGAGGGGGCACTGATGTAGAAGGAGGCAAAGGAAAGGAGCAAGGGCAAAACAATCAGAAACACCAAAAAAGTGTAGACCACGCTCCTGTCCGTTCTGCTCATATAGATCCCGATCAGGATCAGGATGCCGGCAATCAGGAAGAGAGGGCTGATCACTGATAATATTACCAGGAGGACAAGTCCGATAGCCCTGCGGGGGCTTTCCTTGATATCATGGGTCATCAGGGGTATATCCCGCGGAAGCCGCACAGAGACGACTACCAAAAAGGAAACGACGAAGGAGAGGACAAGACTGAAAAAGAGCGCACCCCATAGGGTGAACGACCACCAGAAATTCCTCGCGTAGGCATTGAAGCCGTCTACCAGGTGATCTATGCAGGCCAAAATCCCGGGGCCTGACCACGAAAAGCCCTGACGCGCAAGCGCGAAATGCACCGCCGGCAGATCCGGCGCATCAGTCACCGCCTGTTTCAACATCTCAGGTGCTTCGGCCCTGCGCTGCCTTGCCTGGGTGAGGAGGAGATATGCGTAATAATCCGAATTCCTTATCCCCTTGTCCAGCTGGGCATCATGGAAGTCATCGCCCCTCGATGTCAGGGGGGCGAACACCGCCGCGACAACAAGGCAGATAAGCAGCCGCCTGATCATTTCCTGCCGACCTTCAATTCTGTGCCGGCGAGGAGCCTGCGGATATTGTCCGTGTGTCTAAACGCGATCAGGACGAGGACGCAGAGGGCAAGCGGAAGTTTTTCCTTTGAGTCTAGGAAAACGATACTAAACGGAAGAAGGGCGAACGATACCAGAGCCCCCAGCGATGAATATCGGGTGATCGAAACCGTCATAGCCCATATTATAATAGTAAACAGACACGTTTGTGGAGAATAAATCGACAGCACGCCTATCGCCGTTGCCACACCTTTCCCTCCCCTGAAATGCAGAAAGATAGAAAAAACATGTCCGGTTACGGCCAGGAACCCGACAAGGCCCACGCCCCACGCCTCCAGCCCATATCTCCTGGCAAGCCATACAGAGGCAGCCCCTTTTGCCATATCACCGACAAGTGTCACGAGGGCCGGCAGTTTACCGGTTGTCCTCAGAACGTTCGTCGCACCGATATTCCCGCTTCCGGTTCTCTTCAGGTCAATCCCCCGGGCCTTCGCGACCAGAAGGCCGGTAGGTATTGAACCGATGAAGAAAGCGATGATCGACAGGACCGCGATCTTCAGATCTTCCTCCAGAAGGCGACCGTATACTTTATCCCGGAGAAGACCGACAGGAAGAGCGCAAGCCAGATGAATACAAGGCCGATATCGTAAAGATCGAACGGGAGATGGTCGAATACGGTGCCCATCAGAATCATGCAGAGGATGCCGGTAATCTGTGCGCCGGTCTTGAGTTTGCCTCCCATCTCCGCGGGGATGACGATATCCTTTGACAGTGCCACGACCCTCAGCGCCGTGATCAAAAACTCTCTCACGATCAGGACGATTGACACCCATGCGGAAAGCCGCTCCATATCCACAAGGACGACGAGGGCCGAGATAACGAGAAACTTGTCGGCGATCGGGTCCATGATGATACCAAATGTTGTGATCTGGCCTGAGCGGCGGGCCAGGTATCCATCGAGAAAATCGGTGATCGAGGCGATGCCGAAGACTAGGGCCCCGAGGATCGGACGCTGGTAAACCGTCATCACGAAGACCGGTATAAGGACGATCCTGCTGAGCGTCAGGGCGGTCGGGAGGTTAAGCCTTAAGGTACTCACTGAACAGTTCCTTCCAGAGGCCCTTTGCCCTGAGAATGAGATCGGTGACCTCCCGCACAGCCCCCCTGCCGCCCCTGTTCTTTGTGACCAGTGATGCATGTGCTTTTACCTCATCGGTCGCATCGGCGACCGCCACCGGAAGACCGACCTGACTCATGACAGGGAGATCGACGATATCATCGCCAATATAGGCGACATCATCTGCGCTGAGCGAGTATTTCCGTAGAAGCTTCCTGAAAGCGGCCCTTTTGTCTTTGCACTTCTGATACACCTCTGTTATGCCGAGTTCCTTTGCGCGCAGATCGACCACTTTCGAGCCGCGGCCGGTGATGATCGCCACCTGTATCCCGGCGTTCATCAGCATCCTTATGCCGTGGCCGTCCCTCACATGAAAGGCCTTGTATTCGTTGCCGTCATTGTCGAGGATGATACTGCCGTCGGTCATGACTCCGTCGACGTCAAGGATCAGAAGCCTGACGGCCCGTGCACGCCTGGTGATTTCTCTCTGGTTTTTCAAGGCTATACGATCCCCTTCTTCAGAATATCATGGAGATGGATGACCCCCTCGACCCTGTTCTGCTTATCCGGGACCACAAGGACGGTGATCGAGTTGAGCTCCATTATGGAGAGGGCCTTTGCTGCCAATTCGTCTGCGCCAATCGTCTTTGGTTTCCTGGTCATCGCATCTGCTGCAGTCATCTCGAAAAACCCTTTGCCCCATTTTTCGACGCCGCGTCGTACATCTCCGTCCGTGACAACCCCCTGCAGCTTTCTGTCCGAGTCCAGGACGAGTACGATGCCGAGCCGGCCGGAGGATATCCCGACGACCGCAGCCGACATGGGTGTGTCAGGCCCTACCGTCGGGAGAGCATCTCCGGTATGCATCAGGTCCTTAACCTTGATAAAGAGTTTCTTGCCGAGGCTCCCGCTCGGATGAAACGAGGCAAAATCCCGTTCATTGAAACCTCTTTTGCTCAGGAGGGCGACTGCCAGTGCGTCCCCCATGGCAAGGCTCGCGGTTGTCGAGGAGGTCGGCACGATGCCGAGTGTACAGGCCTCTTCCCGGACCGATACATCGAGGCTGACGTCGGCAGCCCTGGCTAGAGTCGACCGGGGGTTACCGGTCATCGAGATGAGTTTTACGCTGAACCTTTTGAGGAAGGGGATGAGACTTACCAGCTCATCGGTCTCCCCGCTGTTTGATATCGCGATTACCACGTCCTCGGCCGAGACCATGCCGAGGTCTCCGTGGCTCGCCTCGGCAGGGTGCATGAAAAAAGACGGGGTGCCGGTCGAAGCCATTGTTGCGGCGATCTTCTTGCCGATCAGGCCCGATTTGCCCATACCGGTGACGACCACCTTGCCCGTGCTGTCATACACCAGTTCGACCGCCCTGTCAAAGCCTTCATCGAGTTTCTCGATGAGGCCGTAGATCGCTTCGGCCTCGGTTTTGAGGACTTTTATTGCCGTATCTCGAAGGCTCATGATCTTTTTCCGGGTATTATTCGAATTGACAGCGGAGCCATCCGGGGGGAACACCCTTGCGGTGGGCCTCGGCCTCTGCTTCAGCGAGCTCTCCCTGCTGCTCTTTCAGGCGCTTTCCTGCCGTCTTCAGATCTTTTTCCGTCTTTGCCCGCTGTTTCGACAGTTTTGTCCTCTGAGCTCCGAGGGCATGTGACTCCTCCTCGCTGATTTCGGCCAGTCTGACCGTGAGTTCTCCCGTCTTTTCTCTGTCCTTCGCTATCTTTTTATCGATCTGCGTTGCCTTCCGGCACCAGTAATCCTGCTCTTTCTTGTCGAGTCCCGCATGGGGCTTCTCCTTTTTTCCGCCCTTCGGGTTTATCGTTACCGCTGAGGTGTCTGTTGCGGGCGGGACCTGGGGGTTCGGTTCGGAGCGGTATTGTTCCAGGTCCTTGTTTGTAAATGAACGGGAGGTCTCCTGCTGTGGGTCGGCCGCATGGACAGACGCGGAGAGGCAGAAAAAAAAGACCGGCATACATAACAGTTTTCGGATCATTTCTTTCCTTCTTTCTTTAAGGCGTTGACTATAGCCACAACCGCTTCGAGCATCTCCGGGAGGTCGTCGAGCCGGACCATATTCGGGCCGTCACAGAGCGCCTTGTCAGGTTCAGGGTGGACCTCGATGAAAAAGCCGTCGACCCCGGCCGCTGCTGCCGCCCTCATGAAAGGCCCTGCGAATTCGCGCTGGCCGCCGGAGCAGGTCCCCTGGCCGCCCGGTAACTGAAGACTGTGGGTAACATCGAAGATCACGGGATAGCCGAAGGCGCGCATTATCGGGAAGCTTCTGAAATCCACGACCAGGTTGTTGTATCCGAAGGAACTGCCCCTTTCCGTGAGCATGAGATTCCTGTTCCCGGTCGAGATGAACTTGTCGACTGTATTGCGCATGTCCCATGGTGCGAGGAACTGCCCTTTCTTGATATTCACCGGCTTGCCTGTCCCTGCGGCAGCCACGATAAGGTCCGTCTGCCGGCATAAAAAGGCAGGGATCTGGAGGACATCGAGGACTTCCGCAGCCATGGCAGCCTCATCAGCCGTATGAATGTCCGAGAGGACCGGGATATCGAGTTCGGTCCTGATATCACCGAGAATCCTGAGTCCCTCCCGGATACCCGGTCCCCTGAAAGATCCAATGGAGGACCTGTTTGCCTTGTCGTACGAGCTCTTGAAAATGAGAGGAAGGCCCAGGTCTGCGCATATTTCTTTCAGCTTTACTGCGGTCCGGCGTGTCACGTCGGTATCTTCGATGACACACGGCCCGGCGATGATCAGCGGCAGGTTTCCCCCGCCGACCAGGATCCGGTTAACGGCTACCGTCATCTTTGAGCTCGGGGAACAGGGAATGCTTCTCCTTCACCGCCGCGCCGATAAATGCACTGAACAGGGGATGCGGTTCAGTGGGCCGGGACTTGAACTCCGGATGGAACTGGCACCCGAGGAACCAGGGATGTTCCGGAAGCTCCACGATCTCGACCAGTTCACCATCAGGGCTCGTTCCGCTGACCTTCAGCCCGTGGCCGGTGATCGTCTCCCTGTATGTGTTGTTGAATTCATAGCGGTGTCTGTGGCGCTCGGAAATCTCCTTCTGCTCATAGGCGGCAAAGGCAAGAGTCGAGTCCTCTATAACGCAGGGATAGGCGCCGAGACGCATGGTGCCGCCTTTATGCGTCAGTTCGGTTCTCTCCTCAATCCGTCCCTTTCTGAAATCGAACCATTTCTCCATGAGATAGATGACCGGCGCCGGCGCATTGATATCGAACTCGGAGCTGTTCGCCTTCAGGCCGCAGACATTACGGGCGAACTCTATCACCGCGCACTGCATGCCGAGGCATATGCCGAAATAAGGGATCTTCTTCTCGCGGGCATATCTGACGGACTCTATCTTTCCCTCGATCCCCCGGTAGCCGAAGCCGCCCGGGACGAGGATGCCGTCGACCTCGGAAAGATATCTCTCCGGGCCGTGCGCCTCGACCTCTTCGGAGTCGATCCACTCTAGGTTCACCCTGCAGTCGTTGGCGATGCCGCCGTGGATGAGGGCCTCTGTCAGGCTCTTGTAGGAATCCTTCAGTCCGACGTATTTGCCGACGATCGCGATCGTCACCTCGTTTTTCGGCTCCTTGATCTTCCTGACGATCTCCTTCCAGGGGGTCATGTCCGCTTCGTGGGCGGACAGGTCGAGTTTCTTTATGATCTGGCGGTCGAGCCCTTCCTCCTGGAGTGCCAGGGGGACTTCATAGATTGTATCTACGTCGACGGCGTTGATGACCGAATCGCCGTCGAGGTTACAGTGGATAGCGATCTTCTTTTTCGCCTCGGGGGTGAGGATGCGGTCGGTCCGGCAGAGCAGCAGGTCAGGCTGGATACCGATAGCCCTGATCTCCCTGACGCTGTGCTGGGTAGGTTTTGTCTTCAGTTCGCCGGAGGTTTTTATGAAGGGAAGCAGGGTCAGATGGATGTACAGGACATTTTCCCTCCCGACGTCATAGCGCATCTGCCTGATCGCCTCGAGAAACGGCAGGCTCTCGATATCTCCGATCGTGCCGCCTATCTCGACCAGCACGACATCGTTGCCGTCGCTGACCGACTTGATCGCCTGCTTGATCTCGTCGGTGATATGCGGGATGACCTGGACCGTGTCTCCCAGATAATCGCCGCGCCGCTCCTTGGATATGACATTGTAGTAGATCCTGCCGGTGGTGAAGTTATTGCCCTGGGATGTCCTGATGTGGGTGAACCTTTCATAATGGCCGAGATCCAGATCGGTTTCAGCGCCGTCATCGGTGACAAAGACCTCACCATGCTGGAACGGACTCAAGGTCCCCGGGTCGACATTGATATAAGGGTCGAGCTTCTGGATCGTCACCTTCAGGCCGCTCGCCTCGAGCAGGGCGCCGACCGATGCGGCGGCGATCCCCTTGCCGAGCGATGAAAGAACCCCACCGGTTACAAAGATGTATTTAGCCATTTCTCTATCCTTTCCAGGTCCTCAGGGGTGTCCACCCCGAATGTCTCGGAATCCGTTTTGCGGACCTTGATCCTCATGCCATGTTCGAGCGCCCTCAACTGCTCAAGCTTCTCGATCTGTTCAAGCCTCGACGGGGCAAGGGAAGTCAGCCTGAACAGTATATCCTTCCGGTAACTGTAGATTCCTATATGTTTGTAGCAATCCGGCCTGGCGCCTGTCCGGGAAACGGCGAATGCCGCAGTACTGCCTTGCCATTCATCACGGTGCCATGGTACGGGCGCGCGCGAAAAATAAAGGGCATACCCCTGTTCATCGAATACCGCCTTGACGACATTGGGATCAGCGATCTCTTCAGGGTTGCCGATCCTTTTGACGAGAGTGCCGATTGACGCCCTGTCGTCGTCCAGTATCGATATGACTGCATCGATCATTCCGGGCTCTATCAGCGGTTCATCCCCCTGAACATTGACAATTATATCATATTCCCTGCTGAGCAGACGTATCGCCTCGGCGATCCTGTCGGTGCCGGAGACATGATCAGTGGAGGTCATGACTGCAGTCCCTCCGAACGAGGAGACGGCATCGAAGATCAGATCGCTATCTGTTGCGACGATTACCTCGCCGGCCTGTTTCGAGCGGAGGGAGTTGCGGTAGACATGCTCAATGACCGGTATGCCTTTCAGGGGTGCAAGGGGCTTGCCCGGAAACCGGGTCGAGGCATAGCGAGCAGGTATGACGACGACCGAAGACATAGACACAGATCAGTAATTATATACTAATCTGGTCCAAAGGGAAAGCTGTCAATCATTTGACAAGCACGCCGTAAATCCATGATACTAAGGACTCTACGCAGATTATTATAAACTCTATTTATCGAGGTAAAGACATGGCAACCAGACACATGATTCCGGCAACCCCCTGGAGGGCGTATATCGAAGGAGGTTTCTATGCCAATTCGGTAAGAAAAACGACGATGGCAGAGCTTTACACGCTTGCGATCAAACAGCCGGAGGTGGTTGTCACCTCTCACCCGATGCATAAGCCCGAGCAGTTCAAGCTGCCGAAAGACGCGATGGTCCTGATCTCGAACGACGGCGGCATCGTCGGCCGCACCGCGCGTGCGAGGCGTCTTGTTCGCGAGATGGACAAGGACAAGGACAAGTATCTCGGTCTTTTGGGCGAGGCGCTCTATAATTTCAACAGGCGGCCCGGCCTCTGGCTCGAAGGCGTCGTCGGCCTTCATCCTGACTTCATGGTCAAGGCGCACCTCCTCAGCCCCGAGACAGACGCAAAGAACATGCTCGACTGGGGTATCAACTTTTCTCCCTGGATGAAGCCCTGGTCCGATCTCTATAAGAAATCACGCCAGCTCGAGGAGCCGGATATCCTCGTCTTTGCTGACCCTGAGTGGTCGAATTCGAACTTTCCGAATGGTCTCGTCATCATCGATGAGGCACAGAACTGTATCGCGATCCTCGGCCTCAGGTATTTCGGCGAACGCAAGAAGGGGACCCTCACCCTTGCCTGGACGATGGGTGTGAGACAGAATATGGTCGCCTGCCACGGTGGTATAAAGAAGATCGGAGACAAGCAGCCTGTCGCCTTCTTCGGCCTTTCCGGGTCAGGCAAGTCGTCTCTGACGAACAGCCACGACCACGGTGGCACGCTGAAGAAGTCCGAGAAGGTGACCGTCGTCCATGACGACGCCTTCCTGATCGACCTCGAACATAACTTTACGATCGCCCTGGAACCGAGCCTTTTTGACAAGACGGATGCGGTCGCATTCAACGACCCTGTCATCAAGTATTTCTACTCGGCCCAGAATGTCGGCACCACAATGCTCCCTGACGGCAAAAGGATGATGGTCTGCGAAGACATCAGGAACGACAACGGCAGGTGTCTGAAGTCAAGAGACATGTTCAATCATAAAGACCACTGCGAGAGACCCGGCAAGGTCGTCTGGCTCCAGAAGGACACCAGCCTCCCGCCTATCTGCAGGGTGAAGAACGTTGCCCTCGCGGTTGCGATGGGTGCATCCCTGAGCACACTCCGTGCAAAGGGCGTCGAGAACGTTGACGCCAAGGAGCTCGAAAAGCTCGTGATCGAACCGTTTGCGAACCCTTTCAGGGTCCATCCCCTGACAGTAGACTGCGGGCAGTTTCTGAAGCTCTTCAAGCTCGGCACGGAATGCTACATCATGAATACCCATGCCTTCGGCATGCCTTCGAATCTCGTCGACATACCGAAGGAGATCTCACTGAAGATTGTGACCGAGCTGAACAGGGGCGCGATCGAATGGAAGGAGTGGAGGGCCTTTTCCGGGCTGGAACTTCCGAAAAACGGGAACGAACTCTTCGGGCCAGACTACGACAGGAAGTACAAGCCGACTAGGGTATCGGAGTACCTGAAGTTCATGCGCGACAGGATGCAGGACAGGATCACCTTCCTCTCGAACAAGAGGGATCTCGAAGGAGATATGGAAAACACCTTTATCGATCCCCTTGTTGTGGCGAGAAAGGTGATTGACGAGATCCTGAACCCCATCTAGGGGCTGAAGACCGGGAAGAGGCACTGACTATGGAAGGATTCAATCCGGAGGTGCTCAGGCGCCTCCTTATCTCCGCGCCGGCGATTCTCATCGCGATCACGTTTCACGAGGTCTCGCACGGTTTTGTCGCGTATAAACTCGGGGATCCCACCGCAAAGTTCACCGGCCGTCTGACCCTGAACCCGATCGTCCATATCGATCTTTTCGGCACGATCCTCCTGCCTATACTGCTCTATACGATGACCAGCGGACAGTTCGTCTTCGGTTATGCAAAGCCGGTCCCCATAAACCCGATGAACTTCAAGAACCCCCGGAAGGGGATGGCCCTGTCTGCTGCTGCGGGACCGGTCACCAATATCCTGCTGGCCCTGGCCAGCACGATCATTGCCAAATTTATTCTGGCGCCCCTGGCGACGGTGATGCCTCAGGGGGTCATCGAGACTGTCTTCAGGCCCCTCTTTTTGATCGCCAGCGCAAGTGTTGTCATCAACGTGGTGCTCGCGGCCTTTAACATGATACCCATACCCCCTCTCGACGGCGGCAGGGTGCTGACCGGACTGCTGCCCCGGCAACTGGCGATGTCTTTTAGCAGGATAGAGCCATTCGGTTTTATTATTGTCCTCATCCTGATCTATTCAGGTCTGTCAAGCTATGTCATCATGCCGGTCATCGATTTCTTTCTGAAGATATTTCAGGCCTTCTGAGCTATCGACCACTGGGTCTGAAGTACTGCTTTTAACGTATTGCCGCAATACCATATTTGGTATAATGCTACATGCACTCCAATTATGAGATATTTCTCAAGCTCCTTCTCGGTACGCTCCTCGGCGGCATCATCGGGTTTGAACGCCAGGCTCACGGCAGGCCCGCTGGGTTCAGGACGCAGCTGCTGGTCTGTGTCGCCTGTGTGCTGATCATGATGATCTCGGAAAGCTATTACAGCCAGGGGATTGCGAACCCCTCCAGCGCGAGGATCGATCCGACACGCCTTGCCGCGGGAGCCATGACCGGAGTGGGGTTTCTCGGGGCCGGGGTCATACTCAAGACAGGGGTTTCGATCCAGGGTCTGACGACTGCCGCCTGCATCTGGATCGTCTCGGCGATAGGACTGGCGATCGGCGCGGGTCAGTATGTTGCCGGAATCGCGGGGTTTGTGATCACTTTCTTTTCCCTTTGGGTGCTCCGTATCGTGGAGACCAGGATACCCCGAACGATCTATAAGTATGTAACCCTGGTAACGGATGAAAGGGGAGACGAGGAAGCTATCTCCTCGCTCTTTGCCCGGAGGGGATTCGAGATCATCAAGATGGACTATGCGGTCAAAATCCCGGAGAAGGAAAAGACGTATACCTTCACGATATCCACCAGGGAGGTTGTGGCGATGAATACTGTCATCGACGATGTCACCGGTATTTCCTGGGCGAAGAAGCTGGAGATTTCAAGCTGATTTCCTGCGGAGAAAGTCCTTTGCGAACCTGATCATCCCGTGGACCTTCAGGTCAACGTAATTGCCCTCCCGGACCAGACGCGCTGTCTCCTTATCCAGCTGGTCTAACGGGACCTTGAGAACCTCCATATTTTCAGCCTCGTCTCTTTGGCCGATCCCGACGAAGGACAAACCCGTGGCAACATAGACATCGAGAATCTCGGACGACAATCCAGAGGAGGCCGGACCCGAAATCAGAAATGCCATCTCCTTCGCTGCATATCCGGTCTCTTCGATCAGTTCGCGCCTGGCCGTCGCCTCAGGCAACTCGCCTATGTCGATCAGGCCGGCGGGAAGTTCGATCACATGACGATCGACCGGTGGCCGGTACTGCCTGATCAGGATAACCGCCCCGTCATCGGTAAAAGGCACGATAGCGACCACACCGCTGCAGCCGACCCTCTCTATGGTCTCCCAGTTCCTGAGTCTCTGTCCCGCCCCGGGGCCCGCCTCTTCGTCCCTCCCGTCGACATACTCGATAAGGAGGCTTCGGAGGTAATGCCCTTCCCATAGAGTCTTCCGGCTGATCACCTTCACAGAGCCCCTCCCTACCTGCAGGCCTCGGCGGCCCGCCTGAAGAGCTCATTCATCCCTTCAGTCCTGTCGGCGATCTCCCTGAGAATTGAGGCGAGTTCAGGTCTGCCTGCGGAATCTGCCTTCTTCGACCACTCCTGATACGACTGTGCATGCTCGACATTGTGCTCGATCCAGTGGTCGATCAGGTGATGCAATTTTTCGATATCGTTCATTGTTCCTCCTGGTTTTCCGGGTCTGCGTCCCTGCATCGACAGGGGCAGCTCGAGATGGTTTTCTTCAAGCAGGTCCCGGTCGGACAAGATCACTGCAGCAGGACCGTCCGCCGTTACTCTCCCGTTTTTTATTACGATGCACCGCTCGCAGACATCAAGGATAAGGTCGAGGTCGTGAGAGGCGATGATCTTGGTATGCTCGAAATCATTCAGAAGCCCGATGAGATAGCGGCGGGCCCGGGGGTCGAGGCTCGAGGCGGGCTCATCCATGACAAGTATGTCCGGTCGCATCGCGATGACCGCAGCGATCGCCACGGCGCTCTTTTCGCCTCCGGAGAGGTGATGCGGAGGCTTGTCCCTCAAGGCCAGTCCGCCGACTGTCCGGAGTGCTTCCTCCACGCGTCCGGCCGCCACCTCAGGGCTCAGGCCGAGATTCAGAGGTCCGAACGCAACGTCGTCGTAGACGGTCGGCATGAACAGCTGGTCGTCCGGGTTCTGGAATATGAGTCCTACTTTTTTCCTGATCTCCTGGCGGGTCTCCCGGTTCAGCGGGAAATCTCCGACAGTGATTCCGCCGCTCTGGGGCAGCAGGTACCCGTTGGTATGCATCAGAAATGTCGATTTCCCCGAGCCGTTGGCTCCTACGATCCCTACCGATTCGCCGTGGGTGATCTTCAGTGTGAGCCCGTTCAGCGCTGCGGTGCCGTCGGGATAGCTATAATAGACATCCCGGAACTCGACAATATGGTGGCTCATCGCTCCCTCAGAAGAGCCCCGAAGAAAACCTGCCGGCTGCGCCTGCGATGTTCAATATCCTGAAGAGACAGAGGAGGATGACTGTCACGGCGAGGAATATGGTATCAGCGGCCCTGAAATCAAAGGGGCGTATGGCATGGAGCCTGCCCCTGAAACCCCGTGACAACATGGCCTGGTAGATCTTCTCCGCCCGCTCGACGGTCCTCAGGAAGAGCGTCCCGACAAGGCTGGTGAACGGCATGATCCCATGCCCTTTCCTGCCGAAGGACCTCATATCCCTTGCGCGCACAACCCTCATCACCTCCTCCGTCAGTACGAAGAGGTAGCGGTAGAGAAAAAGGAGCTGAGACACGAATATCCCGGGCATCCCCAGTTTCTGCATGGCACTGCATATCCCCGGGAAAGATGTTGTGGCGATGAGCAGCAGCGCTGAGGTGATCGTCAGGAAGAACTTCAGCATGATCGAAAAAAACGATACCCATCCGCCTGAAACGGAAAGGCCGAAGGCAGAGTATAATATCTGCCTGTCCAGGAGGGGATTGAAGATCCCTACGAATGCGGCAAAGGACGATACGAAGAGCACCTTCTTCAGTATGAACGCGACAGGGATATCACCGAGGGAAAATACGAGCACAGGGTAGAGAAAGAAAGGCAGCAGACCGGCAATCTCGTATTTCGGAAACGAAACGACCGTAATGATAAACAATATTGTGGCGATTAGTTTTGCCCGTGGATCCAGCCTGTGCACGAACGTGTCCCTGTAGGACAGCGTATCGAGATACCCGAGATTGAAATATGCCTTATCGAACGTGATCATACCTGCCCGCCGGAATTTTAATAGTATACAGCCTCAATGATTTCCATTCCCATCGACCAGGACCGAAAATGGCGTAGTCATGCAGTTCTCCCTATTTTTCTGCGAAACACCCGTATCAGGACGCCGATCAGCAGAACCGCGGCCAAGACCATTGCTGAGCCAACGATCCCCGACACTGATGTCCCTGTATCCGGGGCGGGCCAGGACGGCGAACCCTTATCTCCCTCAACGCCAGACCTCCTGAAAGTGTAGTCAGGGAGAAAAGCGGTCTTTTCCTGGATGGACTTCAGGGCAGGGGCCAGGCCATGCTCAGCCTCCGGAAGCTCCGGTTTGCCGAAGACCTTTTCGATAGACCATTCAAGACCGTCCGGATTCTTCGAGGCGAACCAGGAGAGCATCCCTCCGGTCATGGCCGCAATGATCAGCAACCCGATAAAGACCTTCCTGAGCGAGACTTCGGCCGAAAGAGGCCGCGCTGACGCCGTGCTGTCTATTATCTCGGGCCGTGCGGATCTGACAAAATTGATTACCCCTGCCGTCACAAACCCTTCGACAAGGCCGATGGCGAGATGAACAGGTTGCATCAGCAGGACAAATGTGCCGAAGGGCAGCTCGCTCCGGCCAGACAGCAGCGTCTCTATGACCACGGAAAAGGCGCCCAGCTGCAGCGCAACGACGCCGCTGATCATCGAGCCGACGACGATCCTTTTAGGACCGCTGTCAGCCTTCACTACAGACTTATAAATGAGCGGATAGGCGATGAAGCAGGGGTAGACCCCGAGGTTCCAGATATTACAACCGAGGGCGAGAAGGCCGCCATCTGCAAAAAAGAACGCCTGTACGGTAAGCACCGAGGCCATCACAATAAAGGCGGCATAGGGGCCCAGGATGACCGCAAGGATTATCCCCCCCCCAAGATGGCCGCTTGAGCCGGTCCCTGGTATCGTGAAGTTGATCATCTGCGCTGCGAAGATGAACGCCCCGAGCACGCCCATCAGAGGAACCATCTTTTCATCCATCGATTCCTTCAGCTTTTTCGCGCAGTACGCCATGGTCCCCAATGTCCCCGCCCAGAAGGTTGCCCCGACTGCAGGTGAAAGCAGCGCGTCTGCCATATGCATGATTATTCCCCCCTAGAAGCGCCAGGTTATGCCGGAAAGGATAGCGAAATCCGCTCCGAACCTGTGCAGCTCGCTCTTAATGCCAGCATCAATATCGAAATTTTCCGAAACAGAGTAGATAACCCCTCCCAGGAGAAAGGAGGCGGTCTCCTGCCTGTCCCTTGCCGTGTCTCTTTCGATCCCGATATTCCCGACTATCTTCAGGTCTTTTACCGCCTCCACCGCGGTGGCAAGGGAGACATGCCAGATATCCCTTCTGTCGTTCTGCCTGTTTTCGTTTCTTATATACCCGAGGTTGATATGGAACGCCCAGGGCTTAATCTCCTGAGTGCCTATCAGGAAGAGATGATAGGTTGTCCTGCCTGTGCCGAGACCCGTATCGTCGTCCCCTGTGGGCAGGGTGATGCCGGGCTTCAATGCCAGACTGAACCCCTCTTTTTCATAGAATCGCCACTTTGCCTCAAGGGCGATATCCGATATGCCACTGTCGGTGAATGCCTGGCCGGCCTCGGTCCTGACATGCAGATACGGAACGGCCAGGACGATGTCCACGGGGTCGGATAGACCGTAGGAAAGGATTGCCCCGAGTTGGGTTGTCTTTGTGACGACCCCATCATCCTTGTCACGGCCATATTCCCCATTGACCTCGAGCTGGAACTTTCCCTTCCCCTGTGTGCCGGTGTCGTCGGTGATAAGTGGATGCGCGGCTTGCGCTGTAGTGACAAGGACCATGTTAAAGAATGCGGCAAGGGTGATGACCATGAATCTTCCTAACCGTTTTTTCGTCATACGCAGAATCTCCTGTTTCAGAAAATAAAAAAAGCCGCAAAGGCTTCTTGACGGATTACTATCCTTAAGAAAAGCCTTCGTGGCTTCGTGTTTGTACCTCCATGCTACCACAGCCACAGGAGATCATGCAAGATTAATTTACCGGGTTAATTTACCGGGTGAAGAGCTTCAGATATTCCCCGTATCCCTCCTTCTCAAGATCCTCCTTCGGGATAAATCTGAGCGCCGCCGAATTCATGCAGTACCTCCTGCCGGTTGGCGGCGGGCCGTCGTCGAAGACATGCCCGAGATGAGAGTTGCTGCTCCTGCTGCGGACCTCTGTCCTGGTCACGAAGAAACTCCGGTCCGTTTTCTCGACAACGTTTTCATGTGTGAGGGGCTTCAAAAAACTGGGCCAGCCGGTTCCGGAGTCGTATTTGTCGCGTGAACTGAAGAGCGGTTCTCCGGAGACAACATCGACATAGATGCCCTCTTTCTTATTGTTCCAGTATTCATTATGAAAAGCCTGTTCCGTCCCGTTCTCCTGCGTCACCTTGTACTGGATCGGGGAAAGCCTCTTCCGCAGCTCCCGTTCCGGGGGTTTTGCGTACTTGTTTGCCGCAGTCTCCGCACCACAGATGTCCGCTGTTTTCTGCATCTCCCTGTCCGGTCCTTTCGTCCTGAGCTCCGCCGCGCGAGCGACCGCAGACCCTGCGATCACCATCACCGCTGTTATGAACAGTATCCTCTTCATGATCATACTGTACCGCGGGTTCATGAAGAAACTGTGAAAAAGCTGCGTCGCCTGCATAGGATTCGCCGTGCTGGTGGAGATCATAAACCGTTTCGTCCGCATTTCCGTCAGGCTAGAGGCAGTCCGGTAGCCCGGCCCGAGGCCATCAGCTTACGGTCTCCGCGCTGTAGCGGGCGATGAGCCCCGTCCTGACGGCGCGCCGGTACATTCGAATAAAAAACCAGCATGCACAAAGGATATAGATTGAGGCAAGACAGCCGCTCAGGAGCAGTGCAGACCCCGAGGCAGGCCCGCCGGAAATGATTCCGCGCATGCCCTCGAAGACATAGGACGGGGGTAGGAGAAGAGCAAGATGCCGCATCCACGGCGGGAGGGTCGAAAGAGGGTAGAAGACTCCCGCAAACGGGGCGATGAGGGCTGGTATCGGCCATATGAACCATTCGGCGGCGGGTCCCAGGCGGAGCACCACCCCGCTTCCGAAGATGCCGAGGGCGATGCCGAAGAGGAAGAGAACGGCGAGAAACGGGACGAGCATCAGCCCGTATGCAAAGAAGGAGAGACCGAAAAACGATGTTGCCAGGACGAGCATCACGACGAGCCCTAACGAACTCGTTGCGATGCTGGTGAGAACGAGCCCCCCGATATATTCCAGAACCGACAGCGGCGTGGCGAAGATATTAAGAAAATTACGCGTCCAGACGTCTTCGAAAAAGGCGATCGTGATACCCTGCATTATACGCACCAGGAAGTCCCAGAGGAGGACCGCACCGAGGAGCAGGGGTATGAAGTTGAAACCGGACGGGAAGACCCGATTGAGATATTTAGCGATAAACCCCCATAAAACCATATCAACGGCCACCCAGGCGAAGAGAGGGACCACACGGGACATACTGCCGCGCATGAGATAGAACTGCCGGAGCACTATCGCCGTGATGCGGGTGCATGACATGACTCAGGCCGCCCCGTGCGCAAGAGGTTCCCTCGCCAGGGCGATGAACAGTTCTTCGAGAGATCCTGTCCCGTGCTGCTGCGGAAGGATCCTGGGGTCGCCTTCGAGAAGGATTCTCCCATGGGACAGGAACAGTACGCGGTCGCATACCTCCGAGACCTCGTGCATGTTGTGCGAGGTCCAGAGCACCCCGCTGCTGCCAACCGCCGCAAATTCCCGTATCTTCCGGCGGATAGCTCGGGCTGTCACCGGATCGAGCGACGCCGTCGGTTCGTCGAGAAGGAGCAGGAGTGGGCGGTTGAGCATTGCCTTGGCGAGACTCAACCGCGACTGCTCTCCTGAGGAAAGAACCCCGCACTTGACGTGCCTGAGTGGAGACAGGTCGAACTGCATGAGCAGCTCCTCGATGCGTTCCGGCAGCTGCCTGACACCATAAAGGAGGCCGAAAACCCGCAGGTTCTGATACACCGTCAGGTTGCCCGGCAACGGTGCGTAGACCGCGGCGAAGTTTGTTCTGCTGAGGGCAAGGGGCCGCTGCGACCCTATGTCGAGCCCCTCAATCCGGATATTCCCGGCTGCAGGTTCGAGCACCCCGAGGATCATGTTGATCGTCGTTGTCTTGCCCGCTCCGTTGGGTCCGAGGAGCCCGACGATTTCGTTTCTGCCGACAGAGAAGGAGATATTATCCACAGCGATCTTATCGCCGAAGGACTTTGACAGCCTCTTGACGGAAAGCGCCTTCGTCACCATAATGTATCTTATCACACCCGCTGCTGCCGCCCTGCCGTAGTTCTCCTGGCCCGGTTCCCCGGACACTCAAGAGATCATGGGGCGGCGGAAGAGGAGACCTTCAGATATTCTTCGATCACCGGATAATCGGCCTCCGCCCAGTCGAGCGCTGCAAGGTCCTCCGGTTTCAGCCATGCGACTGCCCTGTGTTCGTGCAGCACGATTTCTCCCCCGGCAATGGCGCAGATATACGGATAGAGTTTCACGGAGAAGTCCCTGTACCTGTGGGAGACGGCTGACAGCGCACGTCCCGTCTCAATCCGGATCCCCATCTCCTCGGTCAGCTCCCGCTTCAGACATGCCGCAGGGGTCTCTCCCCGGTCGATCTTGCCGCCGGGGAATTCCCATTTCAGTGGCATGTGCATTCTTTCGCTCCTCTGTGCGGCAAGTACCAGACCGTCCTGTTCGATGATCGCGCAGGCAACATGTATTATAGGGGGCGACGCTGTTGACATGAAGGTTCTATTTTATCACAATAAAAAAAGGCAAAAAAAAGATACATGCCGGAAGGCGGGGAGGTCGAACCATGCTGAAGAAGATCATGGTGACAGAGGACAGCGTGTCTTTATTTATCCTGAGGGTGTTTCTTGCAGTAGTCTTTTTCCCTCACGGCGCGCAGAAGGTATTCGGGTGGTTCGGCGGCAGCGGGTTCAGTGCGACGCTCGGTTTTTTTGTCGAGAAGGCCGGGATACCAGTATTGCTGGCGCTCCTTGCGATCATGGCCGAATCTGTCGGTGTGGTGGCCTTGTTTGCAGGTTTCTTCACACGCCTGGCTGCTGCGGGGATCGCGGTGAACATGATCATCTGCGCTGCGGGGAACCATGTGAAAAACGGTTTTTTCATGAACTGGATGGGGTCCCAGAAGGGGGAAGGGTTCGAATATCACATCCTTGTTGTGGCGATCTGCCTTGCCCTGATCATCAGCGGCGGAGGCAGGTGGTCTCTCGACAGGGTGCTCTCACGGAAATAGATGTAAAATGCATATACGGTATAGGAGGTCAATAATGATGAAGCAGTCCAGGCGGGTTTCGAGTATTCTCTCTCTTTCGGCAATCCTCATGTTGGGTATATTACTTGTGGCTCAGTCCGGATGCAAAAAAAATGGACCCAGCGAAGTTGTTGCATTTCCCCAGTCTTTTGCCGACCTGGCGGAAAAGGTCAGTCCTGCTGTGGTGAACATCAGCACTGAAAAGACTCTGAAGATGCCGGGCGGACCTTTCAGACATTTCTTCGGACCAGACGACTCGTTCGGGGACTTCTTCAGGAGGTATTTCGGAGAGGACATCCCGGATAGGGAAATGAAGCAGCAGAGCCTCGGCTCGGGTTTCATTATCGATAAAGACGGCTACATTATCACAAACAACCATGTGGTCGAAGGGGCGGACGAGATAAAGGTAAAGCTCACGGACGGCAGGGAGTACAAGGCAAGAGTGATCGGCAGGGACCAGAAGACCGACCTTGCCCTCATAAAGATCTCATCGCTGTTTAAAGACCTGCCTTTCTTGCAACTCGGCGATTCCGACAAGGTGAGGGTTGGGGATTGGGTTCTCGCGATCGGCAGCCCCTTCGGGCTCGAACACACGGTAACGAAGGGCATCATCAGTGCTACGGGACGGGTCATTGGCTCAGGGCCGTATGACAATTTTCTCCAGACAGACGCCCCCATCAATCCCGGCAACAGCGGAGGACCACTTATTAATCTGAAAGGAGAGGTTATCGGGATCAATACCGCTATTATTGCCAGCGGGCAGGGGATCGGCTTCGCAATCCCAAGCAATCTGGCAAAATCAGTGATCTCCCAGCTCAAGGGTACCGGCAAGGTTGTCAGGGGGTGGATCGGGGTTTCCGTCCAGACGGTCTCTCCTGAGATCGCAAAGGCACTCGGGCTGAAAGAGGCGAAGGGAGCCCTTGTGAGCGATGTAGCAGCCGGCGGTCCGGCAGAGGCTGCGGGCATAAAGAGAGGCGATGTGATTGCCGCCTTCAACGGCAGGGAGATCAAGGCCATGTCCGACCTGCCTCAACTCGTTGCCGGAACTGCGGTCGGAAAGACGGTGGATATCACCGTGCTGAGGGACGGAAAGAGCCTGACTATGAAGATAACCCCGACTGAGATGAAGGAAGGCGGCTCGTTATCTTCAGGAGAAGGTACGGACCTTGGGCTGACGGTTTCGAATCTTACCCCCCCGCTGCAGCGGCAATTCCGGATCAGGGGCAGCGAGGGCGTACTCATCACCGATGTTGCCCCCGACAGCCCTGCGGATGTCGCGGGGTTGCAGCAGGGAGATGTCATAAAGGAAGTGAACCGCAAGCCAGTGAAGAACACAGATGATTATCGGGCAGCCCTGAAAAAGGTCGAAGCCGGACAGCCGATCCTGTTTTTGATTACAAGAGGCGGCAATACGATCTTTTTAACGATTACGGCTTCGTAGACCAAGGGAAAAGATACCTCCCTGGACCCGCAGATGGAAAGAAACCACCCGCTGAAGTACCAGCATGATATCCCCGGATCATCGAGGCCGGGGCTCGAGATCGTGCTGAAGTGCGATTCAGCAGGAAGCCTCGAGGCGGCCATGTTGGCGCTCTCCGTGATGACCGATACTGGCGAGATCGGGATTATCAGGGCTGGGGTCGGCGCCATAAACAAGTCGGACATTGTCATGGCCGAAACCGCGGGCAGGCTGATCGTGGGTTTTCAGGTCGGGCTTGTGCCGGGGGTGGAAAGGCTCCTCAGGGAGCATCGCGTCGAGGTGCGCCTCTATGAGGTCATTTATACCCTCGCCGCGGACATAAAGGATCTTTTCCTAGCGCTTTCGGTCCCCGCTCCCGCGGAACAGGTCGTAGGCTCGGCGAAGGTCATTGCCCTCTTCAAAAGCACAAGGAAGGGGATCATCATCGGCTGCGAGGTTTTGGACGGGCACTTGTCGGTCGGACAGCATTTTCGGATCATCACAGCCGCGGGGCCGGTCTATAACGGAATGATCGAATCGATGCACGCAGGAGACCGGGTGATTCAGAAGGCGGTTCCCGGGCAGAAGATGGGCATCAAGATACGGGATTTCAATAAGGCAAGGCTTGGAGACTTCGTCGAAAGCTACCGTGCTGCCGGACACAGGCAGAAGGCCTGGGAACCTTCAGGGGGTATCGTGCGAAAATAGCCTGACAAGGCCTTCTGCCCGGTGTCAGTGCCGTATTCCTGGGTTACGCAATAAGATACTTTGCAAGATGCACGACAACCTGCAGACTGACGAAAGAGACGGCCGTAGTTATAATGACGATAAACGCAGCGAGGGAGACATCGAGTTTGAACCTCGCCGCTATCAGGAGCAGGAGGACCATCGCGGGCATTCCCCCCTCCACAAGACACGATGCCAGGGCATCCCCCCTGAGTCCGAGCGCGGAGGCTGCCAGGAAAGAGAACAGGGGCACGACGGATAACTTGATGATTACCGCTGGTATTATGGCAAAGGCATGTCTCACCTTTGGTAGTGACAGGGCAAGGCCGATGCTGAAGATCATCAAAGGCACAACCGGACTGCCGAGCATCTCCAGTGCTTTGATAACACCCTGAGGCAGCGGGATCTGCAGCAGGTTCAGGGTCATGCCGGCAAATATGCCCCAGACCGGAGGCAGAGTGGCGATCGTCTTCAGGGATTCCCTGAAGGTCATTCTCTTCCCCCGACCGTACCTCGCGGCAAGTCCAGCGCCGACTAGCCAAAGGAGCGGGGTCGTGGCAAGGAGGTCATAATACAGGGCATATTTTGCAGCCTCACTGCCGTAGAGTCCGGTCAGCACCGGGAGACCGAGATACGTGACATTGCCGAAGGTAGCGCCAAGCACGAGCACCCCAGCTTCAGGGGGAGCCAGGTCCATCCTTCTCCGGAGAATACCGTAAATGCTGACAGACACGAAGAGGGCTCCAAGCGTGGAGACCCATGCGGTCATCGGGACAAGGACCGTCTTCATGTCGATGCGCGCTCCATACAACGTCCTGATGCAGAGCGAGGGGAGAAACAGATTCAGGACTGTCACATTGATCGCCGCCCGCACCTGCCCCGGATCGAGACCCCCGGGCCTGAGCCATTTGAAGGCGGCCCCAAGGAGTATGATAAGACCGAAGGAAAGAAGTATGGTCTGCATGGGGGTTAAAGGGGATTAACCGGCAAAATTTCCTGATTGTTTCCAGTGGCCATCAGTATGATAAGGGCTACTCACCGGTATCCAGCATCACCGACTGAAGCCGTTTGTAGTAGAAATTCTGGCCATACAATACGCTTACCGGGTTATGCCCTGTGACCCTGTCCTTCACCACGAGCGTGGTCACCGGGGCCTCCGAGTGTTTCGAAAAAAGCATGTCGTGCCCCACACAGAGACCGACGATGATATTCATGTCAGTTCCGGCACGGTTCATCAGCACCGCTTGTGCGACCGGATTGCATGCAGGTTCGAACGTGCCGGGCCTCACCTTGTTCTTCTCGTCAAGACCGAGTTCTAGTGTAGTGTCTCATAAATAGCTTTACAATAGGGTGAATCTCATGTATAGTGAATATATGAGCAGAACGGCAGCCCAAATTATGTTATCACCGGAAGAACGATCCACAATTGACATGTGGGCAA
>JAKAIE010000082.1 GCA_021814475.1 Nitrospirota bacterium
TCGACATGGGCACCTCTATTTAGATTTGAATGGCTATTTCTGCGAATAGCCTTGTATCTAAAATTGGGATTAACAGGTTATATATTACTTAAAGTGCCCCTTTTATCCAATAAAAAAAAATTATAAGGCTATAAAACATACGCCAGGTTGTTGCAAAATTGATCGCTCAGGATCCTCTGGCCGCGGCTGCCGGACGCCGGAGGGGGGTGTGTTTGCGGTCAGTTTTCCGGTCCCCGGTATCCGACCACTACGATGCGCGCCCTGTCGGCCTCGCGGACGAAAGCGGCCCTGTTGAGGAGGATGCTCTTGCCTGCCTCGATCGCGAGCACCCTTGCCTTGACTGCCGCCATCGATACCAGGGTGTCCGTTCCGACGACCGGCACATCAAAGCGCATATCCTGCTGCGGTTTGCTTATCTTGACGACGACCGCATCACTGCCGGCAAGGGCGCCCCCGCGCCTGATCGCCTCGTCAGTGCCTTCGATCGCCTCTATGGCCATGACGGCGAGGTTCCTGACCACGACGGTCTGCCCGATATCGAGACGTCCGATCTCCTTGGCGATGCGCCAGCCGAAGGCGATATCGCTATAATCGTCCGCCGAGGGCTTCTTCTTCGTCAGCACGCCTTCCGGCGCCATCAGGCCGGCGGTAAAGTCGGTGGTGTTCAGGAGGTGTATGCCTTCAGATTCGAGTTCCCCTGTAATCGCCAGCATGATCGAATCGTCGCTCTTGTCCCTGAGTGAAAAGAAAAGCCTGACGAGTCTCATGTCGGGCACGACCTTGCCCTTATAGATCACCGATTTATGCACCTTCCCGGCGAAGACGGCCTCGGAGATGCCGGCCTTCTTCAGGGTATCGATGAGCGCCCCGAGTTTCCCTATATTGATCCAGCGGATTTCATCGGCGGCGGAGGAAAGCGCGGGGTCGGTGATCCCCTCGAGTCCGATCGCGGTCACGGTATATCCGAGGGCGCGGGCCTCTCCGGCAACCGCGGCGGGCAATTCCCCGCTGCCTGCGATGACTCCGAGTTTTTTCATGGGTGACGTAGACAGACGATCAGCGGCTGATCCCGCGCTTGTTCTTTTCGATGAAGTCGATGAGGTGCTGTATATGCGCGGATACCTCCATCTCGTCGTGGATCTTCTTCACCGCGTCTTTGATCGTGATCTTCTGCCTGAAGAGGATCCTGTACGCCTTTTTCAGGTCGTTTATATCCGCATCGCTGAAGCCGTGGCGCTTCAGACCGATTGAATTCGGTCCGAAGAGTTTCGGCTCCATGCCCGAGACGATCATGAACGGGGGCACATCCTGAGTGATCCGGCTGAAGCCGCCCACCATCACGTATTTCCCTACCCGCGTATACTGATGAATGCCGGCAATGCCGCCGATGACGACATGGTCTTCAATGACCACATGCCCTCCGAGGGTTGCGGAATTTGCCATGACAACATGGCTGCCGACCTTGCAGTCATGGGCGATATGGACATATGCCATCAGGAAGTTGTTGCTTCCGACGACCGTCGAACCGTCTCCGCCCACTGACCCCCTGTGGATCGAGACATATTCCCTTACAATATTGCCGTCACCAAGGATGAGTTTCGTTTCCTCTCCCTTGTACTTGAGGTCCTGGGGAGGAAGCCCGATGGTTGCGAATGAATGGATGGTGCAATCCTCCCCGATTTCGGTCGCGCCGTCGACCACCACATGCGACAGCAGCCTCGTTCCCTTTTTTATATGGGCGCCTTTGCCGATGACACAAAAAGGGCCTATTTCGACAGACGGATCAAGGCTTGCCCCGGGGTCGACGACAGCGGAGGGATGGATTCCGGTCTTCATCGTCTCATATCTCCCGGTTGGTGATCATGGCCGTGATCTCAGCCTCCGCAACCACCTTGTCATCGACAGTTGCCGTCCCCGAGAATTTCCAGACGCTCCCGCGCTGCTTCAGCACCTTCAGGTCGAAGACGATCTGGTCACCAGGGATGACCGGACGCCTGAACTTGGCCTGCTCGATGCTCATGAAATACATCGCATTGCCCTCGATGCCGGACCTGTAAGCCAGCACGCCGGCAACCTGTGCCATGGCTTCGATGATCAGCACGCCGGGCATGATCGGCTGTTCAGGGAAATGACCGGTGAAGAACGGCTCATTGATGGTGACGTTCTTTATGCCCTTGATAGACTCTTTAGGCTGGATGTCGATAATCCTGTCGACCAGGAGAAAAGGGTACCGGTGCGGCAGGTTTTTCATGATTTCTGTGATCGGGATCATTCTTTGTGTTCCTCCTTTTCAAGGTGGTGCAGTCGCGCTTCAAGCTCCTTTATCTTTTTGGACAGCTCGGGGAGCTTCATGAACAGGGCCTGCGTCTTCATGAATTCCCGGTGCGGCATCGGCGGAGCCCCCAGGTACACGTCTTTTTTGATGAAGCCCCCCATTGTGCCGGACCGGGCGCCCATAATGGTACCGGACTCTATAGTGGTATGGTCGGCGATGCCTACCTGCCCGGCCAGCGTCACATGACTGCCGAGTTCCGAGCTTCCGCTTATACCGACCTGCGCGACGACTATGGAGTGCTCGCCGATCCTCACGTTATGGGCTATCTGGACCAGGTTGTCAATCTTTGTCCCTTTTGCGATGACGGTCTCCCCGAGCGTGGCACGGTCGACCGACACGTTCGCCCCGATCTCGACATCGTCGCCGATGACGACCCTTCCCACCTGGGGGATCTTATGGTGGCTGCCTTCGTCGAATACGTAGCCGAAGCCGTCGGAGCCGATGACAGTTCCGGCATGAATGGTGACCCTGTCGCCGATAGCGCAGTCCTCCCTGATCGTGACATTCGGATGTATGACGCACCCCCTGCCGATCACCGCATTGCGTCCGATGAAGGAGCCCGGGTAGACGACAGATCCGTCGCCTATTGAGGCCCCGTCAGAGATATAGACGAACGGAAAAACTGTGACGTTCCGGCCCAGCCGTGCCGTGGCGGCCACGGACGAAGGACCTTCCTGCGGCGTCACGGCCTCCTGGGGATGAAAGCACCTGATTGCCGCCGCAAACGCGCGATACGGGTTCGAAACCAGCACCTGGGCGATCCCGAGGCCTTCGACAGCCTCCCGCACGATCACGGCGGAGGCTTTGCTCGCCCTGAGGTCCCGCAGGTGCCTGGCAGAAGCGAGAAACGTTATCTCTCCTTCGCGGGCATCGTGCAGGCCGGCTACGCCTGTAAGCTCGATATCCGGGTCCCCCAGGAGGGACCCCTTGACCATTTCAGAAAATTCTTTGATTTTCATGGCAGTCTTTCCAGTAAGAAGGCCTCCCTCTGCAGGGAGGCCTTCAGATATTCCGTCCTGAACCGGTTTTTTGAACAGCCGGCTATTTCTTCCCCTTGCCTTTCGTCTCCTTCGTTTCTTTGGCTGTGGATTTTGATTCGTTGTATTTCTTTATCACCTGCTCGGTGAGGTTCTGGTCCGGCTTCGCATACAGAATGATGCCCTCTGCGTTCTCGATGATCATGGTATATCCGCCGTCCTGTCCGATCTTTTCGATGACCTGCCTTAGGCCCTTCAGGATCTCGCCGGTGAATTCGCTTTCTTTCTTTTTGATGTCGTTCTGGGAGTCGGTGACGACCCTCTGGTACTCACGGATCATCTTTTCGAGTTCATCTTCCTTGGTCTTCCTCGCCTCGGATGAGAGGACCGAAGACTGTTTTTCGAGATCGCTCTTGAGTTTCTCGATCTCCTTGCCTTTTTCGTCTATCGACGTCTGCTTTGTCTTGATCATGATCTCAAGGTCGGCCTTGGCCTTTTTGCCGGAATCGGACTCGTTAAGCGCCTTGATCAGATCCACGAAGCCGATCTTGACGGTCTCTGCCGCATAGACCTGCTGTGCGGTGAACATGAACAGGGCAACCAGTAACAATAATGCTGTTTTTCTCATTGATTTCTCTCCTTTTTTTTAGAAGAAGCTGCCGAAAGCAAATTCAACTTTGCTCGAGCTCTCTCCGGGTTTTTTCTTGATATTATAGCCCCACTCGATCCTGATAGGGCCCATGGGCGAGATCCAGCGGAACCCCAGCCCCGAGGTGTATCTGAGCTTGCCGAAGTCATGAAAGTCCTCATAGGAGTTTCCGGCGTCGAAAAAGACGACGCCCTTCAGTTTCATGTCGGTCACGATAGGGAAAATATATTCCGTGTTGAAGAGGATCTGGGTGGTCCCGCCGATCGCCTCGCCGGTGGCCGGGTCTTTAGGTCCCGCAAGCCCGAAGCCGATCCCCCGCAGGGTGTAAATCCCTCCCACGTAGAACCGCTCGTACAGCGGAAGGGTCTTGTTGAAGATGCCCTTGGCATAGCCGATACGCCCCCTGAGCATTATCGCGGAATCCCTGACAGGGAAATACCAGGCGGAATCGGCTGATGTCTTGATAAAGGCATTGCTGCCCCCGAGTCCGGCAAACGTGACGGACAGGGCATTCCGCGACCCGCGCGAGGGGTCGAGGTAATTATCCCTGCTGTCCCTGACGATCGTGGGGGTGATCGAACTCGTGGCTTTCGTTCCCTCCTGGTCGAGGACGATCGCCGAGGCGCCCGCCGCTATGTTGTAGATCGTGGCGCGTTCAAAATTGTATGAAATATCCCCCTTCCAGTACTCGGAGAAGTCTTTCCCGAGTCCCACGTAGAAACCGAACGCCTTCTTGTCGTACTCGGTGTAATTACGCGTGGTGCGGTATATGCCGGTTGATAAAGAGAGGGGTTTGTCGAGGAACCACGGGTCCCTGAAGGATATTTCGTAGTACGAGCTCTTGCCGCCCAGTTCAGCCTTGATCTTGCCGTACTGGCCTTTGCCGAACAGGTTGCCCTGCGTCAGATCGACCGTGCCGATCAGGTGGTCGACTGAACTGTATCCGCCTCCCACGCTCAGCATGCCGGTCGGCCGTTCCTTTACCTTCACCTCGAGGTCGACGATCTGCTTATCCGGTATCGGCTTGGGGACGATATCGAGAGAATCAAAAAAATTGAGGTTGTTGATGCGCTCATAACTTCTCTTGAGTTTTGCGCTGTCGAAGACGTCGCCTTCATCAAAGCGGAATTCCCGCCTGATCACCTTGTCCCGCGTCCTGGTGTTCCCCGAGACCTCGATCTTCCCGACGCGATATTTTTCTCCCTCATTGATCACCAGCGTGATGACCGCGGTCTTGTTCTTTTCGTCTGGGATCAGATCCGGGACTACCGATACCATCGCGTATCCTTTTTCGGAATACAGGGACGATATGGCCTGGATATTCTTTTCGACCGTGCTTTTGTTGAAGACGCTGCCAGGGGTGATGGTAATGAGCTTTCTGACCGTCTCGTTGTCGAAAACCTTGTTGCCGGTGACCTCTACCTTTGACACCTTGTAGGCGTCTCCCTCAGTGATATCGATGGAAACCGTCATGCCCTTTTTGTCTTTGTCGAGGGTGACTTTCGGTTCGCCGACCACGACCTTCAGATACCCCTCGTTGAAGTAGAGGTTCCTGATCTTCTCTATGTCGCTATCCATCTGCTCCTTCTTGAAATATCCTGAACCTGAGGAGAGAAATGAAAGGAGCCACCATTCCTTCGTCGCCATAACGCCTTTGATTTTTGACGTAGGGATGTGTTTGTTGCCCTGGAAAACGACTTTGCGGAGCTTTACCTTTGTCCCTTCGCTGATCTGGAAGGTCAGGGTGATGTCTTCCCCTGTGACTTTTTTGGTGACAGGGACGATGCTGGCCAGCCAGTACCCTTCTTCTTCATAGAAGGCCTTGAGTTTATTGGCATTGTCCTGGATCAGCACTGTGTCCGCGATCGATCCGGGTGTGATCGAGATCTTCTCCTTCAGCTTCGAATCCTCGAATTCCTTGTTCCCCTGAAAATCGACCCTGATGATCGTCGGCTTTTCCTTCACAATATAGATGAGCTCAATCCCGCCTTCGAACGGTTCGAGTTCGACCCTGACGTCGTCGAAATAGCCCATCTTGAAGATCGTCTTGATGTCCTCGTTTGTCTTTTCTTCTGATACCGGTTCTCCGACCTTCTGGGAGATTTTGGCCCTTACCGCGCCTTCTTCGATGCGTTTGAGACCTTTGATCTCGATCTTGTGGACCAGCGGCTGTTGGGCGGACACCAGTCCGACCCAAAAAAGGCAGAATGCCAGAATGAGTGCAGTTTTTCGCATTAGTATCTCCTGCTCCTTCTAGGGATTGTTGAGATTTGAGCACGTTAAGTATAGCACCGGCTGAGGGGGGATTGTAAACAGAAAAAGACCCGTGAGCCCATATTCCTGCCTCAGCGGTGCGGCAGGGTGCTTCATCAGCCTGAGGCTGCCCCTGCGCTTTATCCCCCCGTGCAGAAAAAATGGTATAATGACCCCTGCGCGGCTGCGGGGTTGTCCGCCGGAATAACCGGTAATCGTGCTGCGCCCGTGTCCGATTTCCGTTTCCCGGCCCTTCGGGGCAGATGATAAGTAATTGTGATTTATGAATTAATTTTTTTTATTTGACGGCATGGGAGAAGGTGTTTTAATCTGTCATGCCTGTAGTTATAATTTTAGGGCTTTGAAAAAATTATCATAAAGGAGGATGTTGATGAAGAAGTATACTACGCCGTTGATCGACGAGTTGGAAAAAGGTCCCTGGCCGAGCTTCGTCACCGAGATGAAGAAGGCTGCCAAGACCAACGAGATGGCCAATGATGCAGTCGGTCACCTCGAAAAGTGTTACAGCACCAAGGTTGGTTACTGGAAGCATGGCGGTATTGTGGGTGTTCTTGGTTATGGAGGTGGTGTTATCGGACGGTACTCCGAGCTGGGCGAGGAGTTTCCGGGCGTGGCGCATTTCCATACGGTCAGAATCAACCAGCCGAGCGCTTTCTTTTACACCAGCAAGGCGCTCAGAGAGATCTGCGATATCTGGGACAAATATGGAAGCGGTCTGACGAACGTGCACGGCTCGACCGGTGACCTTGTTCTGCTCGGAACGAAGACAGATGCCCTCGAAACGATATTTGCCGAGTATTCCTCCCGTGGCTGGGACCTTGGCGGTTCAGGTTCTGCTCTCAGGACCCCGAGCTGCTGCGTCGGCCCTGCACGCTGCGAATGGGCAAACTACGACACGCTTGACCTCTGCTATTCACTGACCCAGGAGTTTCAGGACGAGCTCCACAGGCCGATGTTCGCCTACAAGTTCAAGTTCAAGATGTCCGGCTGCGCCTGCGACTGCGTCGCCTCTATCGCGCGTGCCGACATGTCGATCATCGGAACCTGGAAGGGCGATATCCTGGTCGACCAGAAGGAAGTCGCCAACTATGCCTCCAAGGGCATGGACATCAACGCCGAGATCGTGAATATGTGCCCGACCCATTGCATGAACTATGACGGCAAGGAGCTGAAGATCAACAACGCCGAGTGCAGCCGCTGCATGCACTGCATCACCAGGATGACCAAGGCCCTCAAGCCGAGCGGCGAAAGAGGCGCTACGATCTGCATCGGCGCCAAGGCGCCGATCGTCGTCGGTTCGCTTCTTTCCTGGGTTGTCGTTCCTTTCATCAAGGTCGAGCCGCCCTACACCGAGGTGAAGGACCTGATCAGGAAGATCTGGGAATGGTGGGATGACAATGCGAAGCCGAGAGAGAGAATCGGCGAGGTCATCGAGATGAAGGGCATGCGCTCGTTCCTCGAGGCGATCGAAGTTGCTCCGATGCCGCAGCAGATCAGGGAGCCGAGGAAGGATCCGTTCATGTTCTATACGGAAGAGGACATGGTTGCCTTCAAGGCCAAGGAAGCCGAAGAAAAGAAGACTGGCAAGTACAAATTCTAAATACCACTACTATTAAGGAGGATAGCATGGCAATACCACAGAGAAAAACAGATATAGGCCCGCCCAAATATGATCAGTTCCTGCCGCCGGTCATCAAGAAGAACTACGGCAAATGGAAGTATCACGAAGTCATAAATCACGGCACCATGGTGCACGTCGGCGAAAGCGGCGACAAGCTCTGGACTGTCAGGGTTGCGTCCCCCCGTATCCTCGCGACGGCAACGATCCGCGAACATTGCGATATCGCTGAAAAATATTGCGACGGCTTTTTCCGTTACACCACCAGGAACAACGTCGAGTTCCTGGTCTCTGACGAGAGCAAGCTTGAGCCTCTGAAGAAAGACCTGACCGCCCGCGGCTTCAAGATGGGCGGAATCGGGGCTGCTATCACGAACGTCGTGCATACCCAGGGCTGGGTCCATTGTCACAGCGCCTGTACCGACGCCTCGGGGCTCGTGAAGGCCATGATGGACGAACTCATGCCGTACTTCGAGTCCAAGGACCTGCCGAACAAGGTCAGGCTGGCCGTAGCCTGCTGCGTGAATATGTGCGGCGCGGTCCACTGCTCCGACATCGCGGTCGTCGCGGTCCATACAAAGGTCCCGACTGTCGCGCATGAAAACTTCAAGAACATGTGCGAACTGCCGACCGTTATCGGCTCCTGCCCGACCCGCGCGATCAGCCCGGATCCGGCAAACAAGAGCGTCAAGATCAACGCGGAAAAGTGCATGTACTGCGGAAACTGCTTCACCGTCTGCCCTCCGATCAGCATCAAGGACCCGGAGAGAGACGGCGTGGCGATCGTGGTCGGCGGCAAGGTCAACAGCCTCAGGTCGAACCCGAAGTTTTCGAAGCTCGTTATCCCGTATATCTCGAACGAGCCGCCGAGATGGCCGAAGGCCGTTGCTGCCATCAAGCATATCGTCGAGGTGTATGCGGCAAACGCCCGGAAGCACGAGCGTATCGGCGAGTGGATCGAGCGCATCGGCTGGGAGAGGTTCTTCTCCCTCACCGGCATCGACTTCACCTTCCAGTCGATCGACGACTTCACCTTCATGAGAGACACGATGAGGACGTCTTCGACCTTTAAGTGGTAATCTGATGAGACGCAGGAGGCCCGCCTTGGCGGGCCTCTTCTTTATTAATCCTATACCTTAATCACGGGGGTGAGTTGCATATGGAGACAGCAGAACTTCAGGACAAAATTTTTGCCTTCTGTGAGGCCGCCAAGGGCAAGAAGAAGCTGAAAGAGAAGGACATCATCAAGGGCGTCAGCGCCGAACTCGGAATTGACGGGGACACCGTCAAAAAGGCGATGAGGGCGATGATCGACGTCGGCAGGCTGATGTATTCTTACGGCGGCGGCGCGAGCTCCGTCGAGATCCCGAGCGAAGAGTATCTCAGGGAAAAGGGCATGATAAAATAGTTCGTATAGTGTGAGCGGTACGGACCGGGGGGCTGACGGCCCCCCGGTTTTTTTTTCTCAGGGTGCGTCCCCGTCGGTTTTTTCCGGGGCATCCCCTCGGGTATACTATACAGATGCGCAGCACCCTGCCAAGGATCATCATCGCCGGACTTAAAGGCGGCTCCGGAAAGACGACTTTGTCTCTGGGGCTTATAGCGGCCCTCTCCGGCAAGGGCGTCAGAATAGTTCCTTTCAAGAAGGGGCCCGATTACATAGACGCCGGGTGGCTTTCGTCCGCAGCCGGCAGGCCCTGCTATAACCTTGATCCGTTCCTGATCGGCAGCAGGGAGATCCTCGCCTCTTTCTCGGGGCATTTCAGGGATGCGGACCTGGCGGTGATCGAGGGCAACCGCGGCATTTATGACGGCATGGATGCTGAAGGCACCTACAGCACCGCTGAACTCGCCAAAATGCTCTCCTGCCCGGTCATCCTGATCATGGACTGTACGAAGGTCACCAGGACCGCAGGCGCCCTGGTATACGGCGTCCGGCAGTTTGACAAAAAGGTGGCTCTTCGCGGGGTTGTCCTGAACCAGGTCGCGGGGAAGCGGCATGAGACTGTTATCCGTGAAACAATAGAAAAATACTGCAAGATTCCGGTGCTGGGCGCCATTCCGAGGCTGAGAAGGGACCTGCTGTCAGAAAGGCATATGGGACTGACTCCGTTTCAGGAGCATGGCGGCGTGGCGGATGCAATCGCCGCGGCAGCGGGGATCGTGGCGGACAATGTGGATGTCGGCCGTATCTATCAGATCGCAAAAGAGGCGGGTCCCCTGAAAGGGGCAGGGGGTCTTTCCATTGGCGACGTTATTCCCGTGCGCGGGGCCTCTGCCCCTCTGGCCATCGGCGTCATCCGCGACTCGGCGTTTCAGTTCTATTATCCGGAGAATTTGGAGGAGCTTCAGCGAAGGGGGGCTGACCTGGTCGAGATCAGCGCCCTGACAGAGCCGAATCTGCCCGAAATCGACGCCCTGTATATCGGCGGAGGTTTCCCGGAGACGAACGCGATCGGTCTGGCCGCCAACGGTTCTTTCAGGAGGTCGCTGAAGAGGGCGGTCGATGGAGGACTCCCGGTGTATGCCGAGTGCGGCGGCCTGATGTACCTCGGGCGGACGCTGATCCTCGAGGAGAAAAAGTATCCCATGACCGGCATCCTCCCGCTCGATTTCAGGCTCTCGAAGAAGCCCCGGGCCCATGGCTATACCGTGGTGAAGGTCACGGGCCGAAATCCTTTCTATGCGAAAGGAACGGTCCTGAAGGGCCATGAATTTCACTATTCGGAGGTGACCGGATTCCGGGAACAGCAGGATCTGCGCTTCGCCTTCAGCATGCAGCGGGGGGAGGGGATTGCCGAAAAGAAGGACGGCATCTGCTACAAAAACGTGCTGGCAACCTATACGCATTTGCATGCCTATGGTTCTCCTGCATGGGCCGGGGGGATGGTCAACGCGGCCTTATCATACAGAAAGGAAAAAGAAAAACGTGTCACGACGGGAAGAAGTCATACAGCTGCTCGAAGAAAATAATACCGGGGGACTTATTGCGTATGCTAAAAAAGATCCGGGTTTGTTCAGAACGCTTATTTCCCTTGCCTATGATAAGCAGACGGTGCTTAGCTGGAGGGCGATTGAATCTTTCGGCCTCGCAGCCGGGGAAATTGTCAAAACAGACCCCGAGAAGATCAGAAACCTGGCGCAGAGGCTCCTCTGGATGCTGAGGGAAGAGTCAGGGAATAATCCCTGGTGCGCCCCGGACATGCTCGGTGAAATCGTCAGGAACTGCCCGGAGGAATTTTCGGATATTGCGCCGATCATTGCCTCGTTTCACGAGGAAGAGATTCTGCATCAGGGCGTGTTGCGGGCGATGGTGCGGATTGGTGAGGTCAGGCCGGATATAGTCAAGGAGCAGGCGCCGCTTGTACGCATGTACCTCGGCCACCCTGATCCTGTCGTGCGTGCCTATGCGATTCAGCTTGCGGGAATCCTCTGCCGGGATGATCTGAGGGAGGCGCTCGGTCCCCTTCTTCAGGATGAGACTGAAGTCCTCTTTTATTCAGACGGTGAATTTGTCCGCTATTCTCTGGGCACCCTGGCGGCGGCAGCGATAGACCGAAGACCGGCTCCCGAAAAAAAGGCCTGGATGAGACATCCCGAGAAAAAAACCAAGGGGCTCCGCTGCCCTTTCTGCGAAGAGCCGGTCTCGGAGCTCGAAGATATAACGACCCGCTTCGGCAACACCTTTACAGGGGGAAAATGTCCCTGTGGCGCCGTATTTGTGTATGACGGTTCGGGCCACAGCCTGGGAGAGGCCTATGTCGATGGCCTGGCATACGCCTGCGGTGGGGACTGGGACAGGGCCTGGAGTCTTGTCCCGGACGAGGACTACGAGATCCGTGAGCTCTGCGCCGACACCAGGCGTGACAAGTTCCTGGCCACGCGGAGGGGTTCGAAATGCACCTACCTGTTTATTCGTCTGAAGCAGGGAAAGGACAGCGGGAATGATTGATTAGCAATCGTCATCGACAAATAAGATTTTTTTATTTGACCAACCGGTCGCCTGTGTATTACTTTTGATAGCTCATGTTATAATCTCAAGTTGATGATAACCGCTGTTATGGGCTACAATTATGAGCCTTGATATATGGCAATAACAAGTGTCTCTTAATAATGCTGGGAATGATCCCGCACATGTTTACTATTTTAATTTCCGAAAGGGGGAAGTACAATGCCAACAATGGATTTTCAGGGAAAACAGGTTGAGGTTGATGACGACGGGTATCTTTTGAACCTCGATGACTGGACGAAGGAGCTTGCTGATCACCTCGCCAAGCAGGACAGCATGGAGTTGACGCCTTCACACTGGGAGGTCATCAATTTTCTGAGGGATTACTACAAGCAGTACCAGATTGCTCCGATGATCAAGATCCTCGTCAAGGAGATCGGAAAGGCACTGGGACCGGAGAAGGGCAATACCAAGTATCTGTATGAGCTCTATCCGGGCGGTCCCGCAAAGCAGGCCTGTAAGTATGCAGGTCTCCCTAAGCCTACGGGCTGCGTATAGTCGGTCTTTGTCGTATATTTTTCCAGCAGCGCCCCATGCACAGCATGGGGCGCTGTCCTCACTATGAGCCTTTCGCGCCTCCTGTCGGAGAAGAGATCTGCGATACTCGGCAGTTGGTTTGATGCGGCGCTGGTAACGTTTCCCCAGGATACCTCGAATTTCATCAAAAAGGGGGGAAACCCGTTTGCCAATCCGATCGGCCACTCGATGCGCAGCAGTTTCGAGCGCATTTTCGACGGTCTCCTGAATGAGGAGAGCGTCGGGGCACTGTCTGCGCCTCTCGACGATCTCATCCGGGTGAGGGCGGTCCAGGATTTTACCCCTTCGCAGGCTGTTTCCTTCGTCTTTGTCCTCAAGGGCCTGATCAGGGATATTGCCGCGCAGCAGAGGCCGTCCGCCGAACTGCTTGATGAGCTTTACCGTCTCGAGGAAAAAATAGACTCACTCGCCCTTGCAGCGTTCGACATCTTTATGAAATGCCGTGAGAAGCTGTACGACATCAAGGCGAATGAAGTGAAGAATATGACCTATAGAATATTGCAGAGGGCACAGAAAATGGGCGTGGAAAACGAAGACACGCCCGGTCCGTCTGACGATGTTGCGAACAAATAACAGGAAGAGGTAACCAAATGAAAATCTTGATACCCTTTGTTGCAGTCATTATGCTCGTAGTGATTGCATTCGCCGGCGTCCAGATAGCCGGTATGCAGTCCTTGTTCGGGGTATGGATACCCTACGCTGCCGTCCTGATCTTTGTCCTGGGCTTTGTCTACAGGGTGATCAAGTGGGGCCGGTCTCCGGTGCCCTTCAGCATCCCGACGACCGCCGGACAGATGAAGTCATT
>JAKAIE010000083.1 GCA_021814475.1 Nitrospirota bacterium
GGTGTCAGATGCGCACTCGCCCAACGTTTTAATTCTTGGTTATCTGCTTCACTTAGGGTTATCTGCACGGCACGCCGAGACATGCATACAGTTTAGCACAAAATATTATATAACACCATCTATTTGTGGGACAATACACTAGCCTTAATTCTCTCATCCGCTTCCTTAGCCTCTTGTTCATAGGCTTTTTGTTTATACCGAGACTCGTCCAATTGTTTTTCAAGAGTAGCTTTTCTTCTAAGTAAATCCTGCCGAGATTCTGGGATTATGTTCTCTTTAGCCTGCGTTGATGGCGTCCCTGATTTGGTTGAATATTTCTGCAAATCCTGTTCAGTAAAAACCCTGGGTTCGTCTTCGGCAAAGGCAATCAAACACAGACACCCCAAAAAGAGAAAAGATAACCATATTTTCATAGCATCCCTTTCCACTCTTTAAAGTATACAGATTTGCTGGCTATGTATCAAGGTGTTGCCTGGGCATGCCTATTGATGAAATATATCTTTCTTAGCCGATTTCTCAGCCGTCCAACAGCGACATCGCCAGAGCCTGTCCAGAGACAAGAAATTTTCATGATTATGTAAAACGAAAAAGACGAAAGCCTTAATCTATAAGCCTTCCGCCTTTGAGAAAGTTGGTGGCGGTGCAGGGATTTGAACCCCGGACACTGCGAATATGAGTCGCATGCTCTACCACCTGAGCTACACCGCCATTGGAAAAACAACCGCTTATCAGCATCGGCACCCCGGAAGCAACAGTTCATAGACTGTTCGGCACCAACGAATAGAAATTATAGCAAAAAACACGGGGTTAATAAAAGAGGGTGAAGCGTCTCGTCCGGACGTTCATCAGAACCCCGACCGAAATGAAGTTCGAAAGCAGGGCGGTCCCTCCGTAACTCATAAACGGCAGAGGGATGCCGACGACCGGCATGATGCCGAGAGTCATGCCGATGTTAATGAAAAAATAGATGCAGAACATGAACGTAATGCCGAGAGCGAGCATCCGGCCGAAACTGTCCTTTGCCTTTCGTGCAGTATCGAGCCCCCGCATGATCAGGATCAGGTAGAGAGACAACAGGAACAACGACCCGAGGAACCCCCACTCTTCGGCAAAGACCGCAAAGATGAAGTCGGTATGCCGTTCAGGGAGGAATCGGAACGGTCCCTGTGTGCCCTTCAGGAAACCCTTTCCGGTGATTTCTCCAGAACCGATAGCCACCTTCGATTGGTTGATATGGTAGCCTATACCGGTCGGGTCGGCATCGGGATCGACGAAGGCGACCAGCCTGTTCTTCTGATACCCCTTCAGCCCGCTCCAGACGATATTCCCGACAAAGGGAAGCGAGACAAGCCCCACAATCACCACCAGGAGGAGGGCCTTCTGCCGGAGCCCCCGGGCCAGCATCATCGACGCAAAGAGAAAGGCCACTACGAGGGCCGTGCCGAGGTCAGGCTGTTTGAAAAGAAGGATAAAGGGCAGGGCCACCCAGACGAAGAAGGTTCTCATGAGCTGAACGGTATCCAGCTCCCCCCCGAGCATGCTCAGATACTGTGCGATCATGATCACGAAGATCAGCTTGAAGAATTCCGACGGCTGGAAGGCGATCGGTCCGAGACTGATCCATCTCTGGGCGCCCATGCCGACCTTCCCCAGCAGAAGGACGAGCACAAGAAAGGCAACGCCCGTCAGATACAGGGGAAAGGCGATCCGTCCCAGCCAGATGTAATCGAAGCTGACGAAGACAACCATGGCGACGATCCCCACGACAAGCCAGGCGAGCTGCTTCATGAACAGCGGAGACTGGATCTCGTCCGCAGGCTGGCGCGTGGCGCTGAAGATCGTCATTACGCCGATCAGGGAAATGGCCAGGACCGTCGCAAAGGTCACCCAGTCGAAATTCTGTATCAGCCTGCGGTCAATTCTGAACATCGGTAAGTTCCTTTTTCTTTTCCGGAGGCAGCATATACGCCTCGATCGCACGCCGCGCGATCGGTCCCGCTGCGCTTCCTCCGTGGCCTCCGTGCTCCACCATCACCGAGATCACGATCTTCGGATCGTCGACCGGGGCCGTTGCAACGAACCATGCATGGTCGCGATGCTCTGCCTGCGATTTCGAATCCTTTCTGAGGCTGACCACCTGGGCAGTGCCGGTTTTTCCTCCGATTACCGTTACCCCGGATCTGGCTGCCCCGCCGGTCCCTCCGGGCTCGTTGACCACGCCCGCGAGATGGCGCTTCATCTCTTCGAGGATCTCCGGCCGCACATCCGCCTTCCGCAGTACCACCGGCGTTTCATCCTTGATGAGCAAAGGCCTGTAGACGGTTCCGCCGTTCGAGACCGCACCCATCATGACAGCCATCTGGAGAGGCGTTGCGGCGACATATCCCTGCCCGATCGAGTTCACGAAGGTCTCCCCGAGAAACCAGGGGGCCTTTTTTGTCTTCAATTTCCATTTGGTATTGGGTATGAGCCCCTTTTTTTCGGAGCCCAGCAGAAAACCGGTCTCCTTGCCGAGCCCGAACCGCGTTGCATAGTCGTAGATCCTGTCGATGCCGAGTTTCTTGCCGAGTTCATAATAATAAACATCACATGACTCGATAAACGCCCTGTGCAGTGAGACGGTGCCGTGCCCGGTCTTCCTCCAGCATCCGAAATGCCATTTCCCGAAATTGAGACCGCCCCTGCAGGTGACCGTCGAGTCCTCATCAATCACCCCTTCTGCAAGTCCCGCGATCGACATGATGACCTTGAAGGTCGAGCCGGGCGGGTACTGGCTCTGCACTGCCCTGTCGAGCATCGGGAGCCGTTTGTCCTTCATCAGGGCTGTCCACTCCTCGGAGGAAATGCCCTTTGCGAACATGTTCGGGTCGAACGACGGGGCACTGACCAGACCGAGGACCTCTCCTGTACCTGGCTTCAGGGCAACGAGCGCCCCCGTCTTCCCTTCGAACGCGGCCTCCGCCTCTTTCTGCAGGGCGATGTCGATGCTCAGCGTCAGATCCTGACCTTTCACCGGCGGATTTTCCTTCAGCAGCCGTATCTCCCTGCCGAGGGCATCGACTTCTATTATCCGCTGACCGGCAGTTCCCCTGAGCGTCCGGTCGAATATCTTTTCCACCCCCCACTGCCCGATAAACGCCTCAGGAGGCACGTCCCTGAAGGCCGGGTCCTTGGCCTGGTTCGGGCTCAGTTTGCCGAGATACCCGATGACGTGCGCGCCGACAGACCCGTAGATGTACTGCCTGCTGACCTCGATCTCTATCATAAGGCCGGGAAAATCCGACCGGCGGGCCTCGATGTAGCTCACCTCGTTGAAGGAGAGGTCTTCCTTGAGTCTGACAGGAGCGAAGGGACTCAGCCCCGGACGCTCTATCCGTCTTGCGAGTTCCTCTTCAGGGATCTTCAGCATCCGTGCAAGGGCTGGGATGAGGTTGCGGTCAAACTCTTCCGGGATGAGCGACGCACAGAAAGAGGACGTGTTTTTTACGAGTGGAACGCCATTGCGGTCAAAGATGATTCCCCTCGGGGCAGGCACCCCGAAGACCCGGAGACGGTTCGATTCCGAAATCTTTCGTAAGTCGTCCCCCTGAAGGATCTGGAGCTGCCACAGCCGTATCAGGAGCAGGAGGAACCCAAGAACGATGAAGATGCCGGCGCGGGCTATTTTTTCCGTGCCTGCTTTCTCAGTCAACATGTCCAGGCCTCAGAAACGCCCCCGCAGGGGCATTCAGCAGGGACTGCATCACGGAGATGAATACGATGGACGCGAATCCGCCGGGCGGTTTATCGAATACGGTCTTCAGGAGGACAACGATCGTATTGTCGGCAAGGGTGAGGACAAAGAGAGAAAGCATGCCGAACAGCGGGGTCCACCGGAAGAAACCGCCAGAGATGAAGAAGGCCGCCACATAACCGACGATCCCCTTTGCAAGCATATTGGGACCGATCATCCCGGCTGAAAGACCGTCTTCGATGAAGCCCACGAGGAGACCGGTCAACAGTCCCTTGTTTTCGCCATGGCGCATCCCCGCATAAAAGACTATCAGGACCGCGAGGTTCGGCACCACCCCCAGGACCGTGACCCGTCCCTGGAGCAGCAGGGCACAGAACACCGCAGTCATCCATGCGACATACTTCACCGGACGATTATCACCTCTTCGAGCTTTGCCGAATCCTGAAAGGGCGTGACCTCGACATACTGGAAATTGCCGCCTATGCCCTGCACATCGATCTTCGAGACGTATCCGACCGGGATCCCCGGGGGGAAGAAGGAGTCGAACCCTGATGTCATCACCACATCGCCCTGCTTGACCTTCTCTTCATACGGCATATACTTGAGGACGCAGAGCCTCGAACCGGTTCCGGAGAGGACCGCCTCTCTCCTGCTGTCCTGGATTCTGACCGCAGCAGAGAAGTTTATGTCAGAGACCCAGAGCATCGTGGCGTACGAGTCCGACACGCGGATGATCTTCCCGGCGAGCCCCAGAGGCGTGATTACGGTCATATCCTTCGCAACCCCGTCCAGCGTTCCCTTGTCGAGCGTGAAGGTATGGTCCCAGTAGCCGCTGCCGCGGGATACGACCCGTGCAGCGGCCACGTAATTTCTGTGGTTCTCCCTGAGTTTGAGAAGCTCCTTCAGACGCTTGTTTTCGAGGACCGCCTCCTGGAGTTTCCCCTGCTCAAGCAGGAGTCCGTCGAGACGTTTTTTCAGACGGATGTTTTCCTCTTCGCGCAGGGCCATCCGCCTGAACGGTCGCGAAAGGGAGTCAGTGACCGACGAGACAGCGCTCTGCGTTGCGTCAAGAAGGGTATTCAGGAAGGGGAGCGAACCGACATGCCCGTGCTTGCTCTGGTAGGTCATCAGGATGAAGACCGCAATGATGACGAAAAAGAGAAGGGCTTTCTTGCGTACCATGGTCAATACATAAATCAGTTCATGGCAATTCTTCGAAGCAGTTCAAGCTCATCCAGCATTTTCCCTACGCCCATGACCACCGCGGTCAGGGGGTTTTCGGCCACGATGACCGGCAGGCCGGTCTCGTGCTTGATCAGTGAGTCGAGCCCGCGGAGCAGCGCTCCTCCGCCCGCCAGGACGATGCCGCGGTCAACGATGTCCGCCGCCAGCTCCGGAGGCGTGTTTTCGAGTGCCACCTTGATAGTGTCGAGGATGATATTGACCGGCTCGGACAACGCCTCCCGGATCTCATCCTCGTTCACGGTGATCGTCTTGGGGATACCGGAAATAAGGTCGCGACCCTTGATGTCCATGATCCTCTTTTCGTGCGACCCTCCGGCATTTGCCGACCCGATATCGATCTTGACCTGTTCGGTCGTCATCTCGCCGATCATCAGGTTGTACCGTCTCTTGATGTAGGCCATGATCGCTTCGTCCATCTTGTCGCCGCCGGTCCTGACCGCCTTGCTGTAGACAACACCGTCGAGGGAGATCACCGCAACGTCCGTCGTCCCGCCGCCTATGTCGACGATCATATTTCCGGAGGGCTCGCCGACCGGCAGGCCGACACCGATCGCCGCCGCCATCGGCTCCTCGATCAGATAGACCTCCCGCGCCCCGGATGCCTCCGCGGCATCCTTGACCGCGCGCTGCTCGACCTGGGTTATCCCTGAAGGGACGCCTATGATGACCCTCGGGGAAATAAAGCTCCTGCGGTTATGCACCTTTTTGATGAAATACTTGAGCATCTCGCCGGTCGCATCGAAGTCCGCGATCACCCCGTCTTTCATCGGCCGGATCGCGATGATATTCGAGGGGGTCTTCCCCAGCATTTTCTTCGCCTCCGCGCCGACGGCGACTGTCTTTTTATTGTCCTTCCTGATAACGACGACCGACGGCTCGTCGCAGACGATGCCCTTGCCCTTCACATATACAAGCGTATTGGCTGTGCCGAGATCAATGGCCAGGTCGTTCGAAAAAAGTCCCAGTATATTATTGATGAACATCACACCTCCTGCGTTGCCGGACCATTATCCGGCACTATATTCATGCCTCAATGACGATAGTCTTTGCAATCAAGTCTCCGAGCCTCATGCCATTTTTGTTCCCGAGGATTAGGACAAACTCCAGGACGCATACCGCCACGATGAAGAACCCGCCGATCCAGGGGATAACCCACAGACCGAATCCCACCGCAAGGGTGCTGTTCCGCAGTATCGAGTCCTTTATGGAACAGGGAGCATTCGATTCGGAGGACACAACCCTGAGTTTTACGAGGCGCTTGCCGATGTTCCGGCCGTCGAGAAATCCGTCCCCCAGGAGGAGATAGGCAATGCCCGCAAAATATCCAGCCTTCGGCGCTATCTCCAGTGCGGCCGCAATGAGAATAAAATCGATGACCCTGGCCGCAGTTCTGAGAAGAAGCCCTGCACTTCGTGGTTCCTCAGGCATTAAGAATACTAACAGATGGTCTCCTTTTTTTCAATAAGCGCTGGCAGGCCTCTCAGGCAAGAAGGTTGTTTCCACCCGCAAAATGGCGTACAATATTCACCTATGACAGAGATCGAAACAGTTGTCCTCGAACTGACGCGCGAGCCGAAAATCGCCTACTTCTCGATGGAGATAGGAGTGCATAACGATATCCCCACCTACAGCGGCGGCCTTGGGGTGCTTGCGGGCGACACCATCCGCTCCGCCGCCGACCTGAAGCTGCCGATGGTGGCTGTTACCATCCTGACCAAAAAGGGATATTTTACTCAGGACATGGACGATACAGGATGGCAGACGGAATATCCCGCTGTCTGGGACCCCGCTGCATACATGCAGGCACTCCCGTATAGGGTCGTCGTCCAGGTCGAGGGCAGGGACGTGGTGGTGCAGGCCTGGATCTATAATGTCCAGAGCCTCACCGGAGGATCGGTTCCGGTCTTTTTCCTGGACACGGACCTCCCGGCCAACAGCCCCGCGGACAGAGAGATTACCGCAAGCCTCTATGGAGGCGATCTGGCCTACAGGCTGAAGCAGGAGATCGTCCTCGGCATCGGGGGGGTGCGTCTGCTCCACGAGATGGGGTTCGAGATCAGGAAGTACCATATGAACGAGGGTCATGCAAGTCTCCTGACACTGGAACTCCTGAACCGCCTCAAAAAGCCGATCGAGGACGTCTGGGACGAAAAGCTCGTCTGGGACAGGAGGAGCGTGAAGAACCTTTGTGTCTTCACGACTCATACCCCGGTCGAGGCGGGCCATGACAAATTTCCCTACGATATGGTGGCCAGGGTGATGGGGGAGATCATCCCGACCGCAACCCTCCAGGACCTGGCGGGGAAGGACAAGCTGAACATGACGCTGCTCGCCCTGAACCTGAGCCGTTATATTAACGGCGTTGCTAAAAAACACGGCGAGGTATCCCAGAGTATGTTCCCTGGGTATGTGATCCATGCGATCACCAACGGGGTCCACTCGTTTACGTGGACCTGTGATCACTTCAAGAGACTCTACGACGAGTATCTCCCGGGCTGGGCGAATGAGCCTGAACTGTTTGTGCGGGTCGGCCGCATCCCGGACGAAAGACTCTGGGATGCCCATATGAAGGCGAAGAATGATCTTATCGCCTACATCAGGGAAAAGACCGGGTCCGAGTTTTCTCCGGATATACTGACAATCGGGTTTGCCCGCAGGGCGACCGCCTACAAACGGGCCGATCTCCTCTTCAGGGACCTCGAAAGGTTCGAGAAGATCGGCGCGGGCAGGATCCAGCTGGTCTATGCCGGGAAGGCGCATCCGAAGGACGAGCAGGGAAAGAGGCTTATCCAGAATATCTTCAAATACAGGGATCGCTTCAAGGGCCGGATAAATATCGTCTACCTGAAAAACTACAATATGTCGACAGCCCTCAAGATCGTCTCGGGTGTCGACATCTGGATGAATACCCCCCTCCGTCCGCTTGAGGCCTCAGGGACCAGCGGCATGAAGGCGACGCATAACGGCGTCATGAACTTCAGCGTGCTCGACGGGTGGTGGATCGAGGGGCATATTGAGGGATTCACCGGATGGTCGATTGGGCCGGCCCCCCAGGAACTGACGCCGGGCGCTGATGCCGATTCACGGGACTCGGAAGACCTCTATCACAAGCTGGAAAATATCATCATCCCGGCGTATTATGACGACCGGCATACCTGGGTGAGAATGATGCAGAACGCCATCGGAAAAAACGCTTATTACTTCAATACACACCGGATGATGCGCCGGTATGTCACCGAGGCCTACTTGCGCTAGAGGTCAACCCTTCTTTTGCAGAAGCCCCAGGGCCTTTTCATGGAGCCGTTCATTCCCTGCAGCAAGGAGAGTCCTGCTCCGCTCCAGCCCCAGCCTCACCGGCTCTATCGGTCTGCCTGCCATATCACTGATGGTCCCGCCTGCCTCCTTGACAAGGAGATATCCCCCCGCATAATCGAAACTGCGTGAAGGGGAAGGCGACAGGAAGATGCTGGCCGCGCCCGCGGCGATACAGGCAAGGTCGAGCGCCGTCGCCCCGAGGCATCTCGTCTTTACTGAGCTCTTTATGACCGGCAGTATGGACTGGATGTCTTCCCCTGGGTGCTGCGCCTCGAAGGAGACAAGCGTGAAATCTTCCCCCTGCTGACCGAAGATCCGCTCCCCGTTCATCCAGGCGCCGGCACCCTTTTCCGCCCAGAACTCGTCGCCGCTGATCAGGTTGATCACATAGCCCAGAACAACGTCGCCGACCGTGTCGCCGGAAGCGACCGCGATCGAGGTGCAGAAAAAGGGGATGCCCGAGACCGCATTTTTACTTCCGTCTATCGGATCGATCACCACCCGCTGCCCGCCCCCACGGATATCCAGGACCCCTGCCTCCTCGGAGACGACCGTCAGCGGCTCATTAAGGGATTCGAGCGCGGTTAGGATGATATCCTCGGCAACCCTGTCGATGGCAAAGGTGGTATCTCCCGCAGCCCCTGTGCCGGTCGATATCTTCATCTCCCCGGAGAGTCTGAGCAGGGATATCCGGGCAGAAAGGTCCCGTCCTATCGCCCTGAGATCGTCTGTGCGCATGAGAGTATTGTACGGCAGGGGAGCACTTCCGGCAAGCCTTGCGGGCCGTTTGCGCAGACGGGTCAAAAGAGTTAATATAAAAAATGCGTCGATATTACGTGCCTGTGTATCTGGTCCTTGCAGTGCTGCTCCTCTTTCCGGTGAGCGCTCGGGCGATCAATGTGCAGGAGCATATCCTTGACAACGGGCTGAAGGTGCTGATCCTGGAGGAACACAAGGCGCCGACCGCCACATTCCAGGTCTGGTACCGGGTCGGCTCCCGGGACGAAAACATCGGGAAGACCGGGTTGAGTCATCTCCTGGAACATATGATGTTCAAGGGGACAAGGGAACACGGGCCGAAGACTTTTTCGCAGTCGATACAGCGGGCCGGGGGGACCGACAATGCCTTTACCACAGCCGAATACACCGCGTATTTCGAGATGCTCGCCTCGGACAGGCTCGACCTTCCGATCGAGCTGGAGGCGGACAGGATGCGGAACCTCATGCTGACCGATGACGCAGTCCTCTCAGAGAGGGACGTGGTGATGGAGGAAAGGCGGCTGAGGTACGATGATGATCCCCAGAACCTTCTCCTTGAGCAGGTCGTTGCCACAGCGTTCCAGAACCATCCCTACCGGTGGCCGGTAATCGGGTGGATGTCCGATCTGAAGACCCTGAACCCCGAGGACCTGAGGCGGCATTACGCAACGTACTATGAGCCGAATAACGCGGTCATAGTTGTCGTCGGTGATGTGAACCCGGTTCAGATCCTCTCGAAGATCCGGAAGGCCTTCGGGAAGATCCCGAAGGGCCCCGAGATCAGGGAGACGAAGGCCTCAGAGGACCCCCAGTATGGCGAGAAAAGGATCATCGTCAGAAAAGAGGCGGAACTTCCGGAGGTGCTGATCGCCTATAAGGCGCCGGCGATCAGCCAGGAAGACGGTCCGGCCCTTGATGTGCTCGGCAGCATCCTCTCGGAGGGCAAGAGCACGAGGATATACAATGCGCTAGTGTACGAAAAGCAGCTTGCCCTCTCAGCCGGGGCCGGTTATGACGGCATGCACCGCGATCCGCACCTCTTTTTCGCCGAGGCAACTGCGGCGAGAGGCAGGGACATCGGCGATGTCGAAAAGGCCCTTATCGAAGAGATCGAAAAGATTCGGCAGCAGCCTCCTTCTGAGAGCGAGGTGCAGAAGGCAAAGAACCAGGTCGAGGCATCGTTCATCATGGAGCAGGACTCTTTTTACATGCAGGCGAGGCTCATCGGCACCTTCGAGATGATCGGCGGGTGGAGGCTTATTGATTCGTATCTCGACGGGATACGGAAGGTGACCGCCGGGGATGTGCTGCGCGTTGCCCGGAAGTACCTTGTGCCCGGGGGGAAGACAACCGGTGTGCTGATCCCGCTGGAGGCGAAAAAATAGTATGTCAACCCTGACGGTTACAAAGAGAATCACCCTGCTGCAGCTGCTTTTCGCAGGCGTCTGTCTCGCGTTTCTGTCCGCTTCGCCGGTGCGCGCTGCGATCGCGGATCGTGAGGTACTTCCGAACGGGCTGACCCTTCTCCATGCAGAAAAGAAGGCTCTGCCGATCGTAAAGGTGGTGGTAGCATTCAGGGCCGGAAGTATTACCGAGCCTCAGGACAAGGCGGGGCTGGCCAACCTTACGGCCGATCTGCTGAACGAAGGAACGGCGACGCGGTCCTCCAGGCAGATCAGCGAGGCGATAGAATTCGTCGGCGGCTCTCTCCAGACCTCCGGAGGCAACGACTACGTGACCGCCTCCCTCTCTGTCCTGAAAAAGGACATTGGTCTCGGGTTTGAACTCCTCTCGGACATATTGCTGCACCCTGCCTTCAGCGAGCAGGAGATCAGCCGGAGGAAGGCACTGATAAAGAGCGCGATCCTGCAGCAGAAGGAGGAGCCGGCGGTCGTCGCATCGAAGGCATTCATGAAGGCGGTCTTCGGGGACCACCCGTACGGCTGGCCGGTCGAAGGGACGGAGGAGTCCCTCGACGCGATCACCAGGCAGGACATCGTCGGTTTTTACTCCGCATATTATGCGCCGAACAATGCGGTCATGGCGGTTGTCGGAGACATCAGCAGGCCTGAACTCATGGCCCTTATCGAGAAGTATTTTCATGGCTGGGAGAAAAAAGGAGTTAGTACGAGGCCGCTTCCCGCACTCAAACCCCGCTCGGGGCCCGACGTGCTGAAGATACAGAAGGATATCACCCAGGCAAACATCATCCTGGGCCATCTAGGCATTACCCGTGACAATCCCGATTACTACGCGGTTACTGTGATGAATTATATCCTCGGAGGCGGAGGTTTCGCCTCCCGCCTCGTCGACGACATCAGGGACAACAGGGGGCTTTCATACGACGTTCACAGCTTTTTTGCGGCGCAGAAATACTCCGGATATTTTGAGGCCGGCCTCCAGACTAAGAATCCGACCGCACAGGTCGCCATCGACGAGGTGCTCAAGCAGATGGAGAGGATCAGAACAGAGCCAGTGACGACAAAGGAACTGGATGACGCAAAATCCTACCTCACCGGGAGCTTCCCTTTGAAGGTGGACTCGAACAGCAAGATCGCAGCCTTCCTGACCGCTGTGGAACTCTACCACCTCGGGCTTGATTACATCGACAACTACAAGGGATATATTCAGGCGGTGACGAAAGAGGATGTCCTCCGTGTGGCGAAAAAATACCTGGATCCGAAGAATTATGTCCTTGTGATCGTGGGAAACATCCCCAAGACAGATCTGAGAAACTGACCGTTCATTCAGGGGAGAGCGCGGCCCACGGTTCTTTTATAAGCGGCCGTATATTCCGTGCATGCGCGCCTGGATCATTCGCTGCAGTGTAATCTTCCGCTCGCCTCTTTTGCAGGCTTCTGATATGCCCGGTTAGGTGTATAATAAAAAATGCCTCGGATGATTTCCCTGAAAGGCCTGATCGACAAGGTCCTCTTGTATAAGAGCGACGCGGATGTCGATATGCTGAAGAAGGCATACCACTTTTCTAGCGAGGCCCACTGCAGCCAGAAGAGGAGCGAGGGCACGCCATATATCAAACACCCCCTGGAGGTTTCCTCCATTCTTGCGGACATGAAGATGGATGTCTTTTCGATATGCGCCGGGCTGCTTCATGATACGGTTGAAGATACGCGCACCACGACCGAAGATCTCAAGGGGATCTTCGGCAAGGAGATTTCCTTTCTCGTCAAGGCCCTGACCAAACTCTCGAAGGTCGAATTCCAGACGAAGAAAGAGGTGCAGGCCGAGAATTTCAGAAAGATGCTGCTGGCCATGTCCGAAGACGTCAGGGTCATCCTGATAAAATTCGCCGACCGGCTGCATAACATGAGGACGCTCGAATTTCTGCCGCCGGCCAAGCAGCAGCGCATCGCCGCGGAGACGCTGGAGATCTACGCGCCCCTTGCCAACCGGCTCGGGATAGGGTGGCTCCGCCTGGAACTCGAAGACCTCAGTTTCAGGTACCTCATGCCCGACCTGTACAACGAACTTGTCCGCAAGGTCGCCAAGCGCAAGGAAGACCAGGAAGGGTATATCCGCGAGGTGATCGAGCTGATCAATCTGAAACTGGCCGAGGAAGGGCTGCCGGGAAAGGTAAAGGGGAGGATAAAACACTTCTACGGCATCTATCAGAAGATGCAGAAGCAGCGGATCACCTTCGACCAGGTCCATGACGTCATCGGCCTGAGGATTCTGACCGATACCAAGGCGAATTGTTACGCGATCCTCGGGCTGATTCACTCGCTCTGGACGCCGATTCCCGGCAGGTTCAAGGATTATATAGGCGTTCCGAAATCTAACATGTACCAGTCCCTCCACACCACGGTGATCGGCCCAAAGGGCGAGAGGGTCGAGTTCCAGATACGCACAGAGGAGATGGACCGGATCGCCGAAGAGGGCATCGCCTCTCACTGGAGGTATAAGGAGCGGGGGGAGCTGGACGAACGGAACAGCAAATATATCTCCTGGCTCCGGGACCTTGTCCAGGTGCAGAAAGAGGTCCCCAATGCGATGGATTTTCTCGAGGCGGTCAAGGGAGAGGTAGTCCCCGAGGTGGTCTATGTCTTTACGCCG
>JAKAIE010000084.1 GCA_021814475.1 Nitrospirota bacterium
GACCCGTCATCGCCAGCACCTTCGTGATAGCCGCCGTCAGCGTCGTCTTCCCGTGGTCAACGTGCCCGATCGTCCCTACGTTGCAATGTGGCTTCGTCCTCTCAAATTTTGCCTTTGCCATCTCTTTTCACCTTCCTTATCAGTTTCAGCTTATAATGTCAACAAAACCAATAACGCTCTGTTATTCGCCCTTCACCTTCGCGATAATGCCGTCGGCGATCCCCTTCGGAACCTCCTCGTACACCGCGAACTGCATCGTGTAGGTTGCCCTTCCCTGGGTCTTAGACCTCAGGTCGGTCGCATATCCGAACATCTCCGACAGAGGCACCTGGGACCTGATCACCTGTGCCTTGCCTCGCTTCTCCATGCTCTGGATCCTTCCCCTCCGGGAATTCAGATCGCCGATAACGTCTCCCATATAATCTTCGGGAGTGACGACCTCGACATTCATGATCGGCTCGAGAATAACCGGCTTTGCCTTCTTTGCCGCCTCCTTAAAGCCCATCGAGCCTGCTATTTTGAACGCCATCTCCGATGAGTCGACTTCATGGTAGGAACCGTCGTAGAGCACTGCCTTCACATCCACAACCGGGTAACCGGCCAATATACCGTTTTCCGTTGCTTCCTTGATGCCTTTTTCTACCGCATTCCAATATTCCCTCGGAACGGTGCCACCAACGACCTTTGACTCGAATACGAATCCCTGGCCGGGCTCAGAAGGGGAGAGCTCTATAAGGACATGACCGTATTGACCGCGGCCGCCGCTCTGGCGCACAAACTTACCCTCGGCCTTGGATGCCGTCTTGATCGTCTCCCTGTAGGCGACCTGGGGCTTGCCTACATTCGCACCAACCTTGAATTCCCTGAGCAGCCGGTCCACGATGATTTCGAGATGCAGTTCTCCCATTCCCGCTATCAGAGTCTGACCCGTCTCCTCATTGGTGGTAACCTTGAACGAAGGGTCCTCCTGCATAAGCTTGCCGAGAGACTGGCCAAGCTTCTCCTGATCGACCTTGGTCTTTGGCTCAATCGCAACCTGGATGACGGGATCCGGGAACTCCATCGCCTCGAGTATGATCGGGCTCTTCTCGTCACAGAGGGTATCCCCCGTCAGGGAGCTTTTCAGTCCCACTGCGGCCGCGATATCTCCGGCAGAAACTTCCTTGATATCCTCCCGTTTGTTCGCGTGCATCTGCAGCAGTCGTCCGACGCGCTCCTTCGTCCCCTTGGTCGAGTTATATATATACGATCCTGCGCTCATGACACCCGAATAGACCCTGATAAACGTCAACTGCCCGACAAACGGGTCTGTCATGACCTTGAACGCGAGCGCCGAGAAGGGCTCTTTCGGATCTGACTTCCTTGATGCCTCCGCACCGCTGTCCGGATCTTTACCCACAACCGGCGGCACATCGAGCGGCGACGGAAGATAATCAACGATGGCATCAAGCAACTGCTGGACGCCCTTATTCTTGAATGCAGACCCGCAGAGCACGGGGGTCAGGCTCATCGAAATGGTACCTTTCCGCAGCGCGGCGCGTATTTCATCAGCCGTCACTTCTTCGCCGCCCAGAAATTTTTCCATTATCGTCTCATCAACATCCGAGAGCGCCTCTAGCATCTTTTCCCTATATTCCTTCGCCTGCGCGGCATACTCAGCCGGGATCTCTCCTTCGACATATTTGGCGCCGAGGGTCTCGTCATCGTAGAAAAGGGCCTTCATGGTCACAAGGTCGATCGGTCCCCGGAAGTTGTCTTCCGACCCGATCGGAATCTGCACCGCCACAGGATTTGCGCCGAGGCGATCGATCATCGTCGTCAGCCCCATAAAAAAATCTGCGCCCATCCTGTCCATTTTGTTCATGAAGGCGATACGGGGGACATTATATTTATCGGCCTGCCTCCAGACCGTCTCCGACTGGGGCTCAACACCCGCAACAGAATCGAACGCGGCCACGGCGCCATCAAGGACGCGCAGCGAGCGCTCAACCTCTATAGTGAAATCAACATGACCGGGGGTGTCTATAATATTGATGCGATGCTCTCTCCAGGAACATGTGGTTGCCGCCGAGGTGATCGTGATCCCCCTCTCCTGCTCCTGGACCATCCAGTCCATAACCGCCGTCCCCTCATGGACCTCACCTATCTTGTAGGTAACACCCGTATAGTAGAGGATCCTCTCGGTCGTGGTGGTTTTCCCGGCATCGATATGGGCCATAATGCCGATATTGCGTGTCTTCTGTAATAAATTTACTGACAAGATATCTCTCCTCTAGCCTCGCTACCATCTATAATGAGCAAAGGCCTTGTTCGCCTCCGCCATTTTATGGGTATCTTCTTTCTTCTTTATGGAAGAGCCGGTATTATTGAACGCATCGAGCAACTCCCCGGCAAGCCGCTCCCTCATCGTCTTTTCATTGCGCGCCCTCGAGTACGAAATCAGCCACCGTGAAGCCAGGGCCATCCGACGCTGAGGACGTATCTCGACAGGCACCTGATAGGTGGCGCCGCCGACCCTTCTCGCCTTGACCTCGACAACGGGCTTCACATTTTCGAGCGCCGCCTTAAAGACCTTCAGCGGATCGCTCCCCGTCTTTTCCCGTATGACGTCAAAAGCACCGTAACATATGCCTTCGGCCGTAGACTTCTTGCCGTCCTGCATTATGGCGCTCATAAACTTGCTCACAACCTTGCTGTTGTATTTCGGATCCGGCAACACTTCTCTTTTTTCAGCGACTCTTCTTCTTGGCATTATATAACTCCGTTTACTTTGGCTTCTTGGTTCCGTATTTAGAACGTCCGCGCCTACGGTCGTTCACACCCGTCGAGTCAAGCGCACCCCTGATGATATGATACCTGACACCCGGAAGGTCCTTGACCCTCCCCCCCCTGATCATGACAATGGAATGCTCCTGAAGGTTGTGCCCCACACCCGGAATATACGCAGTCACCTCCATCGCATTCGTCAGCCGAACCCTTGCAACTTTTCTCAATGCCGAGTTCGGCTTCTTCGGCGTGGTCGTGTACACCCTGACGCAGACTCCCCTCTTCTGGGGACACGCTTTCAGGGCAGGACTCTTCGTCTTCGATATCAGACTCTTCCGGCCATGTCTAACTAACTGTGCTATCGTAGGCACTTTTCCTCCATAAAATTAATAATCAATAATGTATGCCGCCCTGGTGAAACCTTACCACTGTACCAGAGAAGCATCTCTATGTCAAGTTCTTTGGCAGATCTTGTCTGAACACTACCGAAAAACCTGTAAGCAGGCCTTCTGTTTAGGAAGTTAAGAGTATAACACGCGATAAAATGCTATTGCAACCGTTTTTTGACCGCGCACAAAAAAATCTCTCTTAATGCTTAAAGGCGCGCTGGCCGGTAAAGACCATCGAAATCTTCGGGTCGGCTTGGTTGCACGCCTCGATGACTTCAAAATCCCGCTCCGAGCCGCCCGGCTGCACCACCGCCCTGACGCCCTGCTTTATGCCGACATCCACGCCGTCCCTGAAGGGGAAAAAAGCATCGGAAACCATTGTCGACCCTGCCAGACCGCCCCTGTCCCTTGCCGTCTGCGCATCGATCTCTTTCAGTGCTGCGAGGTCCCGCTTACCCTCGGCGGCCTCAAGCTCAAACGTCTTGTATGGCACCCCGAATTTTCTGAAGCAGAGGGCGTCCGCATACTTTGTGTACGCCTTGAAAACCGCGATCTCGGCGACACCTACGCGGTCCTGCTCTCCTGTGCCTATGCCTACGGTAACACCGTCCTTCACATAGATGACGGAATTGGACGTGATTCCCTGTTCGACATTCCACCCGAAGAGCATATCGTCATAATCATTTTCGTCGGGCTGACGCTCTATCGCAAATTCTTTTCCTTTATAGACGGTCTTCGCCGGGAGGAAATCATCCTTTGTCCTGATGCGGTTGACCGGCGACTGCTGCACGATGATGCCGCCGTCGACCAGACACTTGAAATCGACAAACCGGCTTGCCCTGTATTTTTCGAGGTCCGATATCCTGGACATACGTACGATCCGGAGGTTCTTCCTCCTGGCGAGAATGTCCACGACACCGTCTTCGAACTCAGGGGCAGCAACGACCTCCAGATAGTTTGCGCTGACCATCTCGGCAGTGGTCCGGTCCATCGGACGGTTCACGACGAGACACCCGCCGAAAGCGGCTATCCTGTCGGCCATGTTTGCCTTGTCGTATGCCTCCGCAACGGTCCTGCCATATGCGGCCCCGCACGGATTGTTATGTTTGAGAATAACCGCAGCAGGTCTTCCGGCGAGATACTTGAGGATATTCAGGGCATTGTCCAGATCCGTCAGGTTGGTTTTGCCTGGGTGTTTGCCTGCCTGGATCATCTCCTCCTCGGAGATGCTGCTCACCAGTCCGCTCCCAGGGGAAATGAAGCGGCAGTCCCCCAACTGAAGGTTGCCGTTGACCAGCTCATAGAGGGCTGCCTCCTGGTCGGGATTTTCCCCGTACCGGAGTCCTTTTTCGATAAGATCCCCTGTCTTTTCATCTGCAATCTTCCATGCACGCTTTCTGTATATCATCTTCTGATCACCGAACGAGATTGTCATCTCATCCGGGAAATGATCATCCATAATGGTCTTATACATCTTTTTGAGGTCTGACATAATGGCTCTCCTTTACCCTGGAACATTCTACAAACGGAAGATAATAATACCAGATCAGGCCGTCTTGTTGAAAGCCGGCATATCTCCGTGACGATTTATGCGAGACCCGCACGCGATGCGGTTACGTACCCGATTTGTTCAGCGGCAGTCCCGGGGAAGGAAACGCCGCGCGACACTGCTGCGGCAATTCAGATAAACTGCAGTCCCACCTTGTAAAAACCGTCCTCGACCTTGTGCATCCAGCGGATGGTCCCCCGGCGCGATGTCATCAGCGTCTCACCCGCAAGGCTGATATTCGCGCCCTCCCGGAGACAGGGGCTTTCGAAGAGGTAAAGACACATCCCCGCCCTGCTCATATTGACGGACATACCGCTGAAGATGCTCCTGCTGCAGTCACCTTCGCATTGATAACCAATGGTTACCAGGAACGGATACCGGTCCCTGAGCCTCTTCTCGTCACAATAATTGCCCACACTACCCCCTTCACACCACCATTCACAGCCAGTATACCGCATTAGCTGCTTCAAGACAAGAACCGCTCCCTCCGACACCGTACTGCTGCGGGCGCCGCGCGCGGGCACTGTTCTCAGATGAACTGAAGCCCGGCCATATAGAACCCGTCTTCGACCTTGTCAATCCACCGGATGGCTCCCCTTGAGGAATTGACCGGCAGTTCACTCTTTATGAAGATATGGCTGCCGTTGTCGACACAGGGACTCTCGAAGAGATACAGGCACATGCCCGACTTGCTGATATTGATCGTAACCCCCTTGAAAATATCGTCTGAGCCCTCCTGATCGCAGGTATAGGAGATGGTCTTGAGAAAAGGGAAACGATCTTCACTGCGCCGCCCCTTGTATTCTGACATAATGGTACGCATCCTCCTCGCAGGTCCAAAAGAATGGCTGAGTATACCCCAGGCCCGCAAAAATCTCAATACCCAGTATTGCGCCCCTGCAGAGAATCCATCGTCCCTCAGACCTTGACCCTCCAGGTTGTACCGTCCTTCTTGTCCTCAAGAACGATACCCTGGCTGTCGAGTTCCTTCCGGAGGGTATCCGCAGCAGCCCAGTCCCTGTTTGCTCTGGCCTGCTGCCTCTGATCAATCTTCAGGAGGATATCGGCCTCACTCAACCCAATATGCTTGACCGACATGAGCGCCTTGTACCATTCCTCCGGTGTCCGTGCAAAGATGTTCAGGACCGCGCCAACCTCTTTGAGCAGTTCCCTGGACCTCGTGACAAGCTCCATTGAGTGCCTGCCGGAGGGTTTCCCGTCGAGATATTTGTTCAGCACGCGGATCAGCTCGAATATGCCGCCGATTGCCAGCGCGGTGTTGAAATCGTCGTCCATCGCCTCCCGGAAGCCCGTGATAAAGCCGGACAGAACCTCCTCCAGCGCCTTCTCTTCAGACGAGGCCTTTTCCTTCGCATGGTCAAGTCCCAGGAAGTCCCTGACCCTCAGCACCGTCGTATAGTACCGGTCGATCGAGGCCTCCGCCTCCTTCAGTTGTTCATCGGAAAATTCGATGGGGCTCCGGTAATGGGTCGAGAGGAGGAAGAACCTGATCGCCTCGGAATCAAACTTGCCCAGAATCTCCTTTATCGTGAAAAAGTTGCCGAGAGATTTCGACATCTTTTCCTTGTCCACGGTGATAAACCCGTTATGCACCCAATATTTCACGAAAGGTTTTCCGGTAAAGGCCTCTGACTGGGCGATCTCGTTCTCATGGTGCGGGAAGATGAGATCCGCGCCGCCGCCGTGGATGTCGAATGTCTCGCCGAGATGCTCAAGGGACATGGCAGAGCACTCGATATGCCAGCCCGGCCTCCCCGGCCCCCACGGGCTGTCCCACGCCGGCTCCCCCTCCTTCGAGGCCTTCCAGAGGGCAAAATCCATCGGGCTCTTCTTCTTCTCGTTCACCTCGATCCGGGCGCCTGCCATCATATCGTCCGGGTCGCGCTTCGAAAGCTTCCCGTAGTCCCCGAATTTCGCGACCTCGAAATAAACGCTTCCTTCAGACTCATACGCAAAGCCCTTTTCGACGAGCCCTTTGACGATATGGATCATCTGGGCGATATATTCCGTGGCCCTCGGCTCCACATCCGCCCTGCCCACGCCGAGCATGTCCATATCGCGGTAATATTCGTCGATGTATTTCTTCGCAACCGCGTCCCATGCCATGCCCTCCTGATGGCCCCGGTTGATGATCTTGTCGTCTATGTCCGTGAAGTTCCTGATATAGGTGATCGCATAGCCTTTATATCTGATATATCGCCTCATCACGTCAAAGACGATGGCGCTCCGTGCATGGCCGATATGGCAGTGGTCATATGCGGTAATCCCGCAGGAATACATTCTGACCGCTCCCGGTTTGACCGGCACAAAGTCCTCCTTCTTCGCGGTGAGCGTGTTGTAGATCCTCATAAGTCCTCCTCTTTCTGTCGTCCTGTCGGCTGCATCGAGCCTTCTGGTGAGCTCTTCGACGCGCATTTCCAATTCCCTCAACCGCTCGACGACCGGGTCCGGGAAGTAGTCGGTCACCTCGACCATGCCCTCCTCGGTCGTCATCCTGATCGTCTTGCGCTTGGTGATGCGCCCGGGGACCCCGACGCATATCGAGTTGTCCGGGACCGACTTGAGTATAACCGAATTTGCCCCGATGACCACGTTATTGCCGATGGTGATATTGCCGAGCACCTTGGCCCCCGTGCCGACAACCACATTCTTTTTCAGTGTGGGATGCCGCTTGCCCTTCTCCTTGCCTGTCCCGCCTAAAGTGACCCCCTGGTACAGCAGGCAGTCTTCCCCTACCTCGGCGGTCTCACCGATGACAACCCCCATGCCATGGTCGATCACGAACCCGGGATCTATTATTGCCGCTGGATGTATCTCGATGCCGGTCAGGAAGCGCGCCAGATGCGACAGCAGCCTCGGCAGCACCGGAATCCGCATGTGCCAGAGCTTATGATTGATGCGGTGCCAGACGATCGCATGGAACCCCGGATAGGCCAACACCACCTCGAGCCCGCTTCGCGCAGCCGGATCCCTCTCGAAAATGGCCCTGTAATCGCGTGCTATATCACCGAAAAATCCCATGGAATTAAGGCTATTATACTACAAACGGTACCGTGAGCATTATGGTATAGTATCCCCATGTCCTCGCACCATATGAGCACCGACGAACTGAGTCAGATGATCTCCGATTATATGGAGAACGGTTTTCTCGATAATATCATCGACATGTTCAGACACGACCAGAGTCTTTACAGGCTTGTCGGCGACCTGATCCGGGACGGGCGGGTAAGGGTCAGGCTCGGGGCCACCGCGCTGATCGAGGAACTCAAGCGCCTCGATCCTGGCCACATCACGGCGGCGGTCCCTTCACTGCTGCCACTTCTTGCAGAGGCTGAACATACCCTGAGAGGTGATGCGGTAAATCTGCTCGGAATCATCGCTGATGACTCCGTTCTGCCGGTCCTCCATACAATGATCGGAGATCCCCACGCAGGGGTGCGGGAGATGGTCATTGAGGCGATCGCCGATATCCATGCGGGACAAACCAGGTAGAGGGCATATCCGGAGGGGCCGATTCTGAAAAACTACTGGCTTATGAAGTCCGAACCGACCGTCTTTTCATTCGATGACCTGAAGGCCAGGCCCGGAAGGACTGACCATTGGGAAGGCGTACGCAACTATCAGGCCCGCAACTACATGAGGCAGATGAAGAAGGGCGACCAAGTGCTGTTTTACCACTCGAACTGCGACACCCCCGGCATCGTCGGCATCGCGGAGGTCGTCAGGGAGTCATACCCGGACCATACCTCATGGGACACGTCATCAAGATATTACGATCCGAAATCGTCCCCCATGAACCCGCGCTGGTTCATGGTCGACGTGAGGTGGAAAAAGGCATTCGCAAAGGTCATTACCCTGTCGCAGTTGCGGGCAGTCCCTGAACTGGGCCAAATGAAGGTGCTTCAAAAAGGCCAGAGGCTCTCTGTCATGCCGGTGACACGGGAAGAATTCGAGACCGTTGCGGAGAGGGGCTGATTATTTCCCGTCGGAGAATGTGATCGGGAGTGATTTCACGCCCCATATTCCGTCGGCATATTCCTTCACTGTCCGGTCCGCAGAAAAGAACCCCATATTCGCGACATTCAGAATCGATTTCCTTGTCCAGAGGTCCTTATCCTTATATGTGACGCCGACCTTCTCCTGGCAGGCCACATATGGCGCGAAATCGGCGAGGACCATGTAGGGGTCATGCCGCAGCAGGCTGTCGACGACAGGCCTGAACAGCTCGGGATGGGTACGGCAGAAATACCCTCCCGCGATCATATCGAGGGCAAGCCTCAGATCAGGGTTCTCCCCGTAATATTTCCCGGGGTCATATCCCTGCTGTCTCAGTGATTCGATCTCCGCAGCGGTGTGGCCAAAGATGAAGATGTTCTCTTCACCCACCTCGTCCATGATTTCTATATTAGCGCCGTCCAGGGTCCCGACGGTCAAGGCGCCGTTCAGGGCAAATTTCATATTCCCGGTACCCGAGGCCTCTGTCCCGGCGGTAGAGATCTGCTCGGAGAGGTCTGCGGCGGGGATGATCTTTGCGGCCATCGAAACCGAGTAATTGCTGATGAAAACCACCTTCAGAAGGTCTTTGATATAGGGATCGCTGTTGACCACATCCGCGATCGAGTTGATCAGCTTGATGATCAGCTTCGCCGTGTGATACCCCGGTGCTGCCTTGCCAGCAAATATAACCGTCCTCGGCACAACATCGGCCGACGGGTCGGCCTTTATCCTGTTGTACAGGCTCACGACATGAAGCACATTCAGAAGCTGCCTCTTGTACTCATGCATGCGTTTCACATGGCAATCGAAGAGAGAGTCGGGATCCACGCGGACCCGGATCTTTTCGGCGATGTAACCTGCAAGCCGCCTCTTGTTCCTGTGTTTGACCTCACGCCAGTCGTCACGGAAAACCGGGTCTTTCGCGTACTGCCTGAGTTTTCTGAGCGCATACAGGTCTGTTGTCCATGCCTCCCCGATCCTGTCCGTTATGAGACCTGCCAGGCCCGGATTGCAGAGCATAAGCCATCTCCGCTGGGTAATGCCGTTTGTTTTGTTGCTGAAACGCTCGGGCCATATCTCGTAAAAATCCCTGAACAGCCCCGCCTTCAGTATATCGGAATGCAGGGCGGAGACGCCGTTGACCGAATGGCTCCCGATGATCGAGAGGTTCGCCATCCGCACCCTCTTTTCGTATCCCTCCTCGATGACCGACATGCGCCTGAGCCTGTCGACATCGTTCGGGAAACGCACGTTGATCTGGTCCAGAAAACGCCTGTTGATCTCGAAGATTATCTGCATATGTCTCGGGAGGACCCTCTCAAAGAGCGTCACCGGCCACTTCTCAAGCGCCTCGGGAAGGATAGTATGGTTCGTATACCCGAAGGTCCTGACCGTAAGGTCCCAGGCATCGTCCCAGCCGATGCCCTCGATATCCAGGAATATCCTCATCAGCTCGGATATCCCGATGGCAGGGTGCGTATCGTTAAGATGGATCGCCACCTTGTCGGGGAAGGCGGCGAAGGGATGCGGGGACGAAGCCGTCTGCGTCTTTTTATACCGGCGGATAATGTCCTGAATCGTGGCCGAGACAAAGAAGTACTCCTGTTTCAGTCTGAGTTCCTTGCCTTCGAAGACGTTGTCATTCGGATAGAGCACCTTGGATATAGTCTCGGTCTGGGCCTTGTCCGAAACCGCACGCTCGTAGTCCCCGTGGTTGAAGTATTCGAGGTCGAACTCGCGTGTCGATTTCGCGGACCAGAGACGCATCGTATTAACGGTGTTATTACGGAACCCCGGGATAGGCGTATCGAAGGCAACGGCCGCTACATCACGCGTGTCGACCCATTGATGCCGCAGGCTACCGTGTTCGTCATGATGTTGCTCGACCCTTCCGTAAAACCTGACGATATAGAGAAACTCCGGACGTTCAATCTCCCATGGGTTCCCGTAACGGAGCCAGTTGTCCGCGGTCTCGACCTGGTAACCGTCGATAATTTTCTGAAAAAAGATGCCGTATTCGTACCGGATGCCGTAGCCATAGGCAGGGATCTGAAGAGTTGCGAGGGAGTCCATAAAACAGGCGGCGAGTCTTCCGAGCCCCCCGTTTCCGAGGCCTGCATCAAACTCCATCTCCCGTATGTCTTCCATCCGGTACCCGAGGTCATGCACCGCCCTGTGCGTGCTGTCCAGGAGCCCCAGGTTTATCAGTGAATTCCCCAGTGTCCTTCCTATCAGGAACTCGAGCGAAAGGTAATAGACCCTCTTGACGTCTTTTTTGTAGTAGGCCTGCTGCGTCTCTATCCACTGTCTGATCAGCCTGTCCCTGATCGTAAGGGCGACACTCGTATAGCAATCGAGCCTGGTCGCGGAATATTCGTCCTTGGCGAGGGAATATTTCAGGTGATTGGCAAAAGAGTCCTTGAGCTGCGCGACCTCTTTGTCCTGAGATACCGCCGGGCGGAAGGCAGGTCTCTGCCCCACCGTAGTCCTTTCCTTCAGTGCGGCTTTTCTCCCGTTTCCCTTCTGCTTCGGCTTCACGCCTTCTCCTTTCCGTCCAGCAGGCATACGGCGTATGCGGCAATGCCCTCGCCCCTGCCGACAAAGCCCATACCCTCGTTCGTCTTTGCCTTTATATTGACGAGGTCTCCCGGCAGGCCGGCGCGGGAGAGTGCTTCCCTCATCCGGTCTATGTATCCGGAAAGCCGGGGTCTTTCCGCAATGACCGTCGTATCCACCCAGGAGACGGAATATCCCCGGCTCGCGGCGAGCCCGACCACCTGCTCCAGCAGTACGATGCTGTCGGCGTCCTTCCAGGCAGGATCAGTATCGGGAAAATGCCTGCCGATATCTCCGAGACCGAGAGCCCCGATGATCGCATCCATGATCGCGTGCAAGAGCACATCCGCATCGGAATGCCCGGCAAGCCCCTTTTCGTACGGAATCTCCACCCCCCCGAGTATCAGTTTTCTCCCGGTCACGAGGCGATGGGAATCGTAGCCGAAACCGATCCTCACGCTAGTCCCCCCGCCTTCAGAAATCCTTCGGCAGCGAGAAGGTCTTCAGGCGTCGTGATCTTGATGTTCGTATAGGCCCCCTGCACGATACGCACTGCCCCCCCGCTGCGCTCGACAAGAGCTGAGTCGTCGGTCGCATAGAAGGACTCCTGCATCGCCTTTTCGTATGCCGCGTACAAGACCCTGAACCTGAAAACCTGAGGGGTCTGCACGGCCCAGAGTGTGCCCCGGTCAAGCGTCCGGCGGATCATCCCGCCCATCGCCTCCTTGACCGTATCCTTGACCGGCACGCCGACGACTACCCCGTCGCATCCCTCAAGTGAGATTATCGCCTTCCGGATATGGACAGGCTCGACCAGGGGCCTTGCTCCATCATGGATCACGACAATGCTGTCAGGGTTCTCCACCAGCTTCAGGCCACGGAAGACCGAATCCTGCCGTTCGGCGCCTCCCGGAGCAATGCGCCTGACCTTCGTAATCCGATATTCTTCGATCAGTGCCGCAGCGGAAGCCATATATTCATCTTTGATGACCGGAATGATCTCATCGATCTCCTCGACAGACTCCAGGGTCTCGAGCACCCTGGCCACGAGGGGTTTGCCCCCGAGCACCTCGAAGGTCTTGTTCGTCCCCGGACCGAGCCTCCTGCCGATGCCGGCCCCCGGCACGATCGCAACGATCTTTTCCTTCATGAGTGCGATGCCGGCAAAGATCCCTGCAACTCACGGACGCCTGGATTCAAGGCGTCAGGAGGTGCGCATGGTGACATAGAATCTCTTTCCGCCCCTGTTGATAAAGAGGAGAATGGTATCTCCGGCCCGGAGGCCGGAAGTTATTCGGGTATAATCATCGAGTTTCTCGACCTTCCTTCTGTTGACCTCCTGGATGACATCACCTTTCCGTATCCCGGCCTCTTCGGCCGAACTTCCTGGTTCGACGCGTATAACCACGACACCCTTTTCGTCCTTGCCCAGTCCCAGCTGCCTGGCGACCTCCTTTGTCAGGTCCATGACACTGAAACCCACCATCCCTTCGAACGTCTGGTCATCCTGCGCGTTCGGCTGCGCTGGCTCTGCGGACTCTTTAGGCAGTTCCACTATCAGCACTTTAAAGGAATATTCCTTGTCGCCGCGGCGTATGGTAACCGGCACCTCGGTGCCGACCCTGCTCTGGGCTACCATGTTTCTCAGGTTCCCGACGTCTTTCACCTTCCTGCCGTTGAATTCGGTGATGATATCCCCTCTCCGGATACCCGCCTTGTCGGCCGGACTTCCCTTGGCAACGTCTCCCACAAGGGCTCCTTCAGGGGAACTCAACCCGAACTTCT
>JAKAIE010000085.1 GCA_021814475.1 Nitrospirota bacterium
GAGGCGGCCGCTGCGGCGATGAGGGAGATCAGAGAGAAGAAAGTTGATTTTGATGACCTTGCCCTGAGGGCCGGAAACGAAAACCGGGCGCATGCCAGCGGTTACGGGTGGGCGAACCCGGACCTTTTTTCGCCGGGACTCTCCGCGGCCATAAGGAACCTCAGACCCGGCCAGTCCGGGGGCCCTTATAAGGGAAGACAGAAATTTTACCTTGTGAAGGTGAAGGACCGTGAAAAAGAGGCGGTCGCTTCCTTCGACGAGGTGAAAGACAGCATAAAGAATACACTGCTGGAAGAGAAGCGGCAGATGGCATTTGCGCACTGGCTTGCATGGAAGCGGAAAGATTCTCAAATAACCGTGAACCTCAGGTAGACCGGAGGGGTATATGGAAGAACGGGACAAGGTAGTCTGCAGGTTTAAAGAGGGGCGTGCCCTGAAGGGGTTTCTCAGGTCGTTTGACCCGGCGAAGAACGATGTGAATGTCACGGATGTGGCCGACGGCAAGGACAGCTGCCTCAGGCTGGACGATCTGAAGGCGATCTTTTTTGTCAGAACGTTCGACGGAGACCGCGGTTATCAGGAGAAGAAGATCTACGGGGCGTGTCCGGCAAAGGGCCACCGGGTCTTTATCCGGTTCCACGACGGAGAATCTCTCGTCGGGTTTCTGGAGGGCGAGGTCCCCTGGAAACGGGGGTTCTTCCTGTCGCGCAAGGAAATGGACCTGCAGGGCTTTTTTCTCCTCCCTGTGGACGAGGATGCAAATAATATCAAGGTCTTTGTTGTGGCGGCATCGGTGGACGACCTTACGATCGTGCCATAAATATTTATAACGGAATGGAGAAGTTAGATGATCCTTGGAGTTAACATCGACCACGTAGCAACGCTCCGGCAGGCCCGCCTGGGGATTGAACCTGACCCTGTCATGGGGGCGACCCTGGCGATACTCGGCGGGGCCGATGGCATCACCCTTCATCTGCGTGAGGACCGCCGGCATGTCAACGACCGTGACCTCGATATGTTGAGGGCCTTTGTCCCTGTCGAACTGAACATGGAGATGGCGGCGACGGACGAGATGGTCAGGATCGCCTGCAGAAAGCTTCCCGACCTCGTGACGCTGGTCCCTGAAAAGAGACAGGAACTGACGACCGAGGGCGGGCTTGATGTAAGGAAGAACATGAAGTCCGTGAAAAAGGCTGTCAGGACGCTTCACGACAAGGGGATCCCCGTGAGCCTCTTCATCAATCCCGAGGCAGCGGATATCGAGGCCTCGAAGGAGTCGGGTGCTGACATGGTTGAGATCCATACCGGCTGTTATGCTAATGAAAAAGGCAGGAAACGGGAGAAGGAACTGGTCCGCGTCGCCGGCGCGGTCGACAAGGCGGTCGAACTCGGTCTGCTCGCCAATGCGGGGCATGGGCTGAACTATACGAACGTGGCGGAGATCGCGATGCTAAATGGTGTCCGGGGGCTGTATATAGGCCATAGCATCATAGCGCGCGCCGTGCTCGTCGGCCTGGAGAGGGCGGTGCGGGAGATGAAGGAACTGATCTTGCGGGGCGGATCTTGATCTTCGGCATCGGCACCGATATTGTCCGGACCGAGAGGCTCAGGCAGGCGGTCGAGCGCTGGGGGGACAGGTTCCTCAAAAGGGTGTATACGGACAGCGAGATTGCGTATGCCTTTCAGAAGAAGAACCCGTTTCTCCCTCTTGCCGCGCGCTTTGCCGCAAAAGAGGCGGTGATCAAGGCGATAGGGAAGAGGACTCCCATCGCGATGACGGATATCGAGATCGTGAACAACGGGGAGGGTGGTCCTTCAATAAGTCCCAAAGGCAACCTCAGCAAATTTTTTGATCTGCAGAAGATACAACAGACGCATGTGAGCCTCAGCCACGAGGACGACTACAGCATCGCCTTCGTGGTGGTGGAAAAGTAACCGAAACTTCCCTGTTCCCCGGCAGCTGTCCTATTCTTCTATGTCTTCTGACCCGTCCAGTGCGACACGCCCCCCGCCCGAAGCTGCGGAATATGGCCTGTCGTTGATGCGTCCGAGCACACCGAACCTCCTGGCCTGGAGCAGCCATCCCAGATGGCCGACGAGAATGTAGAGCCAGGCAGGGGTCAGCGGCCTCGCCATGAGGGAGACCGCGTGTTCCGGCAGCGGCTCATCCTCTGCGAGCGCACAGGCGGCGAGGGCGAGAGAGGCCAGCACATTCCTGACCGCACGCCCCTTCTGCGCCAGGGGACGTCCCGCGATCATCCCGCCTCCCCCGAGACCGAGACCTCCGGACCATTCGATACCCGTGTCCCTGCAGAAGAGACGGACCTGTGCCAGGGCGGTGTCGTTGTGGTGCGATTCGGGAAACCCGCAGTTCACTATCGCCAGAAGACGTCTGCGGGTGCCAGCCCTCCTTGCTCCCTGCTGCTGCGCAAGGATCCGGAGCGCGGCCACGACAGGCCCCGGCAGGCTGTCCACATAGAGCGGCGAGGCCAGGATCAGAATATCTGCACGCCCGGCCGCGGCTAGGAGGGTTTCTTCAGCCCCGGGAGAGCGAAGACAGGAGGTGATGTGGAGTGTCTCCGTCTCCATTCCGTGCTGACCCAGAAGCCCGGTGAGGTGACTCCCGAGAGATAACGACGTGCTCTGCGGTCCGGGGCTTCCGACCAGGAGAAGGACTCTCCGCTGCGTTTTCATGCCGCCTCCTTCGAGAGGGGCGCAAGCGATCTGATATAATCGCCTGCCTCCTTGTATTCCTGCCCGCCCGAAAGAACGAAGGCCCCGTGCCATGGGGCATGGACGTTGAGCGCATTCCTCCCGATAATCTGGGAAAAGAGGGCGGCCTCTACGTCGTCCTTCTGTTCAAGGAGTCCGATGCCGATCAGTGCGGGATATTTTTCGTACCGAGGTTTATGGTGGAGTTCCCCGCTGATCTTCATGAAGAAGGGGGAGAGGATCGGGATAAGCCGGTCCATCATCTTCTTTATTGCCGGAGAATATCCCCCGAAGGTGACGGGAGTTATCAGTGCGACTACGTCCGCTCCCATACATGCCTCGGCAACGGAACGCCCTTCATCGGGGATTATACAGATGCCCGGGGTCCTCACCCAGCAGTGAAAACAGCCGCTGCAGGGGGAAATCTTCATCGACGCCGGTCGGAGAGTCTCCGTCTGCCAGCCCGCCTGGCGGAATGATTCTTCAACAGCCCCGGGTATTTCCGTCCCGTCAAGATCCTCGAGAATAAGTGCCTTCATGATTCGTGTCTCCTTTCAGTGTGAACTAACGACATAATATGAACAATGTTCAGTATAGCGCAAAAAAATATATTTCCTACTTCCGCCTCCCCTTTCCGATCATCTTTCCCTTTTCTATCCGGGCCGTCATGAAATCGATCGCCCCGTCGACGACCGACGAGAGCAGGTCTGGAGAGATCATGGCGCAGCGCTGCCTGATAATGAGGGATGCCATGCCATGGGTGAACGACCAGATCGCAAAGGCCGCAACATCGACTTCGGTCTTTGGCAGGTATCCGGCAGCCATGCAGTCCCTTATATTCTCCTTGAGAAAATCGTACGAGCGGATTCCGACGGACCAGTCCCTCGCGGCCTTGAGCTTCTCGACCGGCCCCCGCATGATGAACATGAGATCGTAGTATTCGCGGTTCTCAAGGGCAAAGGATATATACACCCTCGCGTGCATGCGCAGGCGTTCCCAGGGGTCTTTTACCTGAAGCACGGTCTGCTGCAGCCGGTAGAAGCGATCAAAGCCTTCTGCATGCAGGGCAAAGAGGATGTCGTTTTTGTCCCTGAAATAGAGATAGATCGTGGCGGGGCTGTACTCGATCGCCCCTGCAATGCGCCTGACCGTCACCTTCTCGAACCCCTCCTCAAGGAACAGCCTCATGGCAGTGTCGAGAATGAGTGTCCTCATCGCCAGGCGTGCTTTCTGTTTGCGTTCAGTTATTCCCATAATTATATGAACATCGTTTATTTGATGAGCATAGTTTATGCTAGAAGGTCTATTCTGTCAAGTTGTCATGAAGACGGGGAGAGGGTCGGTCTGGAATTCCCGTATCTTGACTGCACAGGGGTGGATGTCATGCTACGAAGAAACTAATAAGGATGCCTGACGCTGTTGACAGATAACCCCGCACTCGTTTGCGGATAATGGTAATGTGGCAACGACAAACAGATACGTTCAAAAAGCAGAAACTCGAGCAAGAGTACGAACGGGAATAAACGCCGTTGCACGAGACTGACAGAGTCGCCTTCAGTCGGAAGACGATCGTTCGATGTTATGGTACAATCATAAACACGATATGCTGCGTCAGGGGAGACCATAGGATGACCGACAGGGACAAACCGACAAAAAAGCCAGTTGATGAAGTAGAGCAATTACACCGGAGGATAAAGGAACTCGAGAATGAACTGAAGGACAAAAGAGACAGTGAAGAGAGATACAAATGGGTTGTTTTTGCATCACAGGACGCGATCATTCTATTTGATATCACGACGCGGCGCATTATAGATGTCAACAAAGCGGCGGAAAAGATGTACGGATATTCCCGGGAAGAGTTCCTGAAGCTGACACACAATGACATAACTGCCGAGCAGGAAGCTTCTGACGGTTCCATCAAAGCAGTTGAATCAGAACAGTCTCTGCGCATCCCTCTGCGCTACCACAAGAGGAAGGACGGCACAGTATTCCCCGTTGAAATATCCGGTAGTTTTATCCCCTATTTTACAGGGCAGAAGGTGGCGTGCGGCATCATTCGTGACATTACCGAGCGGACCCAAGCGATGAAAAAGCTGATGGAAAGCGAGCTTACCTACAGGACGCTCATTGAAAACCTTCAGCAGAAGATATTCTTAAAGGATAGGCATTCAGTGTATATTTCCTGCAACAGAAAATATGCTGATGATTTGAAAATCAACCCTGACGAAATCGCCGGGAAGTCAGACTATGATTTTTTTCCGAGAGAACTTGCTGAAAAATACCGGCAAGACGATAAAAGGCTCATTGACCTGGGGAAGACAGAAGAGATAGAGGAAACGTATATACAGGACGGCCGGGAATATTGGGTGCATACAGTGAAAAAGCCAATTATGGATGCAACCGGCGATATTACCGGAATATTGGGCATTTTTTGGGATATTACTGCACAGAGACAGTGTGAGAATGAACGGAGAAATAACGAGAACAAATAAGCGTGGATTGTGAGCTTTCAAGGCAGGGTGCTACATGGTTCACCAGAACCTCTCCCGAGAATGAGTCACTGATGGTGCAATTCCTCTTGTGCCATTTTTTATTTGAACCGAAGCCGTTGGCCTTACGGCGTCGGTTGTAAGGATAACTGAGGATTCGCATATTGGGGCAGCTCCGAGTTTCTGCGTGCTGGAGCCCTACAGAACAGGTTCTACCAACCGACACTACGGAGGCCCAAGGAAGCAGTCAAACTATTCTCTCTCGCGCTCCTGATGTTCCGCTTCCCGGGAGGATGGGGCAAGGTCACCAAAAGTATCGATTGCCTTTTAATGGGTTCCCTGTGCGACGTTTGTCCGGTGGAGTCCGCAAAGTACTCCCTCCCCTGAAGAAGCGCAGCAATCACTCGCTTTCTCGTGTCCCTGCCGTCGACGGTCAATCATGATACTTGAGCAATTCCTTCCATTCACATCAGGAAGGTACTATGCTTACAGAATCGCGATCTTGTCCATTACGACCGTGCCGGCGCTTATTGTCACTGTACCTGTTATGTAAGTAACGCCGGTACTGCTGAGGAAATCACAGGCGTAGCCTCCGAGGAGACCGATACTGACTGCCCTGTCGAGGCGCAGGTTCTCCATCCGGTTTGAGGCCGTGATCTTCAGATTCCCCGATGCGATCACATCGTAGGCATCACTGATATACGCGTAGAGATTGGAGAGCGGATCCTGCACGGGATTGCCGCCGCACTGAGTAAACTGGACACTGCACGCCCTGTCGGCATTCATGCTGATGGACTCCGCGCATCCCGCCCCGCTCCACCCTGCAAAGATGTACGGCCCCGACAGGGGAATCGCCGACATGGAGACACTGCCGTTCAGGGGAAATTCCGAGGAGTCCGTTGTACAGCCGGCGGAGCAGTCGATGCCCCCGGGATTGCTCCGCACGCGGCCTAATCCCGTGCCTGTCTTCGTGACGGTCAACAGTCTTGAAGACATGATCTCGACCGCCCCGATATCGGCACGCACCCCGGCCGGACGGGGCCAGCCGCGCTGGTCTGTTGCAGGAAAAGTATTCGGATCTCCCAAATCGATGGCGGAACTTATCGGTGCCAGGGCGTGGGTCATTGTCCAGCCGCCGTTGAATGCCAGCAGCCCCAGATATGGATCCAGATTATTCAGGTCGCCGGTTGCCGTAAAATAGGTGCAGGAGTTATCGTCGCTCAGGTTGTGTCCCTGAGAGGTGAAGATGCCGGAGCAGTTCTGGCCGTTATTCGAGACGATCGTATTTCTGAGCGAAAAGACCGCACCCGCCGAGGTGTCCCCTACGATCCCGCCGCTGCCGGAGACGGCCATATTACCGCCCACTGTACAATTCAGGAGAGATACCGTGCCCCCGCCATGGTAAAGGCCTCCTCCGGCGGAGCCTGCACTGTTGGTCGTTATGGTAGAGTTTGTCATAGCCAGGCTTCCGTCAGAATAAATACCTCCTCCGTAAGAGCTGGTATTCAGGAATACCGTGCTTCCGCTGACCGTCATTGAACCTGAATTCCCGATGCCGCCGCTGGCATATCCGCTGCTGTTGCTGCTTAGCGTGCTGTTCGTAAGTACCACGGTGCCGGCAGCGTCATTCTGGATGCCGCCGCCAAAACCGGCTCCTGCCGAATTATTCGTCAGGCTGGAGGATATGACAGTGAGCGATGCCCCGTTGCGGATTCCGCCTCCGAACGAACCCGGTGCGGAATTGTTGCTTATCGTGCTGTCGGTTATCGTCATAGTCACCCCATCATTGACGATGCCGCCCCCGCCCCCGCTGCCGCTCGTGTTGCTGCTTATCGTGCTGCCGGATATGGTCGCTGAGCCGCCGCTGTTGAGCAGCCCCCCGCCGCGGCAGGAGGACGTTCCGGTATTGCTGAAGATCGAGCTGCTGACAATGTTCAGTATCCCGCCGCTGTTGATGCCGGCCCCGTAGGAGGGCGAGGTGTTGCCATAGATCGTGCTGCCCATTATGGTCAATGTCCCGTAATTGTTGATGGCGCCGCCGGCCATGCCGCCGAAGTTATTGGTTATCGTCGTATTGTATATGTCCAGAGTGCCGCCGTTGTTGATGCCGCCGCCGAACGAGGCGTTTGCCGAGTTTCCGTCAATCGTGCAGTCCCGTACGATAAGGGAACCCGTATTATTTATCCCGCCGCCGCCTAACCCGGTAACGCCGCCCCGGATCGTGATGCCGGAGATAATGACATGGTTGGCATTGACGTTAAAAACGCGGCTTGCGCTGTTTCCGCTGACGGTCAGGCTTCCGGACCCGGGGCCGTTGATCCTGACGGAACTGATGATGTACAGTTCGCCGGTAGTCAGGGTGATGGTGCCGGTGACGCTGAAATTGACGGTGCTTGTCCCGAGAGTACCGTTTGCGTCGTTTATCGCCTGCCTTAGAGAGCCCGGTCCGTTGTCATTAAGATTGATTACGGTATATGTTGCGGCCCCGACCGAGGCAGGCCCCGAAAGCAGGAATACGGCAAACGTAATATAGCCGATCAAAATTGAACTGAACATTGCCCTGATCTTCAGCATGGCACCTCCCCATTTTTCCGTAACGGCTGATAGTGGCTTTATTTTATATCAAACCCGACTCGCCATGACAGAAAAATCGCATCACCTGAAATTGTGGATTCAGGTATGTGTGGCGTCCACCTCCCCAAAGGCTCGCTGTCCGGAATTTGATATAATAGGACCACGATGAAGAAAACGGAATATTGCTCTACACTTCAAACACAGGAATAAATATATCATGAAGGTTGTTACCGCGGAGGAGATGAGGGAGATAGACCGCAGGACGATAGGGGTATACGGCATCCCCGGTGCGGTGCTGATGGAGCGGGCAGGGCTGGCCGTGGCGACGAGGGTGCAGGAGCTGTATTCGCCGCGGAAGGTGGTCGTCCTGGCCGGCTCCGGCAATAACGGCGGTGACGGTCTTGTCGCTGGCCGCGAGCTTTTCAACAGGGGATGGCACGTGAGGGTCTTCATGCTCGCAAAGGAAGCCAGGCTCAGTCCCGACTGCCTCGCCCAGTTCCGGATCGCCAGGAAGATGGGGCTGCCGGTTGAATTCAGGACCAGGATCGAATCCAGGGACCTGCACAGCGCGGTCGTGATAGACGCGATCCTCGGGACAGGCCTGAACAAGCCGGTAAAACCTCCGATATCCGATATCATACGTATCCTCAACAACAGTCCGGTCCCGGTCGTCTCTGTCGATATCCCGTCCGGTATCTCCTCTGACAACGGCCGCGTAATGGGCGAGGCGGTGATGGCGGATGCGACTGTCACCTTCGGCCTGCCGAAGATAGGCCATTACCTGCACCCCGGTGCAGGCCACTCGGGCCGGCTCTTTATCGAAGACATCGGTTTCCCCCGCGAATTCACTTCCTCCGAAAAGTTGCTCTCTTCGGTCCTGGAACGTCAGGACGCAGGGCATCTCGTCCCTGACCGGCCGGCGGACTCGCATAAGGGAAACTTCGGGCATGTGCTGCTGATCGCCGGTTCCTACGGCAAACCAGGGGCTGCCCTGATGGCGGCAAAGGCCTGCCTCCGGGCGGGCGCCGGCCTTGTGACGATCGGCGTTCCCGAGTCCATGGCGGAAACCTTCGAGTCCCGCGTCACCGAGGAGATGGTCCTGCCGCTTCCTGATCATGGGACTGGGATGTTGTCTTCTGACGCGGTAGCGGAGATCACCTCTTTCATCAATGAAAGGGCGGATGTCCTCGCGATCGGCCCCGGCATCGGGGTGTCTGAAGAGACCCGCTCTCTCATATCCCGGCTGGTTCTCGTCTCGACAGTGCCGATGGTGATCGACGCCGACGGCCTCAACTCTCTCTCAGGTCAGTCCGATATCCTGAAAAAGGCGAAGTCCCCGCTCATACTCACCCCTCATCCCGGAGAGATGGCGAGGCTGCTCGGGGTGGAGACTCACGTCGTTACCGAAGATCCGGTTTCGATATCCAGGGAATTTACCGCCCGGACAGGTGCATATCTCGTGCTGAAGGGTGCTCCGTCGATAGTAGCGGCCCCTGAGGGAAACCTGTTCATCAACACCACGGGAAACCCCGGCATGGCGACAGGCGGGGCGGGCGATGTCCTGACGGGTATGATCTCAGGGCTGCTCGGCCAGGAGATGAACCCCCTGGATGCTTCCCTGCTCGGCGTGTATCTGCACGGTCTTGCGGGTGACATCGCCGCCTCTGAAAAGGGGATGCATTCGCTGATCGCCGGGGATATCATAGGTGCGATCCCTGCCGCCTTTCTGGCCCTCGGACAGTCTGATGAAGAGACTCGTCCGTCCTGACAATTTCGACGGTCATGTGACCGCCTTCTTCACCGGCAGGGACCCCGGGGCCGATCTGGAGGAGATCAGCCGAATCTGTCATGTGGAGGAGGAGAGGATATATCTTCCCGTCCAGAGGCATACGGATACGGTGCATATCGTCACTGCAGACCTTGAACCGAAGATCGCCGATGCGGTCGTCACGAAGAGGAAGGACCTCCTTATCGGTATCCAGGTCGCGGATTGCGTGCCAATTTTGCTCTACGACGGGCATCGTGAGGCGGTCGGCGCGGTGCACGCAGGATGGAGGGGAACCGCGGCAGGCATCCTGAAAAATACGATCAGGATATTTGTGGAGCGCTTCAGCAGCAGCCCCGGAGACATCCTCGTGGCGATAGGCCCGAGTATCAGGCAGTGTTCCTATGAGGTCGATCCGGACGTTGCCCATGCGGTCGAAAGGGCATCAGGCCCTGGCGATTTTGTCATGCAGAAGGGCACGAAGTATCACGTCGATCTTTCCCTCGCTAACAGGTATCAGGCGCTTTCCGAAGGTATAAGGGACCGGAATATCTGGGTGAGCACTGACTGCACCTTCTGCAATCCGGAGATATACTGCTCCTACCGCTACGCCAAAGGCACCACCTGCCGTCAGGCAGGGTTTATAGGCATGGTTGGCGGGCAGTGATCGGGAGGGTGTCCTCTCTATGGATTATGCGTATTTTCTTGACTCCCTTCCGCAATTATGGTAAAAAAATGTACTAAATCAGGGAGGCAGTGAGATGAAAAAGAGATATGTATTGAGCCTTGTCATGGTGTCTATAATGTCGGGTGTCGCTGCAGCGGGGACGGCGTTACCGGCGGTGACTGTCCCGACCTTTACTCCGTGGGGGGCAGTCCTTGGAGCGGCGGTCCTCGGAATTTCCGGACTGTACACCATCTTCAGGAAGAAGTAGGACAACAGAAATAGCGGATCCTTTTTCAGGGGGTCCGGAGATATTGTGCCGCTCTCACGCAGAGAGTTGTTGAGATTAACCCTCGGCGCCGGCCTACTGGCCGCGTCGGGGTATCTTTTTAAGGATATATTCCTTCCCTCTGATCTTTCGCGCAGTGAAGAAAAGACCCTCGCAGCGCTCCTCGATACCCTGATCCCCGATGACGACGTGCCCGGCGCACTTCAGTTCGGTGTGCTGGAAAAGATACAGGAAAAGGCGAGGGGAGATTATCAGTACCGGCGTCTCGTAAAACGGGGCTGTTCATGGATCGACAGACAGGCGGGAAGGCTTCATTCGCGCCGCTTCGCCGCAGTCCGCGAAAAAGACCGGGACAACATCCTGACGATAGCCATGGAGGGGGATGCGGACTCTCTTCCGCGAATATTCTTCCAACAGATGAGAGAGGATGCATTTTATTACTACTACAGCCACCCCGGAACCTGGCCGCAGTTAAGGTATAACGGTCCGCCGCAGCCTGGCGGTTTTCCTGACTATTACGCCGCCCCTTCACTGAGCGGGTGATGACCTCGACCGATTTTGATGCCGTTATCATCGGCTCGGGCGCAGGAGGGGGCGCCAGCGCATGGGGCCTTGCACAATACGGGCTGAGGGTCCTTCTGCTCGAAGCCGGACCTGCCTACTCACCTTCGGAATACCGTCTCGACAGAAAAGAGTGGGAACAGTCGTCTTTTCCCGACAGGGCAAGGCATAAAGGGCGTTATACCTTTGGCGAGATGCAGGAACTCCAGCCAGGGCTCAAGGGACTCCGCTCCTGGAACCAGGTCCGGGGGTTTCTCAACAATACCGGACGTCGGGCAATCGGGGCCTATCACCACATGAGGGGAGTGGGAGGCTCCACCCTTGTCTTCAGCGGGGAGGCGCAGCGCCTGCATCCCGGCGCGATGAAGATGAGGACCCGTTTCGGGGTCTCCGCCGACTGGCCGCTTTCTTATTCAGATCTCGAACCGTATTACTGCCGCGCGGAGAGGCTTGTCGGGGTCTCGGGCGACTCTGACGACAGGGTGCGGTTTCGCAGCGGGCCCTATCCGCTTCCGGCCCACCGGTTGAGTTATGCCAGTACAAAGGTGGAAGAGGGATGCAGGAGACTCGGCCTCACCCTGAGCCCGAACCCCGTGGCTATTTTGTCCAGGCCCTACGACGGCCGGCCCGAGTGCAACTATTGTGCGCAATGCGGTCGTGGGTGTCCGAGGACGGATAAAGGGAGCATCGACGTCACCTTCATCCGGCGGGCGATCGGCACAGGTCTTTGCGCGGTGAAGCCTGATTGCAGGGTCACAGCGCTGGAGGCGGGGGCCTCGGACAATATTCCGCATGTGACATATACGGACAGCGGGGGAAAGGTGCACCGGGTCTCAGGCAGGGTGGTGATCGTTTCCTGCGGCGCGATCGAGACGCCGCGCCTGCTCCTCTCATCAAAAAACAGATACGCGCCCGACGGGGTGGGCAATGAATCAGGCCAGGTCGGCCGGAATTTCATGGAGACGCTCTTCTGGTTCAGCAGCGGACTACATGAAGAGAGACTGGGCAGCTTTCGGGGCATCCCTGTGGACAGTATCTGCTGGGATTTCAATGGGCCTGATGCCATACCCGGCATAGCCGGCGGCTGCCGTTTTTCGCCTGCCGTGGCAGAGGCCGACCTTGCCGGACCTATCAGCTATGCGCAACGGGTTGCAGGGGGATGGGGCAGAAGGCATAAGCAGGAGATGAGGGACGCCTTTGGCAGGGCACTTGTTATCATCGCGATGGGAGAGTCCCTGCCGAACGACAGGTCGTATATAGATCTCGATCCGCACGAGAAGGATGATGCCGGTATCCCGCTTGCCCGCATAAACACCTTTGTCGACGACATGGACATCCGGCGTCTTCAATTCATGTCGCTGAAGGCGAGGGAGATCGTATTCGCCTCAGGGGTGAAGAAGATATTCGAGGAATTCAGCGCCTATGACATCTTCAATTCGAGCCATGTCTTCGGGACCTGCCGCATGGGTATCGACCCTGAGCAGTCGGTTGTCGATCAATACTGCAGGAGCCACCGATGGAAGAATCTCTTTGTCGTGGACGCCAGTGTATTCCCGAGTTCGGGAGGAGGGGAATCGCCCTCGCTGACGATCGAGGCCCTCGCCCTGCGGACTGCCGACCATATATACAGCCTCGCAAAAAAGGGGGAGCTTTAAACGACGTCTCTTTTTGTGCCCCTGTTCCTGAAGACCCGCGAGAAGGCGTCTCCCGCCGCATAGGTGCAGAAGGCCAGAACAACGGCCATTATGAGCGAAGCCGCCAGTCCTGCAACATCCCGAAGATGAGGAACGTTTCCCGTGAAGATAAGCTGCCGGGAGAGTTTGATCAGGTCATCGCTTCTCCAGTAGAGAGGACTGAAGCCGGGAAACGCCCACGCGACAAGCCGCGAAATGATGATCGAGGAGATCTCGTAGT
>JAKAIE010000086.1 GCA_021814475.1 Nitrospirota bacterium
CGTCCTTTGCCTGCAGCCTGCCGCTCTGAATATTCGAGTTGTCGTCTATGGCCCTGAAGATGTATGTCGCCACTACACCGAGATCCTCGCGGCGCTGCTGACCTCTTCGAAGGTGGTGAGCCCAGACTTGACCTTTTCGATGCCGACCTCATACATGCCCCTGAACCCGTCCTTGGCCGCCTCACGGCGTATCTCGTCGATAGGATCCTTCCTGCTGATCATCTTCCTGATCTCCGGCGTCACCTTGAGGATCTCATAGATGACCGTCCTTCCCCTGAACCCAGTCTGGCTGCAGGCCGGGCATCCCGCGGCCCTGAAGAGCGGTGTCGTCGCCGGGTCGGCAGAGAGCTTTGAATACAGCACGTCATCCTTGGGGAGAGGCACCCTGCAGTCCGTGCAGAGCAGCCTCACAAGGCGCTGGCCCACTACCGCGTCAACGGTCGACGCAACGAGGAACGGCTCGATCCCCATGTCGACTATGCGGGCGATACTCGATATCGCGTCGTTTGTATGCAGAGTACTGAAGACAAGGTGTCCGGTCAGGGCCGCCCTCACCGAAAGCTCCGCCGTCTCGGTATCTCTCATCTCGCCGACCAGGATCACGTCAGGGTCCTGGCGCAGGATGGAGCGGAGACCGGTCGCAAAGGTCAGCCCGGCCTTGACATTGACCTGAGACTGCCTTGCCAGAGGAAGCTGGTATTCCACGGGGTCTTCCAGGGTGAAGATATTGCGGTTGACCGTATTGATAACCGACAGGCACGAATACAGTGTGGTCGTCTTGCCCGACCCCGTCGGGCCGGTGACCAGCATCATACCGTAAGGCAGCCTGAGCGTCTGCTGTATCTTCTCTGTATCGGCCTCCGAAAAACCGAGGTTCTCCAACCCCACGATGACGTTCGACTTGTCAAGTATCCTGACTACGACATTCTCTCCGTTGACGATCGGAAATGTCGAAAGTCTGAGGTCGAGTTTCTTGTTGCGGAAGTAGAATTCGGCGCTTCCGTCCTGGGGCACGCGGCTCTCGGCAATGTTCATATGCCCGATGATCTTGAACCTGGAAACGATAGGATTCAGGAGATCCTTGGGCAGGAACATCCCGTGGCTGAGCAGCCCGTCGACACGGTAGCGCACCCGAACGTCGTTGGCATCGGGTCCTATATGAATGTCGGTCGCCCCTTTGTTGATCCCCGAGACGATGATCTTTTCGACCAGGGTGACCAGGGGGGACTGCGGCGAGTCGAGCTCTTTCTTTCCCGCCGTACTTTCGGTCTGGAACGCCGAAGTGCTCTGCCTCACGAGGTACTCCATCTCCTCGTTCAGCTCGGAGGCCCTCTCCAGTTTCGCCGGTTCATCGGAGTCGCTCCTCGACATCGAAAGGACTGTAAAGAGCTGCTTCTGGGTGATATAGCCGAGACTGAACAGTATCGCACCGAGAAGCTCGCCGGATTTCTTCTGTTCCCCGAGAGCCGCCTGAAGCTGCTCCTCGGTGATAAACCCGGCCTCGATCAACTTGTCGCCTATACGCTTGCGTGGTGGCATAGTATACATAATAATAAGAATGACAAAGAAAATCCAGACTTTTAGCGCTTTTCTGCATCTCTTCGCCTTGGCCGGTTCACTGAAAATGACACGGCATCGACAATAACGGTCTTTCTCACCGCGCCATGCCGGATTATTATCTGTTACACTTACGTATGAAGATTGTCGTCGTGGAAAATCTCGTCAAACGATTCGGTCCGGTTACCGCTGTCGACGGCATATCATTCAATGTGGAGGAGAATTCGATCTTCGGGTTTCTGGGCCCCAACGGCGCCGGGAAGACGACAACGATCAGTATCCTCTGCACACTTCTGGAGCCGACCTCGGGCAAGGCCTTCCTGAACGGTCATGACTGTTCCTCGGAATCCTCGGCCGTCCGCAAATCGATCGGCATCGTCTTTCAGGACAGTTCACTGGACAAGGACCTCACGGCCAGGGAAAACCTGATGTTCCACGCCCAGCTCTATAATGTCGCGAAACAGGAGAGAAGAGAGCGCGTCGGGGACGCGCTCTCCTTTGCGGGGCTGCAGGACAGGGCTGATGACCTCGTCAAAAAATTCTCCGGGGGGATGAAGCGGCGGCTCGAGGTGGCACGAGGCCTCATACACAAGCCGAAGGTCCTGTTCCTCGACGAGCCGACCCTGGGGCTCGATCCCCAAAGCAGGTCCAACCTGTGGGAGTTCATCACCGAACTGCCGCGGCGGCACAATGTCACCATCTTCATGACGACTCACTACATGGAGGAGGCCGAGGTCTGCGACAGGATCGCGATCATCGACAAGGGGAAGATCATCGCCTCAGGCACACCGCAGGGCCTCAAAAAACTGATCGGAGGAGACGTCATCTATCTGAAGAGCACTGATAATGGCAGGGCGATCGCGACGCTCAGAGAGAAATTCGGGATCGAGGCGTCCGAAAAGGAGGATGAGATATTTATGTCAACCCCGCGGGGAGATTCTTCCATCCCCTCGATCATCAGGGAACTCGGGGAGAGTGTCCTTTCGGTCAGGATGCAGAGACCGACACTCAACGACGTGTTTCTCAAACTGACCGGGAAGGAGATCCGCGAAGAGAATCACTCCTCGGGAAGCGACGTCAAGGAATCCGTCCGGTCATACAGGAGGCGTCATGATCGAGGCTAATGCGGTTTATGTCATCATCGCCCGGGAATTCAAGAAATTCATCAGGGAGAAGACAAGACTGGTCTCGACGATCGCAAGGCCTCTGGTCTGGCTCTTTCTGGTCGGCGGCGGCATGTCGCGCCTGGTGCCGGCAGGGGGCGGGGTTTCGTATATGCAGTTCATCTTCCCTGGAATACTCGGGATGACGATCCTCTTCAGTTCGATCTTCTCCTCGATCTCGATCATATGGGACAAGGAGTTCGGGTTCATGAAAGAGATCCTGGTCGCCCCGATCTCGCGGTTTTCCATCGTCGTCGGAAAGGCGATGAGCGGCATGGTCCTCTCGACGCTGCAGGCAGGCATCATACTGGCGTTCTTCCCCGTCCTGGGGCTGAAGATCGGCTTGGCGGCCGTCATCGGCATCCTGCTCGTCTCGGCGGTACTCGCCTTTGCCATCTCTTCTCTGGGTATCGTGCTCGCCTCTTTTTACGACAGCTACGAGAGCTTCAGCGTGATAATGAATTTTATCGTGATGCCGATGTTCTTCCTTTCAGGGGCGATGTACCCGGTAAAACTTATGCCCCCGGTGCTCAGGTTCTTCACCAGGGTCAACCCTCTGACCTACGGGATCGATGCGATAAAGCACCTCTCTCTTCCGGCTGCTGCCGGCACAATGGGCGCCGATTTCCCTCTCCTGCTCGATCTCTCCGTAATCGTCGCCGCCTCGATCGTCCTCGTGACAATCGGCGGCAAATCGTTCGAGAGAAAGGGTTGACACGGATGAAGAAGGGTGTTTAAACTTCTAGGCCAATGACATCATGAAAAAAGATACTGTGCATGCCATCAGGACAGCCTTGGAATCCCTCGGGATATCCCCCTGCCCACCTGTCGACATCGAGATACCCAAGGGGGAATCCCATGGTGACATCGCAACCACTGTGGCTATGGGGCTGGCAAGGTCCCTGAAAAAGGCGCCGCGGAAGATCGCAGAGGAGCTCGTCGGGGCGATCCCGGACCGCAGCATCTTCGAGAGTATCGAGATTGCCGGTCCGGGTTTCATCAACTTCTCCTTCACAAAGGACTACCTGAGGGCCATGGTCAAAAGGCTCATCCTCCGCGACCGGTCCATCCTGAGGGAAGAGATCGGCCAGGGGAGGAAGGTGCTGGTCGAGTACGTCAGCGCAAACCCTACCGGTCCTCTCCATATCGGCCACGCCCGCGGGGCCGCAGTGGGGAACGCCCTCTGCAGCATCCTGGAGGAATCCGGGTATGCTGTGGAACGTGAATACTATATCAACGATGCCGGCAGGCAGGTGAAGATGCTCGGCATGTCCGTGTACGCGAAATACCAGCAGATGCTCGGGGTGGAGTGCGAGTTCCCGGAGGACGGCTACCGGGGAGACTATATCGACGATGAAGCGAAGGCCCTGATCTCCGGGGCCGGGGAGAAGTATAAGGGCAGGTCTTTTGACGAATGCGGCGACGAGATCTCCTCGTGGTCCTACCGGAGGATGCTGGCCCTGATCGGAAAGGACATCGTCCTCTTCGGCATAAGGGACTTCGACCACTGGATCAGCGAAAAGGAACTCTATGACCGCGGGGAGGTGGGACAGGCCCTCAGCGCCCTCAGGGACCTTGGCCATATCTACGACAAGGACGGCGCTGTCTGGTTCCGTTCGACCGCTTTTACGGACGACAAAGACCGGGTCGTGATCAAGTCCGACGGCGCCTTCACCTATTTCGCCTCCGATATCGCATACCACAAGGACAAACTCGATCGAGGATATGATATCATTGTCGACGTCTGGGGCGCGGACCATCACGGATACATACCGAGGATTGAGTCCGTCATGCAGGCGTTCGGATACGACAGTTCGAAATTCAGGGTCATCCTGGTCCAGATGGTAAATCTTCTGAAGCACGGGGAACCCTTTCAGATGTCAAAGAGGGCGGGCAATTTCGTCACCCTGAGCGATGTGGTAGAACTCGTGGGGGCCGACACCACGAAGTTCATCTTCCTGACCCGCAAGGCGGACAGCCATCTCGATTTTGACCTGGATGTGGTGACCGCCCAGTCTTCCGAAAACCCGGTCTTCTACGTGCAGTACGCGAATGCACGGATTAACAGCATACTCGAAAATGCGCGGACAAAGGGGATCGATCCCGGGGCGGCCGTAGACGCCGACCTTTCGGCGCTGGAGCTCGCTGAGGAGTTCTCGCTGATCAAGAAGCTGCTGGCCTATCCTGTCGTGCTGGAGGGAGCCGCCCGCGCGTTTGAACCCCATAGGGTGACCTACTACCTGCAGGAACTCGCAGGCATATTCCATTCATATTACCATCACCACAAGGTGATCACGGACGATCCGCGCCTGACAAAGGCAAGGCTGGCCCTCTGCCTGGCGATCAGGGTCGTGTTGTCAGACGCCCTGACGCTCCTGGGAGTCACGGCGCCCGAGAAGATGTAGGCGGCGGGGGAGGCTCTGCAGCATAGCAGGCCTCTCGCGAAGACTCACCTACCTCAGCATCAGCCCGTCGATGACCGCAGTGCCCGTGCCGCCGACAGTCAGCGCCCCGACAACTTCGGACTGGGCAGCTGTTTTGGCAGAATAATTACAGCCGAACCCTCCGCTGAAGATAATATTCACCGTCCCGTCAAAGAAAAGGTCCCCTGTAAAAGAGAGCCCCTTCGCCTCGATCGTGCTGCTGCCGGTCTGCTGCGCTACAGCTTCATAGGCATTCTGGATCGCGTTCGGAAGAGGATTATTGGGCTGGTAGTAAGCGCTGCCGATCCTGACAGAGTCCAGCCCGTCAGCGCAGGGATTCACCACAATGCTCTTCGAGATCGTGTACGCCGGATTACCGTTGACCGCAAGAGAGACCGAATACGTCCCCGCATTCTTGAAATTATGAACAGGATTCTTCAGACCGCTTGTTCCCTCCGCATTGAGGACCGAATCGAAGTTCCAGAGCCATGCAGAGGGCGCATGGCCCGAATTGTCCGTAAATGTGACGTAGAGGGGCGCAGTCCCGGAAAAAGCATCCGCTGTAAAGTCAGCCATCTGTACGAAGGTAGCTGTCGCTGCCTTATTGCCTGCCATCGCCATGGTACACGTGCCCGTCGGGCAGGTTAAAGAATAGCTGCAGGTGCAACTGCCGGACCAGTTGTCGAATGCATTGTTGCCGGTTCCGGCTGCTGCGGCATCAACCGAGTCGCCCGGTTTATACACATCACTGCAGGTCCCCGAACTGCACGGAAGGGCCGGATGTGAAGGCGTGGTGGAGTCGGTCACGTTGATCGATCCGGTCCCGCTCACGGTCACCGCAAGCTGAGACGAGCAGTTGAATTCGATGCCCCACGACTTCAGTGTCCCGCTTCCCGGGTTTGCGCCGCCCGTATCAGTTACGGTCAGAGTCCAGTTTCCTGACGCGCTGTCGCCGTTAAAGGCGGACAGCGCGTCCTTTGGAGTAAATGCCCCGTTCAGGGCGGGTGTCGATCCGCTGCAGGCCGCGGTCTGAACCGCGCCCGACGTCCCGGCGTCATCAAAGACCAGATCCATATTCGCACCGGCGCACTGCGGGGCATTCATCAACTGGACCGTCTTGGCAGGAGTATCGTGTGTCAGCGTGATGACCAGTTCGTTCAGCGCAGGATGATCAGCGGCCACAGACACCCTGACATCGGTGATGTAAGGGCAGCTCGGCCCGCTTATGACCGATGTCACGGAACCGCTGTTCGGAATCGGCTTGGGCGTATCCGAACCCGCAACGATCGAAGCAGCAGCGTTCACAGGATCCGAAGATGCGGTAAATGCCTGGTCCGCGCTATAGGCGATAAAGTGGCTATTCGTACCCTTAAGCCGGTAATGATACGTCGCACCGGTTGTCAGGCCGGAGATGAGCCTGCTGACAGGAACGGCGGTCTGACCCGTCACTGTTCCCGGCAATGCCGCGGCCGTCGTCCCGTATGAAAGTGTCGGTCCATACTCGAATACCACGACCGTATTATTACCGGTCACCGTACCGTTTATTGCCGCATAGTAGGGGGCAATGTTCGAGGCCGCGGTCGCCGCAAGTACGGGAGGCGCAGCAAGGTGTATAAGACTGCCCGACTCGACGACCGATCCGGAGCCGTTGTCCCTGCCGCTGCCGCTGTATCCCCTCGCACGCAGATAAAAGCTCTTGTTTTTCTGGAGTGAAAGCCCCGTAATCTGCCAGCCGCCGGCTATCCTGGACCCGTTGCCCAGAGGAGACCACGTCACCTTGTCATCCGAACTCTCAAAGGTCACACGCGCCACCTCAGGGCCTGTCTGCCCCCTGCTCCACGTGACGGTCGACCCGTCCGATGACACGGTCAGAGTCTGTACCCCTGCATCCGTGTTCGTCAGCCGCGCGATATTCGGGCGGACAACGGTAACATGCGCCGCCCCCACGAGAACATCCTCGGAACTAAACGTTCCACCGATCACCACCTTGCCGTCTGACTGCAGCCCCGCGGCGTATACCAGGTTGTCGAAGGCCGGGCTGAAGGCGGTATCAACAACGCCTGTGGCAGTCACACGGGCGATATACTTCTGCCCGTAGGACGGACCGCCGTTACCCGTCCCGTAAATCAGGGTGAATCCACCGGCAATGATCACCTTCCCGTCGATCTGTACCGCAAGGGAATAAACATCGCTGTCGACATTCGGATCAAATGTATCCGCCAGATAGGTAGAACCATCGAGACGCGCCACCCGGTTCCTGGTCACCGGCGTCGAACCGACCGATGTGAAGCTGCCTCCGATCACTATCTTCCCGTCAGGCTGAATCGCTATCGCATTCACCGCGCCGTTGTTAACACTCGGGTTATAACTGTCCGCAACTGCCGTTGTCCCGTCCAGCCTCGCCACCCGGTTCCTCGTCACAGGCGTCGCTCCGACAGTGGTGAAGCTGCCTCCGATCACTATCTTCCCGTCGGACGCCTGTACCGCTATCGCATTCACTGTGCCGTTAACATTGGGGTCGAAGCCGGCGTCCGCTGCGCCGGTAGTCCCGTCCAGTCTCGCTATATTATTTCTGTTCGAGGCTCCTCCCCCCACCGTGGTGAAACTCCCGCCGATCACTATCTTCCCGTCAGACGCCTGTACCGCTATCGCATTCACCGAACCGTTCACATTGGGGTCGAAGCCGGTATCCGCTGCGCCGGTAGTCCCGTCCAGTCTCGCCACCCGGTTCCTCGTCACAGGCGTCGCTCCGACAGTGGTGAAGCTGCCTCCGATCACTATCTTCCCGTCAGGCTGAATCGCTATCGCATTCACCGTGCCGTTCACATTGGGGTCGAAGCCGGTATCCACCGTACCGTCGACATTGATCCTCGCGATACGGTTGCGCAGCTGGCCCCCGATATAGGTAAAATCGCCTCCGACAACGATCCTGCCATCCGGCTGAAACGCAATCGCGTTGATATTCCCGACCACCCCGCTGTCGAAGGTGCTGACGTTGGTGCCGCCTGTGTCCACCATGGCCACATGATTTCTGTATATATTCGTATTGATGACGGTAAAGTTGCCGCCGAGGATTATATTGGTGCCACTCAGGGCAAGGGCCTTCACCAGCGTCGCAGGAAGCACATCGGTGCTGTCGGCGTTCGGGTCGAACGTCCCGTCCAGCGTGCCTGCGGACGAAAACCTCGCCACATTATTTCTGGCCACCTGATGTGTTCCTGTCCCGTCATCCACGCTCGCAAAGAGTCCCCCGACAACAATCCGGTCCGACCCATCAACCGCAATCGCATTCACCGTAGCCACGAGATTCGTGGGAGGTGCGATACTCAGGGCAGTCACAGGAGGAGCCCCCGGGGGCGTTATCTGCGGATCGGCAAAGGTTGCATCAAGGGCGCCTGACGAACTCAGCCTCGCCAGTCTTGATCGTGGATTAGTACTGCCGTTAACCGACGTAAACAGCCCTCCGATCAGGATATTCCCTGTATTAGGCGATTGGCTCTGGAGTGCGATTGCATAGACTGGGGCGTTAGGACCGGTGCCGAGACTCGTGCTGAAAGCGCTATCAACAGATCCGGAGGTAGTCAGCCGCGTCACGTAGTTGATGTACGTCGTATGTATTGTATCCGTTACAGACGTAAAGGCGCCGCCTATCAGGACATTATTATCCGGCTGGACCTTGATCGCATAAACATCGCCGCTCACACTCGTCGTAAACCCGGAATCGACCGTCCCGCTCCCAGTGGCGATCCTCGCGATATTGTTATGCGGCGCACCGCCGGCCTGGGTAAAGGCGCCCGCGGCCACCACATATTCGACTGCGGTAACTGTCTGTATCGCAAGTGCATAGACCGCAGTCCCGGTCACGCCTGGATTAAAGCTGTCCGGCGTCCCTGACGCGTCGGTGTTCAGCCGTGCAATGTTGCTGCGGGAAACGCCGCCCACTGTGGTGAAAGCGCCGCCAATGAGAATTTTGCTGTCAGAGGGCTCTATTGCGATCGCATAGACAGGCCCGTTCACATTCGGATTAAAGCCGGTGTCGAATGAACCGTCCGCCTTGAAGCGGGCCAGGTTATTCCGCGGCTGGCCGCCGATAGCGGTAAAATCACCGCCGACCAGGGTTCCGCCCAGGGAGTCCACGGCAACCACGTTGACCGTTCCGGCGATATTCGCATTGGGATTGAAGTTCACCTCCAGCACGCCGTTCGGATAGAGACGGGCCAGGTAGTTTTGCCGTTTGTCAGGGTTCGTCGTGGCGCTGCAGGTCGTCACCCCCCCGGAGCAGGTAAATTCGCCGCCCACCAGGATCTTGCCAAAGGAGTCTATTGCCAGGGCGTTAATGCCGTTATTGAGATTCGCGGATGCGGACAACGTAGAATCAATGCTTCCCGCATTGTCGAGCCTGGCGATATACTTCCACGCCTGGCCGCTGACCGCAGTGAAAAGCCCGGCCACGAGGATATTCCCGTCGGCCTGGACAACGATGGAATTCACGGGATTGTTCGGGCCGGGATTGAACGTTGTGTCCGGGCGTCCGTCAAAGCTCGTCCGGGCAAGTCTGCTGAGGGTAATGGACCCGTTCGAGAGAGAGAAAGTACCGCCGAAGATGACGCTGCCGTCAGGATGCACGGCGATGGCATTGATCAGGCCGGCGTCCGCAAAGGTGTACCCCCCGAACGTCGAACTGCTGAAAGAATTTGTGTCGAGCCCGCAGTCACTTGCGTTCAGCCGCGCGATATATTTTTGCGCAGCAGTCCCGACATGGGTAAATGCCCCGCCGATCAGGATCGACCCGTCGGCCTCCAGCGCGATAGTGTTTATATTCCCGTCGGTATAGGCATTAGCGCTCATGCCTGTGTCGACAGTGCCGTCGGTATTAAGCCTCGCAAGGTAATTGTGCGAAGCACCGCCGACATGGGCGAACGCACCGCCGATCAGGATCTTTCCATCGGACGGCTGCACAGTCACCGCAAAGACATATCCGTCGGCATTGGGGTTAAAGGTTTTCAACGCCCCGGTCGAATCAAGCCCGGCTATGTGGTTGCGGCCGATGCCGCCTATCGAGGTAAAGCCGCCGCCGATAATTATCGTGCCGTCGGCTTGCACGGCAATCGCATCGACCTCCCCGTCTGCGCTTGGAGTAAAGCCGGTATCCAGAGAGCCGTCCGAATTCAGCCGGGCAATATTATTTCTGATATTCGATGCGGCGCAGGTATCCGTGGGATTGACCTTGCCGAAGCAGGAGAAGGCTCCGCCGACAAGGATCTTGCCGTCCGGCTGCACGGCCAGGGCATACACGGGCCCGTCGACATTGGGATTGAACCGGTCTATAGCGCTGACCGCGGCCTGCGCAGTGAACACCGTTCCGAGTACCAGAAGGAGAGTCGTACAGAAGATCACGGCATATCGTTTCGTCATTTTATCCTCATTTGCAAAATTATTTCTTATTTAATCGAGAGTCGGACGACCACCATATCCTGTGTGACTCTGCTGGAAGAGTACAAGATATGAGCATAGTTACTATTAGGATAATGTTATCAACAACTTAGCGTCAAGTTAATTATAATTAATATCCGCTTGATTCTGCAGTCGAATCTTGGGAAGATGGGAAGGGAAGTTCACAGGAGGATACAGATGGATGTACTGACATTGAGCAGACTGCAGTTTGCGGCAACCAGCATGTTTCATTTCATCTTCGTGCCCCTGACGCTGGGGCTTTCGGTCCTGGTCGCCTGGATGGAGACGCGCTATGTCCTCAGAGGAGACCAGCAGTCCCTCAGGATGACCAAATTCTGGGGAAGACTCTTCCTGATCAATTTTGCGCTCGGCATCGTCACTGGGATCACGATGGAGTTCCAGTTCGGCATGAACTGGGCCGAATACTCGAAATATGTCGGAGATATCTTCGGCGCGCCGCTGGCGATCGAGGCGACGATGGCCTTTTTCCTCGAGTCTACCTTCATCGGGCTCTGGATATTCGGCTGGAACAGGGTCTCTAAGGGTATCCACGCCCTCTCGATCTGGCTCGTTGCCGTCGCAACCAACCTCTCGGCGCTCTGGATCCTCCTGGCCAACGGCTGGATGCAGCATCCTGTCGGTTACGTCCTGAGGAACAATCGGGCAGAGATGGTGGATTTCGTCGCGCTGCTGACAAACCCTTACGGCATTATCAAGTTCTTCCATACACTCTTTGCCGGATATGTAATAGCTTCCTTCTTTGTTATGGGCATAGCCGCATGGCACCTCCTGAAGAAAAACGAGACCGCTTTTTTCAGGAGTTCCTTCAGGACCGCGGCGCTCTTCGGGTTGGTGAGTTCCGTCCTGGTCTTCGCCTCCGGCGACTTCCATGCCGTCGAGATCGCCAGCGTCCAACCGACAAAGTTCGCCGCCATGGAATCAGTATGGGAGACACAGACCGCAGCTCCGTATAACCTTCTGGTCGTGCCGGATGAAAAGAACGAGAAGAACCTCGTCGCCGCCTTCGGCGTACCGAAGATGCTCAGCCTGCTTGCCCACCACAACGGCGAGGCGGAAGTGAAGGGGCTGAAGGAATTCCCTAAGACCGACAGGCCGCCGGTCCTCCCCACGTTTCTGGGTTTCAGGGGTATGGCGGCACTCGGCCTGCTCTTCCTGCTCCTGTCGCTTACCGGCGTCATTATTTCCCTGAGGAATCGCCTTGAACAGCATCCCTTTTTTCTGAAACTCATGCTCTATGCCATCCCTCTGCCTTATCTGGCCGCCCAGATGGGATGGACCGTCGCCGAAGTAGGCAGGCAGCCCTGGCTCGTATACGGAGTCTTCAGGACGGCGGACGGAGTGTCACGCTCGATCTCAGCCTCAGACGTCTGGATCTCCCTGGCCGGCTTCACGCTCGTCTACGGACTTCTTGCCGCTGTCGATATCTATCTGCTTGTCATCAACGCAAGGAGGGGGCCGGAAAAACAGTCGTCCGTAAATACCCCTTCAGGATACCAGGAGGCATAAGATGGAACTTCAGACGCTCTGGTTCATACTATGGGGCCTGCTCTGGGCGGTCTATTTCTCTCTGGACGGGTTTGACTTCGGGGCAGGCATGCTGAACATTCTTCTCGGCAGGGATGAAACCGACCGCAGGGCAATCGTAGGCGCGATCGGTCCTGTCTGGAATGGTAACGAGGTCTGGCTTATCACTGCAGGCGGCGCTACCTTCGCCGCCTTCCCAGGCACATACGCTGCCATGTTCAGCTACCTGTATCTTCCTCTCCTGCTTATCCTCTTTGGCCTGATATTCAGAGGTGTAGGACTCGAGTTCAGGGGAAAGATCGACTTCCCGGGCGGAAACGGAATCGCCGATGC
>JAKAIE010000010.1 GCA_021814475.1 Nitrospirota bacterium
GAAGCGCGGCATTGACGTCTTTCACCAGCAGCAGCCCGCGCTCGACCGACTGTATGCCGTCCGATGCCATCCTGATGCTCGATTTTGTGACATCCTGTACGGACCTGATCAGTGTGGCGATTTCGTTAGTGGACACCGAAGCGCGCTCCGCCAGATTCTTGATCTCGTCGGCGACTATCGTGAAGCCCTTGCCGTGTTCCCCGGCCTTTGATGCGAGGATCGCGGCGTTCAGCGCAAGAAGGTTCGTCTGGTCCGCAACGTCGTCGATGACGGTCAGGATCTTGCCGATATCGTCCGTCCGCTTGCCGAGCATATTGATCACATCGGAGAGCGCCACCACGCTGCTCTTTATGTTTTCGATGCCCTGAATCGCCGCACTGGCGGCCTGCATGCCCCTGTCGGAGGCCTTTACCATCACTGTCTCTGCGAGGCCGACGGAGTCGCCCGCCCTCCGCTCGATATCCCGTGTCGTGGCGTTTACTTCGTCGATCGAAGAGGCGATCGCCTCCGATGACTCAGACAGGGTGTCGATGCTCTCGGCTATCTGCTTGATCGTCGATATCATCTCCTCGATTGATGAGGCCGTGTCATGGGCGGTCTCACTGAAAATATTCGTGTTTTCGGCGACACGCTCTATTGATGCGCTCATCTGCATGATCGAGGAGGAGGTGTCGTTCGCAAGTTCGGAGAGGCTGCCGGCGCCCAAAGCGACATTTTTGATGGAACCGTCCATTTCTTCGACCGTGGCCGCCGTGTCCTCCAGCGCCTTTTTCTGGACATCCACCGATGCGATGACGTTCTGGCTCAGTGTCCCTATATTGGAGGTGACGCTTGAGATGCTGCCGGTTACGCCGCCGACCTTCGACAGCATGTCCTTGAGATTCATCGACATCCTGTTGATGGCCCTGCCAAGCGATGCCAGTTCATCCTTTCCGGAAACCTGCACGACATAGGTGAGGTCTCCCGCTGCCATCCTGTCAGCCGCCTTTTCCATTGTCAGGATGGGCTGTGTGATAAACTTCTTTATTGAGATGTGCACCAGCCCCAGAGAGAGCAGGAAGCAGAGAGTCGACACAGCGAGGGACCACAGGAGGAGCTGGTAGAGTTGTGTCTTGATAGCCTTCATATGGACTCCCACCCTCAGCGCGCCGACCACCTTGTTTTCGGCGTTCAGAAGGGGAAAGGACAGGTCATAGAACGAATCCAGTGTCTGAACGAGTTCCTTGTCCGCGGTTGCCGCATTCATGGTCGCCTTGTCCCTCAGCTCTTTCCCGACCTTCTCCGGTTCGTTGTGGTAGAGGGTCTTTCCCGTGGTGTCGATGACCATCGCATAGCCGATCGCCTTGTTCCGGGAGACGAGTTCCTTCATTTTTTCGCTGACACCTTCCAGTGAATCGATCGGAATGCCGAGGGCGAGGACCTTGGTCAACTCCCCCTGCATGCTCTCCCCGATGGCAGAGGTTTTTGAGAGGATAGCGGTCTCGTATTTGCTTGAGGAAATATAGGTCAGCACGGCCGTATTGATGGCGAGAATGATGAAGAGTATACCTGCGACGATGCTGAGGGCTTTTTTCTGGAGGTTCATGCCGTGTATCATTTGATCACCCGTGTCGCCGCGGTCAGCAGGTCGAAGGGGATCTTGACGCCGATCTCGTTCGCCTCCCTAAGGTTGATGATCATGTCTATTCTCTTTGGCATCTGGACCGGGATGGCGCCGGGCCGGGCCCCCCTGATTATTTTTGCCACGATCTTCGCCGCTTCCCGTCCCTGCTCCTGGGGGTTTGCCGCAAGTGTCAGGATGATGCCGCTGTTTTCCCCGCCCCCTATTGTGGTCGCGGTTGCGATCCTGGCCTTTCTGGCGATACCGAGGGTGTTATTGACACAGTGCATTGCGGCGCAACCCGTGGTCAGAAACAGGGCGTCCACATGCGCAATCTTCGATGTGTCCTCCGCTCTCCTGACATTGAATTTGACCGAACGGAACCCCAGAGCGCCTTCCTGCTGTCTTGCCTCGTTGACCTGAATGAGGGTATCCTTCTCCGCCTCGCTGTAAACGATTCCGAGGGTTGTGAAGCCCGTGATGCTCTTGAAGTTCCTCAAAAGGCTGGCAATCGGAACCTTCGAGCTGACGCCGGTTGCGTTTTTGCCGACGACGCCGATACTCTGCGGATCGTACACCCCTGCAAATACTACCGGGATATCGGAGGTCTCATGCAGGACAGCCAGAGTGGCGGGCGCCCCGTACGAGACGATGATATCCGCTCCGACCGCCACCAGTTTTCTGGCGGCATTCGTCCATGACATCGGCTCGGGGTTCGGGCTTTGCTGGATGATCTCGGCCTTGCCGGAGAGTCCTTCGGCCGTAAGCCCCTCCGTAAATGCCTTTTGAATCTCACGGTAGTAGGGGATGTTGCCGGTCATGATCACGCCGACGGTTTTTTCAGCCGCAGACGCGGATGCGCCGGCCAAAAGCAGAAGAGCAATGATATATACTGCCGTTTTTTTAATTAGGGACATGCCAGTCATGCTATAAGGATTCCTTTACCATTTCTTTGAAAGTGTCAGCAGGACGATATGGACCCTGCCACTGTTGATATCATCATACGGGTTGTCGAGAGCGTCCCTGAAGTCGGTATAGCGGTATTGCACGCCTGCGGCGAAACCGGCCCTGAACCGGTATTCCGAGTTCGCGGAGACAACGGTTTCCCGCGTCTTGAGACGGGAGTAGCTCGATATATCCACCGGCTGGAGCAGGGCCTGGTCGATCGGATAAAATCCGCCGTTCCCGATCGTATGGCTTATGCCGCCGCTTATGCTCAGATTCTCCGCCGGCAGGTAACTTATGTCGAAGGAATAACTCTGCGCCATGTTTTTATAAGGGACGTCGAAATCGATAGGAATGCCGCCGATGGCGATGTCCTGCCTGATCCTGTTATGGAAATATGCATAGCTGCCCGTGCAGGAGAGGTTATCGAGGACGGCAACCGTGACGCTTCCCATCAGCCGGTCCCTGCTTGTATCCCTGTTTTTCGCATTCGGGTCGTCGGGAATGATGATGTCGTTCCTCTTTTCCCGTGCGATGCTGTAGCTGACGACCGAGCTGATCCGCGGGACAGGAATCCAGGAGAGTGACAGCCTTCCTTCATCGGAACGGTTCGGGTCCGTGTTGTAGGCCGGGTTGTCGATTTCCATATGGGTATATTTTGCCCTGACGGTCATGTTCCTGACAAGCCTCATGTCGGCGGAGAGGGCCAGGGTGTTTTTCTTTGTATCATCCGGGATGTTGAGCGTCGCGACGACGTCCCGCCGGATATCCTCAAAGGAATATTCGCTCTTCAGTGTCAGGCCGCTCATCAGCCGGTAACGCACGATTGCCGAGGCAAAATCCCTCTTGGAGGAAATCGAAGGCTGAACAGCATAGGTGTATGTATTCAGCGGGTTGGAGCGGTCGGTGATCGTCACCGAGGGGGGGGCGTCGATATCCGTGTCCCTGTGGCGGTATCTGACGAAGACCGCAAGCCTTGGGGAGGCCGTCCATGTCACTTCGCCTTCAGCTATGAAATAATCTGACGATGCCCCGCTGTCCCTGTTCTCCCGGGCAGTCTTCGACAGGGTGGCTGAGGCGACGAGTGCGCCTGTATACGAGGTGTGCACCTTGAGAGTGTCCGTTGAGCCCTTGAGGTCGGATATCTGATTATGGGGATATTCGCCTGCAGCGCGGGCGATTTTCCCTCTGCTTACGACATCGAGATAGTTCTCATACAGAACAGGGGTTCCGCCGGCATCGAACCTCTTCTCCCCGTGAGAGTAGTCGGCTTCCACAGGACCGAGATGGCTGTTGACGCCGACTGTAATATCCCTGGAGGTCCAGTCTATGTCTCTCTGCATGGAAACCTTGTTAAGGCCTACATTGTTGGGGCTGGTTCCGGTCGTAGCGAAGCCTCCGGCGCCGCCGAGAAACCTCTGCTGCTGGGTACCGTTCTTGTCCGTGAGTGTGCTGTCGATATATACATGGAGAGGGAAATCAGGGGCCTTCAGACTCAGCGACAGGTTGGATATCGAATCCTTGACGCCATACTGCTGCCCGGCGTCACGGACTGAGGCCATCGGCCCGTTCGGGATGACGGTTGAGGGGTCGAGGTCGATCAGCGTAATATTGTCCAGATTATGAAAAAGCGTCCTGTTGATTCCCCGAAAGACCACAAGGTCTTCATACGCATATCCTGCATCTCCGAAGTAGTCCTTTGAGTTCTTCAGGTCTAAATCGAGACTCAGTCTGTGGGGAAAGGAAAAGATTCTTGCCGCTCCGGCCAGCGTTGCCGAATTATGAAGATATTCATATTCTTCGGCCCTTGACGACCCGTTGAGGTCGACTATACGATACCCTCCGGCGAGGCTGATTTCGGGCTTAAGGACGGGAAAGGCATAGGCGGTTTCTGTCTCGGTGTCTTCAGCGGCCTTCTCCTGGCCGAATGCGGTCCCGGAAAGGCCCACGATGAGCATGATGAGTATAGGCAAAATATTCTTCATATCGTCCCCCTACTGGATGAACCTGCCCTTCCCGCTGAAGGAAGGGTTGTCCGTGCCGTGTATCTGCGAATGGCAGTCCGTGCACCTGGTGTATATCGCGCCTTTTCTCTCGACAGAGGTTGAGGCATTTGCCCTGTGCCCCTCATGACACTGCAGGCAGAGATACGGGAGCTGGACTTTGAGCAGGTTATTATTAACCGACCCGTGGGGGTTGTGGCAGGTACGGCAGTCTTCAGTAAGTTCGGCATGTTCAAAGACAAACGGACCTTCTTTTTCGGGGTGGCACTGTGTACAGGTCGCCTTGACCGTGGGTTTTCTCAGCAATTTTTCCGCCTGCGACCCGTGGGGGTCGTGGCAGTCGGTGCAGAACACCCTCTTTTCCGGGAGGGGGTGATGGCTCGGCAGCGCAAATTCAGCCTGGATATCCTGGTGGCATTTCTCGCACATGGCGCCGACGTCTCGGGGTTTGACCTTCAGGTCAGGACCTCCGTGGAGTTTATGGCAGTCCGTGCAGGCCACGTCATTGACCGCATGCGTCCCCGCATTCCAGTTGTGGAGGTTGAACGTTGCGTTGGCCGAATGACATTTAAGGCAGATGAGGGATTTTGCCTGGGCTGGCAGGTTCTTGATATCGATTAGCGTTTTATAGTCGCAGGCAGTCTGTTTACCGGCCTTTGCGTCAGCTTCAACCTTTTCGGGCGTCAGTCCCTCGATCGCCAGACTTCCGGGGCCGTGGCAGGATTCGCAGTCGACCAGCGGCATGCCGGATTTCTTTGAAAGCTGCACGCCCATCGTACTTGCGTCAAAGTCCTGTTTGATCTTGTCATGGACGTGGCAGGCGGAAAGACAATTGCGCGTTCCGACATAATTGGCATCGAGTCTTCCTGCGATCATCCTCTCATATTCCTTCATGGGCAGGATCGGCTTCGATACCTTCAGCGTTTCACATCCCGCAAGAAAAATACCGGCAGCAAGGATGCACGCGATGAAGGACAGTAGAAGGTAACGTGCTCTCATTCATTCCTCCGTATTTTATTTAGTGTTACATGATATAAATTATTGTCATCTGTGTCAATAAATTTACACCAGGGTTCTCCCGCCATCCACAGGACGGCGATATGGTAAAATAAGTAAGGGATAGAACGCTATCCCTTTGATTTTTCAAATTGTTCGATGACAGAGCCTTATCCGGAACAGAGAGATGATGCAGGAGTGGAGGAGCGGACCAGGACAAGGAAGCCGCATCTGTACCGCGTGTATCTCCTGAACGACGACTATACGACAATGGATTTCGTGGTACAGGTCCTTGTGGAGATCTTTCACAAAAACCCGGTCGAGGCCACCGCGATCATGCTCCACGTCCATAAGCAGGGCAGGGGGCTTGCAGGGGTCTATGAACGGCAGATTGCCGAGGCGAAGATCGCGGCGGCCCATACAAAGGCGAGGGCCGGGGGATTTCCGCTTAAATGCACAATGGAGAAAGAATGACATGATCAACAAGGAACTGGAACTCACACTTGAGGCAACGATACGCGATGCCCGTGCGCGCAGCCATGAATACCTGACGGTGGAGCATATCCTGTATGCCCTCGTTCATGATGAAAGAGGTATCGATATTATCACCCACTGCGGGGGCGATGTCCGGAGGCTCAAGGGGGCGCTCGACCGCTACTTCAGCGAGGACCTTCCGAAGGTCGGGAACAACCCGGACCTCTATCCCCAGCCGACCCCAGGATTCCAGAACGTCATCCAGCGGGCGCTGCTGCATACGCGGTCGGCGGCAAAGGGGGAAGTGGATGCGGGTGATCTGCTTGCATCTCTCTATCTCGAGGAGGATACACAGGCTGTCTCCATGCTGGAGGCAGAGGGCATTACGAGAATGGATGTGCTGAACTATATATCGCACGGGGTGGTCAAGTCACCGCAGGAACCTGCGGGAGATGATTTCACGGGAGACGACAATGAAAGGCGTGAGAACCGGGAGGCGCCTGACACGGATCGTGCGACCCAGGGTGACCCACTGAAGGCCTTCACCATCAACCTGACGGAGCGTGCGGCCGAGGGCCGGATCGACCCTCTCATCGGCCGGTCCGGGGAGCTGTCCCGGACGATCCAGGTACTCTGCCGGAGAAGGAAGAACAATGTCGTTTTTGTCGGCGAGCCCGGTGTGGGAAAAACGGCGATCGTCGAGGGGCTCGCCCTCCATATCCACAACGGCGAGGTACCCGAGGTCCTCAAAAAGGCAAGAATATTCTCGCTAGATATGGGCGCGCTGCTTGCCGGCACGAAGTATCGCGGCGATTTCGAATCGAGGCTGAAGGCGACGATCCAGGCTATTGAGCGGACGCCTGATGCGATCCTTTTTATTGATGAGATCCATACGATAGTCGGGGCGGGGGCAACGAGCGGCGGGTCGATGGACGCCTCGAATATCCTGAAGCCGGTCCTGAACTCCGGCCGGATCCGCTGCATCGGGGCGAGTACCTATGAAGAGTACCGTAACCACTTCGAGAAGGATCGTGCATTGTCACGACGTTTCCAGAAGATCGAGATCCAGGAACCTTCCCTCGAAGAGGCTGTGGGAATCCTCAGCGGTCTCAGGGCCTATTACGAAAAGTTCCATGGCGTGCGTTATACGGACGCCGCCGTCAGGGCGGCAGCCGAACTCTCCTCAAAATATATAAATGACAAGTTTCTCCCGGACAAGGCGATCGACGTGATCGATGAGGCGGGTGCCCGAACCAGGCTGTCTCCGGCCGGAAAGACGGCAAAGACGATCGGGGTACGGGATATCGAACGTGTCGTCTCGGAGATCGCGCGGGTGCCTGTCAGGACAGTCTCGACCTCCGATATCGAGAAGCTGAGGCATCTCGGGGATGACCTGGGACGGTCGGTGTTTGGACAGGACGAGGCGATCCATGCCCTTTCCGCCGCCATCAAGAGGTCGCGTGCGGGGCTGGGAGCGGCCGAGAGGCCCGTGGGCTCGTTTCTCTTTACGGGTCCTACCGGGGTCGGCAAGACGGAGGTCGCGAAACAGCTGGCGTCTGTCCTTGGAAACAAGTTCATCAGGTTCGACATGAGCGAATATATGGAGAAGCATGCGGTGGCCAGGCTCATCGGCGCGCCACCCGGGTATGTAGGCTTTGATCAGGGAGGTCTTCTGACAGAGTCGGTCAGGAAACATCCCTTCAGCGTGCTCCTCCTGGATGAGATCGAAAAGGCCCATCCGGATATATTCAGTATACTGCTGCAGGTGATGGACTATGCAACGCTCACGGACAACAACGGCAAAAAGGCCGATTTCAGGAACGTCGTCCTTATCATGACCTCGAACGCCGGGGCCAAAGAGATGTCCGGCAGCGTGATCGGGTTCGGCGAACGCACACGGGATGCCCTCTCAAAGGGTAAGGATGCCCTGACGAAGCTCTTCAACCCGGAGTTCAGGAACAGGCTTGATGCGATCATCAGTTTCAGACCCCTGTCGCCTGATATCATGAGGCAGATCGTGATAAAGAATATGGCTGCAGTGACGGGCCGGCTGAAGCAGAAGAAAGTGACGCTCCGGATCTCGGACGAGGCGATCGGCTGGCTTGCGGCCAGGGGATACGATTCCGTCTTTGGCGCACGGCCGCTCTCCCGCCTAATCCAGACTGAGATAGAGGACCCGCTTTCCGAAGAGGTCCTCTTCGGGAGGCTGCTCAGGGGCGGTAAAGTCGGGATCGGCCTGAAAGAGGACAGACTCACGTTCGACTATCCCTCATAGCCTCATGCCCGTCTTTGCGCTTCAGGAAGAACTCATATTCCCGCCGCCTGATTTTGCGGAGCCCGACGGACTCCTTGCCGTCGGCGGAGACCTGAGCCCTCAGAGGATACTTCTTGCCTATTCGGCCGGCATCTTTCCCTGGTACTCTGAGGACTCGCCTATCCTGTGGTGGTCTCCTGATCCGCGACTGGTGCTCTTTCCGCGCGAACTGAAGATTTCCCGCAGCATGAGGCAGCTTCTCCGGAAGGAGGTCTTCCGGGTCACCTTCGACCGCGCGTTCGAAGAGGTGATAAAAAGCTGCGCATCAGAGAGAAGGAAGGACGGAGAGGGGACCTGGCTTACGGAGGAGATGATCGATGCTTACTGCGGCCTTCACAAAATGGGATACGCCCATTCGGTCGAGAGCTGGTGCGGGGACGAACTGGCCGGAGGACTGTACGGCATCTCCATGGGGAAGGTCTTCTTCGGAGAATCGATGTTTGCAAAGAAGAGCAACGCCTCAAAGGCGGCGTTCGTGACGGCGGTTGAAAAAATGAAGACAGAAGGGTGTGAGCTGATCGACTGCCAGGTCACGACCGCGCATCTCCGGAGCTTCGGGGCGAGGGAGATCACTCGCGAGGAATTCAGGGATCTGCTCCGCCGACACATTGCCGCACCGGCCCTGATTGCCGATGACCTGAGGAAGAAGGCTGTAAAGTAGCCCGGCATATTCCTGAACGTCGCGCTATTTTGAGACGCTCAGAGTCCGTATTCCTTCCACCTCTTGTCCACGAGTTTCTTTATCTCATCCGACATGAATATCTCGTCCGGCCAGTCGCGCATCATGCCCTCCTCCTTTGTCTTCCTGGTCGCGTCGATGCCCATCTTCGATCCGTAGCGGGGCCAGTTTGCAGCGTGGTCGAGGGCGTCGAGCGGCCCGTCGGCGAATACAGTGTCGCGCTTCCAGTCGACATTGTTCAGGACGCGCCATGCGGTGTAGGAGAGGTTCTGGACATCGACATCGTCGTCCACAACGATCAAAAGTTTCGCGAACATCATCTGTCCCTTGCCCCATAGGCCGCTGATGATCTTGCGGGCATGGCCCGGGTAGCTCTTTTTGATCGAGATGATCGCAAAATTATGGAAGACCCCTTCCATCGGGAGGTTGATGTCCCTGATCTCCGGGAAGTCCAGTCTGATCAGCGGCAGGAATATCCTCTCTGTCGCCTTGCCCATATAGCAGTCTTCCATCGGCGGCTTGCCGACGATCGTTGTAGGGTATACCATATCCTTCCTGTGCGTGATACAGGTGACATGGAAGACGGGGTAGGGCTCTGCCGGGGAGTAAAATCCGGTGTGGTCGCCGAAGGGGCCCTCGATCCTCGTTTCGCCCGGGTCGAGATATCCTTCGATCACCATTTCGCTTTCGGCCGGGACCTCTATATCCGAGGTGATGCATTTGACCATCTCTACCGGCGCTTTCCTGAGGAAACCCGCAAAGAGCATCTCGTCGACCGCCTCAGGGAGCGGCGCGGATGAGGCATAAATGATGGACGGATCCCCGCCTACCGCGATCGCCGCCGGCATCATCTGTCCGAGCTTTGAATATTTGTCGTAATGCCGCGCCCCGTCCTTATGGATGTGCCAGTGCATGCCCGTCGTCGTCTTGTCAAAGACGTGGATGCGGTACATGCCGCAGTTCGGCCTGCCGGTCTCCGGGTCTTTTGTAAAGACCATCGGGAAGGTGATGAACCGGCCTTCATCCGAGTTCTGAGCGCTGGGCTGTCCGTCGCCCGGCCAGCATTTGATGATCGGGAACTTCGAGAGGTCAGGGTTCTCCTTTTCGACCACCTCCTGGCAGGGAGCGTTCGAGACCTTTTTCGGAAAGTACTGCGACATTTCGAAGAGTTTCGGAAGGAGTGCCAGCTTTTCCAGCAGGTTTTTCGGGGGAGCCTGGTTCAGGAGATCCTCGATCCTCTTTGCGATATCATCGAGGGCCTCCACCTCCAGGGCGAGCGACATCCTCTCGAACGACCCGAAGAGGTTTATCGCGACCGGGAATGCGGAGCCCTTCACCTTTTCGAAGAGCAACGCCTTGCCGCCGCCGGGAGATTTGCAGACCCGGTCGGTGATCTCGGAGATCTCGAGGACCGGATCGACCTCCGCCTTTATTCTATGGAGAAGCCCTTTCTTCTCGATACGCTGTATATACTCACGGATATTTTTGTATGCCATTTTACCTCCGGGAAACTTTGACGGCAGGAGCCGTTCACCAATGTCCAGTCCCCCTGTCAGCGGGAATGGCAAGGCCTTTTTTATGATACCATAGAACTCTTGCGCCGGGTGGCTGTCGGCACAAGGTAAATAAATTGAGTGTTATTAATCACTAAGCGCCGTTTTAGTGATAAAATACTTGAATAATAAACCGTTTTCTTATATAGTTTAAGATGTTACGACAGGAGGAGATGATGCGTGAGCGGGTTGAGGAAGTCCTGAACAAGGTTCGGGTCGGCCTGAAGTCAGAGGGCGGAGATATAGAGCTGATCGATGTCAGGGATGATGTCGTGTATGTGCGTTTAAAGGGAGCCTGCGGAACGTGCCCCATGTCCACCTTGACCATGAAGAATGTCGTCGAATCCAGCATAAAGAGAGAAATCCCGGAGATCAAGGCGGTGCAGGCGGTTTAGTCTGTTTGGGCAGGGTTTTTATTAATCTAGGATGATACGGACGATCAGACATATTTCGGCAATTCTCCTGTGTGCCGTGCTTGCGCTGGCAGGCTTCTCATCTTACGGAATAGCTGCTGAACGGACACGCGTTTCCGATATCCGGTTCTGGTCTTTTCCCGAATATACCCGCGTCGTCGTTACCATGTCCGACCTCCCGGAGTTTACTCAAAACCGTTTGTCGAATCCCGACAGGCTCTATTTCGATATCAAAAACAGTCATATTCCCAAGGAACTCAAGACAACGCTGCCGGTAGGAAACGGGATGTTGAAGTCGATCAGGGCGAGCCAGTTCAACGAGTCCACGGTCCGGGTCGTCCTTGATCTTGAAAAGGTCCGTGATTACAAGGTCCTCACGATGGACGATCCGGTCAGGCTTGTCGTTGACATTTACGGAGGGCAGGAATCCGCCCAGGCCCCTCCTGTCAGGACGAAGAAGAGGATTGTTATTGATCCCGGTCACGGAGGGCACGACCCTGGAGCAATAGGTCCGAACAAGCTCTATGAAAAGGATGTGGTTCTCGATATAGGGTTGAAACTCAGGAAGATCCTCTCGGCGGACCCGAATGTGGAGGTCTTCATGACGAGGGATAAGGACGTTTTTATCCCGCTTGAACAGCGGACGGCGATTGCCAACAGCAAGAAGGCCGACCTCTTCGTATCGATCCACGCCAATGCCAGCCCCCGGAAAAACGCCAAGGGGATCGAGACCTATTTTCTGAACTGGACGAACGATGAAGAGGCGAACAAGGTTGCGGCCCGGGAAAACCAGATATCCTTCAAGAAGATGAAGAAGATGAACGATGAGCGAAATACGCTCGACATCATCCTCGGTTCTCTCAGCCGCGACAGCAAGCGGGACGAGTCTCTCAAGCTCGCCAACCACATCCAGTTGTCGATGATCAGGAACCTCCATAAGGAATACAGTCATATCGTGGACCTGGGAGTGAAGCAAGCCCTCTTCTATGTCCTCTTCGGCGCGGAGATGTCGTCGGTGCTGGTCGAGGTTTCCTTTATCAGCAACCCTCTCGAAGAGAAGCTTCTGTCCAGGAGCGAGTACAGGGAGGACCTTGCCAAATCGATAGCCGGGGGCATTAACACTTATGTTTCGGCATCTCTGCCGGCTCCTGCCCGGGCTTATGCCCATGTCCCGGCCGGCAACGGGAAGACTATTGCCTCCAGACATTAAGATCGTCGCATACCTCGTCTTCGTTATTTCCCTGTACCTGATCGGAAGCCTCTCCGTCTACCTGGGCCTTTCGGCCGTCCTCGTCATTCTTCTGCTCTTCATTCCCTTCAGGAAATTGAAGGCCGGCTGGCTCCCCATCAGTCTTTTCCTGGTCTTTACCTTCTTCAGCAACCTCGTCAATCATCACGGAAACGTGCTTCTGACGCTCGGTTCGGTATTTGTCACGGATGAAGGCCTGCATGCCGCCTTGCGGAGGACCCTGAGGCTCTTCCTGATGATCGGGGGACTGAAGGTCCTGATGTCCGGTACACCGGCAGAGGATCTGGTCGCCGCGCTCGGCAGGCTTTTCATGCCTCTTGAGAGGGTCGGGCTTCCGGTGAAAGACTACGTCCACATCATGGGCCTGACCCTCCAGTGTTTTCCTGTCCTGAAAGATATGGGGGCCTCTCTCTACCGTGAACAGTCCGCCCTGCACGAGGCCCGGGGCTTTTCAGGGAGGGTGAAGGTGGTCTCCTCTTTCATGGTCCCGATGTTCGTCAGGAGCGTCCGTTCCCCGGGGATTTTCTTCGCCGACAGGAAGAGCGATGGCTGAGAGGATGGATCTGCTCATTAGGGGAGGGGTCGTCTATGACGGCGGACCTTCCGCTCCTGCAGAGGCCTCTGTCGGGATAGCGGGCGACAGGATTGCATGGATCGGGAAGGACGACTATGGTATCGATGCGGACCGTGTGGTCGAGGCCCATGGGCTTGCAGTCGCCCCTGGATTTATCGATGTCCATGCACATTCCGACTTCACTCTGCTGGCCGATCCCCGCGCTCAGGGCAAGCTCAGTCAGGGCGTTACGACAGAGGTGAACGGCAACTGCGGCATGTCCGCTGCCCCGCTGATCGGCAAGGTGATCGAGCGGAGGGAGGAGGACCTCAGGGAGCTGGGTATCGTATCGAGATGGCATACTTTCCGCGAGTATTTTCGTCTCCTTGAGGTGCAGGGATGCGGCATCAACACCGCGAACCTCGCGGGACACGGCAACCTGCGGGGTTCGGTTGTCGGGTATGACGATAAAGAGCCGTCTTCCGAGGAAATGGCGGAGATGCGGAGACTGCTGTCGGAGGCGGTCTCTGACGGGGCGATTGGGATGTCCACAGGTCTGATCTATCCCCCGGGGATCTATTCCTCGACGAATGAACTGACCGAACTCGCGAAGGTCCTCCGCCAGCCGGACCTGATCTACACGAGCCATATGCGGAGCGAAGGAAACAGGCTGCAGGAGGCAGTGGATGAGGTGATCCGCATAGGCTGTGAGACGGGCATCAGGGTCAACATCTCCCATATCAAGACCGCGGGAGAGGCAAACTGGCATAAGGCGGATGAGGTGATCCGGAGGCTTCATGAGGCGCGGGGGGGGGGACTCCGCTTGACCTGCGACCGGTATCCGTACATCGCCTCGTCCACGGATCTTGACTCTATCCTTCCTCCATGGGTATTTGACGGCGGCAACGATGAAGAACTGCGCAGGCTCTGCGACCCCTCTGCGCTAAGGCGGATTGAAGAAGAGATCAGCGCACAGGTCAGCAGACCCGGATACTGGGGAAAAATTATTGTATCGAGCATAGGGTCCGAGAAGAACAGGTGGATGGAGGGAAAGACGCTCGAAGAGATCTCTGCCCGCCTGTCTGTCAGCGGCATGGAGGCCTTTTTCAGGCTTATCGTCGAAGAACGTCTCAGGGTCGGTGCGATCTTCATGTCGATGAGCGAGGAGAATCTCCGTAAATTCCTGTCTCTTCCGTTCTGCATGATCGGCTCTGACAGCTCATCAAGGGGCTTCGACGGGCCGACCGCAGCCGGCAAGCCGCATCCCAGGACATTCGGCACTTTCGCGAGGCTCTTCGGCAGATATGTCCGGGAGGAAGGCCTGCTCTCCCTGCCGGAGGCGATCCACAAGTCGACGATGCTTGCGGCCGAAACCTTCGGCCTGAAGAAGAGGGGGTGTATCAGGGAAGGATATTTTGCCGACATGGTGATATTCGATCCCTCGGGAGTCACTGACCGGGCGACCTTCGGCGCCCCTTTCCGTCAGTCGGAGGGTATCCATTCGGTCTTCGTCAACGGTGTCGAGGCTGTTTCGGAAGGTCGCACGACCGGCAGACTGGGCGGCAGGGTGCTCAGGAGCGGTCTGTAACTTTTTCCCGTTGTTTTAAAAAAGAATGCCTTCGTGGTATCCTTTTTCAATTACACGGACATTTGGGGGTGACGATATATGAAAGATGCCGGAGGCTGCGATTCTTTTACGGGCAAAGTCCCCTCGGGACCTGACGCGGGAGCCCGGGCCGGCGGAGACCACCTCCTCTCTCTCTTCGACAACATGCTCGAGGGCATAGCCCTGCACCGTCTTGTCTTTGACGACGAGGGCAGGGCAGTGGATTACGAAATCGTTGACGTCAACCCCCGGTTCGAGAAGATGCTTGGGGTCCACAGAGACTCCCTCGTGGGCCGGAGCGCCCTCTCTGTCTATGGCACTAAGGAGGCGCCCTGGCTCAAGGAGTATGCCGACGTGGCGCTGAGCGGATGCCCTTTTCGCTTCGAAACCTGTTCCGAGGCCACCGGCCGCAATTTCGAGATATCGGTGATCCCATGGCACGTGAAGGGCTTTGCAACCATTTACACGGACGTTACTGAGCGCAGGAGGGTCGAGGCGACACTCAAGGAGAGCGGCGCCCGGTACAGGACACTTGTCGATACTCTGCCTCTCGGCATTACGATCATCGACAGGGACCACAGGGTCGTCGTGGCGAACACGACCCAGGCAGGCCTGTTCCGCAAGACGTGCGAGGAGCTTATCGGCAAAAACTGCTTCAGGGAATTCGAAAAGCGTGACGCTGTATGTCCGCACTGTCCAGGTGTAACGTGCATGGAAACGGGCAGGCCCGCGTGCATCGAGACGGAAGGCGTTCGGGACGACGGGAGCCGTCTCTCCGTCCGGATTACGGCCATTCCCCTGAATTCTGATGAAGGCGGCTTCAGCGGATTCATGGAGGTTGTCGAGGATATCACCGAGCAGAGAAAGGCCGAGGCGGACAGAAAGAAGTTCGAGGCCCGGCTGCTTCACGCGCAGAAGCTCGAAAGCCTCGGCGTGCTTGTCGGCGGTATAGCCCACGACTTCAATAACATCCTTACCGCGATTCTCGGGCATGCGGAACTGGCGCTCCTGCGCATGAGCGCCGTGAGCCCGGGGCGTGAAAACATCCGGGAGATCGAGGGTGCCGCGAGCCGGGCGGCCGATCTTGCCCGGCAGATGCTCGCTTATTCCGGGAAGGGCAGGTTTGTGGTTGAGACGCTTGATCTCAATGCGATTATAGCGGAGATGACCCATATGCTCGAAGTCTCGATATCGAAGAACGCGGTCCTCAGGTTCGACCTGCATAAGGGTCTGCCGCCTGTCGACTGCGATGCTACACAACTGCGCCAGGTGATCATGAACCTTGTCATCAACGCCTCCGACGCTATCGGCAGCCGCAGCGGCACCATCGCGATCACCACAGGGGCCGCGGACTGTGACCGCGCCTACCTTGCCGAGACATGGCTGGACGAGCATCTTGAGGAGGGTCTCTATGTCTACCTGGAGATAGCAGATACAGGGTGCGGCATCGGGAAGGACGAGCTGGCGAAGATCTTCGACCCATTTTTCACTACAAAATTTACCGGCAGGGGACTCGGCCTTGCGGCCGTCCTCGGGATCATACGCGGACACAGGGGGGCGATAAAGGTACAGAGCGAGCCCGGAAAGGGGAGCATCTTCAAGGTGCTGCTCCCGGCCAGCGCCGACCGCGGGGGTTGTATGAATAAAGAGAGCGTGGTCGTGGAGCGGATCGGGGCCGGCAGGACTGTACTGCTTGTGGACGACGAAGAGACGGTCAGGGCTATCGGCAGGCAGATGCTGGAAGAACTGGGATTCAGGACATTGATCGCGCGTGACGGCAGGGAGGCGCTGGAACTTTTCGGTGCCCGGTCAGGGGAAATCAGCTGCGTGATGCTCGATCTCACAATGCCGCATATGGACGGCGAAGAGGCGTTCCGCGAACTGAAGAGGATCAGTCCGGATGTGAAGGTAATCATGTCCAGTGGCTACGACGAGCAGGATGTGACTCAGCGTTTTGTCGGGAAGGGGCTTGCAGGGTTTATCCAGAAGCCCTATAAACTGGCAGAGCTGGGCGCTGTCCTGATGAATATCCTCCATGCCGCTGAGGAATAAGGCGCTGTAGCGTATTTGAGGCTTACTTCAGAATGAACTGTTCGTCCAGCCGTCCGGAAACGGATTGCTCCTCTGATAGGCGAAGAGGGTGAAGTCGTGGAAGAGGCGGTCCTGACGCAGGGTGACGGCGGGCGTAAGTTCCTCTATCGCAAAACTGAGCATATCCCCGGGGTAGACATAATGCAGTTCGAAATCTTTGTGCGGGGCATGTGCCGATAGCCCGTTATAGGCGAGCCCCGTGCGGCAATGGGGAAACAGTTTTTTCAGAGTCAGCCTGATAAGGTCATCCAGACCCTGGACTTTCAGGTTGAAGACACCGCAGAGGAAGATATAGTCGAAATCGGCGGTCAGCTCATCGCGGGTGATATCGAAGACCGAGAAGGGAACTTCCGGATATTTCTGCCGGGCTAGGGCGACCAGCTCAGGGTTGATATCGAAGCCTGTGTACGATACGGTGATCCCGTTGTCCCTGAGAAAGCCGTAGAAATCGCCTTTGCCGCAGCCGAAATCAAGGATGGTTGCACCCTCGATCGAAGGGGCGATGTCGAGCATGCATTTGTAGTGAATGATCTGTCCCGGCGGCGTCCACCGGACAGCCTCCGGCCTGTCGCCGTGCAGCTGCAGCGACTTGCTGAAGAACGATATGACATATTCTTTTGCGAGGTCGTCCATGAGACTCTAATGATACCATAGAGATCGGCACCGCCACCTCTTCCCTGAGGGGTCGGGGGCGTGACAGAGGTATCTGCCTCTCATTGACAAACAACGCCGGCATCCATTAAGATTTTTAACTCAACGGGAAGAAACAATAACTATGTATTTTCAGGATATAATTCAATCACTTCAGAGTTTTTGGTCGAAGAAGGGATGCCTTCTCCTTCAGCCCTATGATATCGAGGTCGGGGCGGGCACCTTTCATTCTGCAACATTTTTCAGGGTGCTAGGACCTGAACCGTGGAAGGTGGCCTATGTGCAGCCATCAAGGAGGCCGACCGACGGCAGGTACGGGGAAAACCCGAACCGGCTGCAGCATTACTACCAGTACCAGGTCATAATCAAGCCGTCCCCGGCCGACAGCCAGGGGCTTTACCTGGAAAGCCTTGCCGCGATCGGCATTGAGCCGGTGCACCATGACATCCGCTTTGTAGAGGACGACTGGGAGTCTCCGACGCTCGGCGCCTGGGGCCTCGGCTGGGAGGTCTGGCTCGACGGCATGGAGGTGACGCAGTTCACCTATTTCCAGCAGGTCGGCGGCATCGACCTGAAACCGGTGTCACTTGAGATCACGTACGGCCTTGAAAGGATCGCGATGTACCTCCAGGGAGTGGACAACGTCTATGAGCTGAAATGGAACAAGGACCTGACCTACGGCGATGTGCATCACGCGGAGGAGGTCGAAGGCTCGAAGTATAATTTCGACTATTCGAATGCGGAACTCCTGGCCAGCAACTTTGATGATTCTGAAAAGGAATCCCTGCGGTTGAACGAGGAGGGGCTTGTCATCCCTTCGTATGAGTTCTGCCTTAAGTGCTCGCATTTCTTCAATCTTCTTGATGCGCGGGGCGCGATATCGGTCACCGAGAGGACCAAGTATATCGCCCGTGTCCGGAACCTGGCCAAACATGCGGCCGAGGCTTTCTACCGGCAGCGCGAGGAGATGGGCTTCCCGCTCCTGAGGAACGATAAATGACCGTTGAGCCGACGACCACAGGCCTGCCGCTCCTGCTTGAGATCGGGACCGAGGAGATCCCCGCGCGGTTTCTGCCCGGAGCTATTTCCGATCTCGAACTGATCGCGGCCGCGGTCTTCAGCGAGTTCAGGATTCCATACGAAGGCATAAAGGCCTATGCGACACCGAGACGTCTCAGCCTGCTGATGCAGGGGGTTTCGGCCATGCAGACGGACAATACCCGCGAGGTCCTCGGTCCTTCGAAGAAGGCCGCCTTCGACGATGCCGGAAATCCTACGAAGGCGGCGACCGGCTTTGCGCAGTCCGTCGGGGTTTCCCCCTCAGACCTCGTGATCAGGCAGAAGGGCAAGGCCGACTATGTCGCGGCGGTGGTGCATGAAAAGGGCGTTGAGGCGGACAGGGTCCTGCCTGCGGTCCTGCAGAAGATTATATTATCCCTGAGATTTCCGAAGGCGATGCGGTGGGGCAGCGGTGATTTCGCGTTTGTCAGGCCGATCCACTGGATCGTCAGCATATTCGGGACGGAGATCATTCCTGTCGAGATAGGCGGTATAAAGAGTGCGGGGATAACCCGGGGGCATCGGTTCCTCTCCCCTGCATCGTTCCATATCAAGGATCTGGGTACCTACCTGAGTGTGCTCGAAAACAATTTTGTCGTGCTCGATCAGGAAAAAAGAAAGAGCGTGATCCGTGAGGGGATTGTCGCGATATCGGCGAAGTCGGGCGGGCAGCCGGTCATGGACGAAGACCTCCTCGGTCTCGTCAGCTTCCTCGTCGAATATCCAACCCCCGTCCTCTGCGGATTCAGCCAGGAATACCTGAGGCTCCCGAAGGAGCTTCTGATCACGGTAATGAAGGACCATCAGAAATACTTCGCGATAGAGGATGTCAACGGCAGGCTCGTCAATAACTTTGTCGTGATCAGCAACACACGCGCGGAGAACAGCGAGAACGTCAGGGTCGGGGCCGAACGGGTCATCAAGGCCCGGTTCGACGATGCGAAGTTCTATTTCTATGACGATTTGAAGAAGAAGCTCGCCGGCAGGGTTGAGGATCTGAAGAAGGTGACCTTCCACGACCGCCTCGGGAGTCTTCACGCCAAGACGGAACGCATAGTTAGGGTTGCGTCATTTCTGGCGGCGCAGGTCAACCCGGCACTGTCGGATCCTGTCTATAGGGCTGCCCTGCTTTCGAAGACGGATCTGATCTCTGGGGTCGTCAGGGAGTTCCCTGAACTCCAGGGCATCATGGGCAAGTATTATGCGATGAATGACGGGGAGCCGCCCGAGATAGCGGCTGCTCTTGAGGAGCAGTATCTGCCCAAGTCGTTCGGAGGCAGGCTGCCTGCCTCGGACCTGGGGGCATTGGTGAGCCTTGCCGACAAGATCGACAATGTCGCGGCATTCTTTGCCATCGGCCAGATACCTACCGGATCGGAAGATCCGTTTGCGCTGAGGAGGCAGGCAATGGGCATCGTCTCTATCCTGATCGACCGGGGATATGAAATCACCCTCGGGGAGATCTTTGAAAAGGCGCTCGGCTTTCTCTCCGGTATCAAGATAAAAGAGGGGACCTCAGCCGCCATCTCGGCCTTCATGGAGCAGAGGATCGACTTCATCCTCTCTTCAATGGGTTTTGAGCAGGACCTGGTCAATGCGATGCTGCCTCTTTCGCGCCTGTATCCGCTCAACGAGGTCGTCGGCAGGATTGGGGCGCTCAGGCAGTTCAGGGCAGAGTCGGTCTATCCTGACTTTCTCCTTGCAATCAAGCGCGTGAACAATATCATCCCTAAGACGGCGCTGCCGGAGGTCAGGGAGGACCTGCTTGTCCAGGACGAAGAGAAGGCCCTTTTCAGTGCGTATTCGGAGATCAGACAGAAGAACTCTGCCGAAACGGACGCGGGGGACTATGCGGGAGGTCTTGTGACCCTAGCGGGGATCACCGGACCGGTGAACAACTTCTTCGACAAGGTGCTCGTGATGGATAAAAATGAGGAGATAAAGAACAATCGGCTGGCGCTCCTGTCGGGCATCTGGTCCGTCGCCCTGAAACTCGCCGATTTTTCGAAACTGCTCTAGACTGATCCCTGTCTTGCCGCCAGGTCTTCCAGTATCTTCAGCTTTGACGTCTCACCGAGGGCGATCAGCGTATCTCCGGAGTTTATGGCGCTGCGGAAGGTAGGATTGAAGCGCATCTCTCCCGAGGAGTTCTTTATCGCCACGACGATGATGCCGAGATCCCTTCCAAAACCGCATTCATCCAGCGTTTTGCCCACGAGGGACGACCCCTCCCCGATGACGACCTCTTCCATCTGAAGATCGATATTGCCGCTGTTGGTGGCAAATTCTATGAAATCGACGACCGCAGGTTTCAGCACGGTATGGGCGATTCTCAGTCCTCCGATATGGTAGGGAGATACGACCCGGTCGGCGCCCGCCCGGATGAGCTTCTGTTCCGAGCCCTCTTCTCCGGCGCGGGCGACAATTGTGAGCCTGGGGTTCAGCCCCCTTGCGCTGAGAACGACATACATGTTTTCGGCGTCGGTCGGCAGGACTGATATGAGCCCGCGCGCCTTGTCTATGCCGAGTTCCTTCAGTACCTCGTCTTTTGTTGCATCTCCCTGGTAGAGCAGGAAGTCCTCCCTTTCCGTGACGATACCGGGGTCCTTCTCGATCGCGACAAAGGGGAGCCGCTTTTCCTGCAGTTCCCTGCATATGATTTTACCCATTCTTCCGAAACCGCAGATAATGTAATGGTCCCTGAGTTCCTTGATCTTCTTTTCCAACCTCTTCCTCCCGAATATCTGCTGTAGTTCGCCTTCCAGGATTATCTTCGCGCCGGTGCTGAGCGCGTAAAAGACTGTGCCGACGCCGCCGGTGATCAGGATGATCGTGAAGATCTGGCCTTCCCGCGAAAGGTCATGGACCTCCCGGTATCCGACGGTCGTCAGGGTTATGACCGTCATATAGAGCGAGTCGAAGAGCGGCCAGCCTTCGATCCAGGTATACCCGACCGTCCCGAACGAGATGATCAGGATAATCAGTCCAGCGGTCAGGACGACCCTTTTTCTGAGATCTTCGATCTGTGCCTTCATGACACGTATGTCCCGTTACCCCAATAATACCACGCCTAGGAAGACGGGCGGTATCGATGGCGCAGATATTGGATGACACCGGGCATCACCGAGACTACGATGATCGCCATGATGACTAGGGTGAAGTTTCTCCTGACGACCGGTATGTTCCCAAAGAAATAGCCGCCGACGACGAAGATCGAGATCCAGGCCACTCCGCCCGCCAGATTGTACAGGATGAAACGGGAATAGGTCATGCTGCCGACGCCGGCGACGAATGGCGCGAAGGTCCGGATGATCGGAACAAACCGGGCGAAGATTATCGTCTTGCCTCCGTATTTTTCGTAGAAGGTGTGTGTACGGTCAAGGTGCTCCCTGTTGAGAAACCGCGCGTGCTCCCCGCTGAAGACCTTCGGACCGATAAGATGGCCGATCCAGTAATTCAGCGTATCGCCGAGCACCGCGGCGACAGCGAGGATAAGGCAGAGCCAGGTGATGTCCAGAGCGCCGAGCGCAGCGAAGGTCCCCGCGGCAAACAGCAGGGAGTCGCCGGGCAGCAGCGGCATGACAACCAGTCCGGTCTCGCAGAAGATAATCAGAAACAGGAGCGCATATGTCCAGGCGCCGTAACTCTGGATTATCGTGTTGAGGTGCGTGTCGAGGTGCATGAAGATATCGAAAAAAGTCTTGATGTATTCCATTATTCTCCCTTATTCATATTAAAGGCTCAAAGCCATTTCCTTCTCCTGAAGTATATCAGCATTGTGATGCCGATCGCGATCATTACACCCCAGAGCGCCGGGTATCCCCATTGCCAATCAAGTTCCGGCATGTGTTTGAAGTTCATCCCATAGACGCCCGCCAGAAAGGTCAGCGGCATAAAGATCGTGGCGATGATCGTCAGGACCTTCATGATGGCGTTCATCCTGTTGCTGACGCCGGAGAGGTAGATGTCGATCATGCCGGAGACCATGTCGCGGAAGGTCTCGACGGTTTCTATGATCTGGATGGTATGGTCATATACGTCTCTCATGTATATCCTGGTGGTATCCCGCATGAGGGGCGATTCGCCGCGTTCCAGGCCGCTTACCACTTCCCTCAGGGGCCAGACCGCCTTGCGCAGGAAGATCAGCTCTCTCTTCAGAAAATGGATGGTCTGCAGGGTCTCGGCAACGGGATCAGAGACGAGACGGTCCTCGGTATCTTCTATCTCCTCGCCCAGCCTCTCGAGGATGCCGAAATAGCTATCGACGACCGCGTCGATCAGTGAATAGGCGAGATAGTCGGCACCCATCTTCCTGATCCGGCCCTTGTCATGACTGATCCTCTCCCTGAGGGGTCCGAAGACGTCGCCCTCGATCCCTTCCTGGAACGAGATGATGAAATTGTCCCCGACAACCAGGCTGATCTGCTCGATGACGATTCCCCTGCCGGCTGCATCCGGGTAGAGCATCTTCAGCACGATATAAAGGTACTCCGTGTAGTCCTCCAGCTTAGGCCGCTGGCCTGTGTTAAGTATGTCTTCGAGAACCAGGGGATGAAACCCGTAGCAGTCGCCGAGCTTCTGGATGATTTCGGGCTGATGAAGGCCATCGACGTTGATCCAGGTGACCGAAGGTTTTTCCCGGAAGAGGAAGCATTCGTCGATGACCGTGATCTGCTTTTCCTGAACGCCCTCCGGATCGTAATCGATCACCGTGATGCGCACCTCATCGCGCTTCTTTTCGCCTATATGCACGAGGGACCCCGGAGGAAGTCCGGCTTTTTTCGAGCGCCTATGGGTGAGTCGTGCCATAATGGGGCTGCGTGAACGACGCGTCCGCCGGACGGGAGGCCGGCGGGCAAAAAGGATCCCGGACTGGCCGGGATGGCGGATAAGGGGAGCCGGTATTTGACATTGAGGTGTTTTCCGTATGTAATGCTATCAGAGGCCATTTGCGGTTGTCAATCCGCAGCAGGCCGTTCCGTGTGCCGTTTTCGTCTTTTAATTATGCTCCGATATGAAGTAAAATAAGCATATTTTAGTAAGGGGAGGTGGCGTTATGGGACACGTAACAGGTCTTAAATGCAGGGAATGCGGCAGACTGTACGCCGTCGAACCGATATATGTCTGTGAGTTCTGCTTCGGCCCCCTCGAAGTGGCATACGATTATAAAGGCATCGCAGGGGCGATAAGCCGGGAGACGATAGAGAAAAGGGGGAAGAACCTCTGGAGGTACCGCGAGCTTCTGCCGGTTGACGGCGACCCCCGGGCAGGCCTGGACTCCGGGTTTACGCCGCTTGTCAGGGCCGGTAACCTTGCAAAGGTCCTCGGCGTGGAGGAACTGTATATCAAGGACGACACCGTTGTGCATCCGACGCTTTCTTTCAAGGACCGGGTTGTTTCGATCGCGTTGACAAAGGCGATGGAGTTCGGGTTCGATACCGTGGCATGCGCCTCGACCGGCAATCTGGCCCATTCGGTCTCGGCCCACGGGGCGAAGGCGGGGTTCAAGAGGTTTATCTTTATCCCGGCGACGCTTGAGGCGAGCAAGATCATTGCCTCGTTAGTCTATGAGCCGAACCTTGTCGTAGTCGACGGCAATTACGACGACGTCAACAGGCTCTGCAGCGAGATCGCCAACAGGTACCGGTGGGCGTTCGTCAATATCAATATCAGGCCGTTTTATGCCGAGGGTTCGAAGACGATCGGCTATGAGGTGGTCGAACAGCTCGGATGGAGGGCTCCCGACAATGTCGTCGTCCCATGCGCAAGCGGTTCGCTCCTTACAAAGGTCTGGAAGAGCTTCAGGGAGTTCAGGGACATTGGTATCATCAGCGAGCTTCGGACGAAGGTATACGCGGCCCAGGCAGCCGGCTGCGCGCCGATCGCGACGGCAATCAAACAGGGTACCGACGTCATACGGCCGGTAAAGCCGAATACGATTGCAAAGTCCCTCGCGATCGGAAATCCTGCGGACGGGTTTTATGCCTCGCAGGTCGTCAGGGAGACCGGCGGCTATGCGGAGGATGTCACCGATCAGGAGATCATCGATGCGATGAAGCTTCTTGCGCGGACCGAGGGGATATTCGCCGAAACGGCTGGCGGAGTGACCCTGGCTGCAGCAAAAAAGATGATCGAGTCGGGGAAGATAAGGCGCGACGAATCGACCGTCATCTGCATTACCGGCAACGGATTGAAGACCCAGGAATCCCTTCAGGGGCATACCCTGAGTCCGCATTATATAAAGCCGAGCCTTGCTTCCTTTGAAGAAGCGCTCAAAAATATAAACAGAGGCTGAATTAGAGCGGAGCCTTACCGCTCAAGGAGGATAACAGATGGCAGTCACGGTGAGAATTCCTACCCCGCTTCAGAGATTGACCCAGGGCAGGGAAGAGGTCGAAGGAAAGGCGGGAACGATCATTGAACTGGTCGAGACACTCGACAAGGCATATCCAGGCATCGCCGAGCGGATATCTGAAAACGGCAAGATACGCAGGTTCGTCAACATCTACATCAACGAAGAGGACATCAGGTTTCTGAGCGCCGAAGGCACGGTGGTCAAGGATGGTGACGAGGTCTCGATCGTCCCCGCGATTGCCGGCGGAGACGGCAGGGAGGTATCATGAAGAAGAGGGTTAAACTCACCTTTCCCCAGCAGCTGATAAAGGAGCCGGTAATTTTTCAGATGGCCAAACAGTACAATATCATGCCGAACATCCGCCGCGCCCGGGTGACCGAGACGGTCGGAGAGATGATCCTTGAACTCGAAGGAGAAGAGGCTGACCTCGAAAAAGGGGTGCGCTGGCTGAAGGAAAAGGGCATTGAGGTCGAGATGGCAGAGGGAGATATCGTCGAATAATGACAGTGTCAGGGAAAGAGTCATGAAATATATCGTGATTATAGGCGACGGAATGGCCGACAGGCCGCTGAAGGAACTTGGCGGAAAGACTCCCCTTCAGCACGCTAAGACGGAGAACATGGACAGGCTTGCGTCGCTGGGAGTTGTGGGCCGCGCCCATACGATACCAGAGGGGATGCACCCCGGTTCCGACGTCGCGAACCTGAGCATCCTGGGATACGATCCGGCCAGGTATTACTCCGGCCGGGCGCCTCTTGAGGCGGCCAGCATTGGTGTCACGCTGAAGGACGACGACGTCGCCTTCCGCTGCAACCTCGTCACCCTGAAATATAACAGGGACCGGACCAGGGCGATCATGGAGGATTACAGCAGCGGTCACATATCCACGGACGAGGCGTCGATACTGATACGGGAGGTTGACAGGACACTGGGTTCCTCGGAGATGAGGTTTTACCCCGGAGTCAGCTACCGGCATCTCATGGTATGGTCGGGAGGCCCTGCTGATATTGAATGCGTGCCTCCGCATGATATCCTGGGCAAGGAGATCGCCGAGTACCTTCCGGTCGGTGACGGAGAGGCGGCGCTCAGGCATCTGATGATAGATTCGGTCGATATCCTTGAGCCGCACCCTCTGAACAGGGAGAGGGTGAAGAACGGTAAAAACCCCGCGAACAGCGTCTGGTTCTGGGGCCAGGGCCGGAGACCGAGCATGCCGACATTCGAGGAGAAGTACGGTCTGAAGGGGGCGCTGATCTCGGCAGTCGACCTGACGAAAGGGCTGGGCATCTATGCAGGGTTCGAAATCCTGAGCGTGCCTGGAATGACGGGATATATCGATACCAACTATATCGGCAAGGCCGAAGAGGCCCTGAGGTCCCTGGAGCTCGTTGATTTTGTGTATATTCATGTCGAGGCCCCTGACGAGGCGGGCCATTCCGGCAAGTACAAGGACAAGGTGCAGGCGATCGAAGATTTTGACAGCATCGTGGTCCGCACCGTAATGGAGGGGGCCGGGAGGTTCGGCGACCACCGGATCCTTGTGATGCCAGACCATCCGACACCGATAGAGATCAGGACACATTCCGATGATCCTGTCCCTTTTATCATTTACGACAGCAGGGAGAAGAGGCATAATGCAGGGGCGGTCTATGACGAATCGATCGTCAGCAGAGACGACGTTTTAGTGTTCAAAGAGGGCCATACCCTGATGGACTACTTCATACGCATATAATTTTGATAATATAAAATCACCCTCGCCCCTCTTTGCAGAAGAGGGGTATTATTCCTCCCTTTGGCAATGGAAGGGAAGGAGGGATTTTCTGAAGCAAAGGCTGTCTAATTCATCAAATCTGGAGGAGATGTTGGCGTTAATAGTGCAGAAATACGGCGGCACGTCCGTCGGCAGTGTAGAGAGGATCAAGGCGGTCGCCGCGCGGGTGGTGAACACCGCCAAAGAAGGCAATAAAGTGGTGGTGGTGGTCTCGGCAATGTCGGGCGAGACGGACAAACTCATAAACCTCGCGAACCAGATCTCGCCGCGGCCAGGGGAGAGGGAGATGGACATGCTGCTGTCTTCGGGCGAGCGGGTGACGAGCGCACTGGCCGCGATGGCCGTCGAGGCCCTTGGTCACAAGGCGATATCGCTGACCGGCAGGCAGGCAGGCATCATCACGGACACAGTCCACACAAAGGCCAGGATATCGAGTATAAAGGGCGACCGCATCATCAAGGCCCTCGACGACGGGTACGTCGTGGTGATAGCGGGGTTCCAGGGCGTGACCGAAGGGGCGACGGATGTGACTACGCTCGGCAGGGGCGGCTCGGACCTGTCGGCGGTTGCAGTCGCTGCCGCGGTCAAGGCCGATCTCTGTGAAATCTATACCGATGTGGACGGCGTCTATACGACCGATCCGAATATCGTACCGGAGGCGAGAAAACTCCAGAAGATCTCGTATGAAGAGATGCTGGAACTTGCAAGCCTGGGGGCGAAGGTGCTCCAGACAAGGTCGGTAGAGTTCGCGATGAAATACACTGTGCCAGTAGTCGTCCGGTCGAGCTTCAACAATAATCCCGGGACATTCGTGGTTGAGGAGGATAAAGATATGGAAGATGTTGTTGTGTCGGGAATTGCCTATGACAAGAACCAGGCGAAGATCACTGTGGTCGACGTGCCTGACAAGCCGGGTATAGCGGCCCGCCTTTTTAATGCCATCGCCTCGTCAAATATCATCATCGATATGATCGTGCAGAATATCAGCAGCGACGGGAAGTTTGCGGACATCTCCTTTACGGTGCCGAAGACGGATGCCAAGCGTGCTGTCGAGGTCGCACGCTCGATCGGCAGTGAAGTCGGGGCAAAACGCGTTGACCTCAGGGAAGACATCAGCAAGGTTTCGATCGTCGGCGTGGGCATGCGAACCCACTCGGGCGTTGCCGCGAAGATGTTCCAGTTGCTTGCAGACCACAACATAAATATCTTCATGATCAGTACGTCGGAGATCAAGGTCTCCTGCCTGATAGACCTGAAATTTACCGAACTGGCAGTCAGGGTCCTTCACGAGTCGTTCGGCCTTGCACAGTCATGAGGATCCTGCAATCCTCTCCCCGGAACCGGGAGCAGATCGGGGTTTTGAAACGATGGCGATGAATAAAATAGAGATTTACGACACGACCCTCCGGGACGGCGCCCAGTCCGAAGACATCTCTTTTTCGGTAGAGGACAAGCTCAGGATTACGGAAAAGCTGGATGAACTCGGCGTCCATTATATCGAAGGCGGGTGGCCCGGCTCGAATCCCCGGGATATCGAATACTTCAAAAAGGCGCGGAAACTGAAGCTTAAGAACTCGCAGCTCGTTGCCTTTGGGAGCACGCACCATCCGAGGAAGAGGGCAGCCGGGGACGAGACACTGAAAGGCCTTGTCGAATCCGGTGTCTCTGCGGTCACGATCTTCGGGAAGACCTGGGATTTTCATGTGACCGAGGCGCTGAAGGTGCCGTTGGAGAAGAACCTCGATGTCATCCACGATTCCGTGGCATACCTCAAGAAGCATGTGGCTACGGTATTCTTCGATGCGGAACATTTCTTCGACGGGTATATCCATAATCCGGAATATGCCGCAAAGTGTCTGTCTGCCGCCGAGGCGGGCGGTGCGGACTGTCTCGTGCTCTGCGACACAAACGGAGGGACGATGACGTCCGCCATTGCCGGTATCGTGAAGAAGATCAGGAAAGGGCACGGGACGCAGCTCGGCATCCATGCGCATAATGACGGAGACTGTGCGGTGGCGAATTCCATTGCTGCGGTCGGGGCGGGAGCAGTCCAGGTCCAGGGCACGATTAACGGTTTGGGTGAAAGGTGCGGAAACGCAAACCTCGTGTCGATCATCCCCAACCTCCAGTTGAAGCTTGGCATGAAGTGTATCATGCCAGAACAGCTCAGAAAACTCCGGGACGTCTCCCGGTTCGTCAACGAGATAGGGAATATCAGGCATTTCAAGAGACAGCCATTTACCGGCGACAGCGCCTTTGCGCATAAAGCCGGCATACACGTCAGCGCCATCCGCAGACGTCCCGAAACCTATGAACATATCCGTCCGGATCTTGTAGGCAACTCCCAGCGGGTCCTGGTTTCGGACCTGGCGGGCAGGGCCAATATCCTGCGCAAGGCCGAGGAGTTCGGCCTGAAGATCGACGGTGATTCGGCACAGCTGCAGGCGATCGTCACCAGCCTCAAGGATCTGGAGAACCTCGGCTTCCAGTTCGAAGGGGCAGAGGCCTCTTTCGAGCTTCTGATGAAGAAGGAACTCGGTCTCCACAGGCGTTTCTTCGACCTGATCGGGTTCCGTGTGATCATCGAAAAGCGGAAAGAGGGCGAGGAGCCGCTGAGCGAGGCCACCATCATGCTGAAGGTGGGCGGTCATATAGAGCATACGGCCGCGACAGGAAACGGTCCGGTGAACGCACTGGACAATGCGCTAAGGAAGGCTCTCGAAAACTTCTATCCGCAGCTGAAGGACGTAAGGCTTCTCGACTACAAGGTCCGGGTGCTGACGGCAGGCAAGGGGACGACGGCCCGGGTGCGGGTCCTCATCGAGTCAGGAGACCACGAGCACCGCTGGGGTACAGTCGGAGTGTCAGAAAATATCATCGAGGCGTCATACCAGGCCCTGGTGGACAGCATAGAGTACAAGCTGCTGCAGGAAGAGCAGCTGTAGCAGAAGATCAACGAGGAGGCTCAACATGCCGACAGCAGTGATCAAATATACAAATGGAATGCAGTTTGTCGGGCAGTCCGGGACAGGCCATGCGATCGTCATGGATACCGATGCGGAGTTTGGGGGCGCGAACACCGGTATGAGGCCGATGGAACTCCTCCTGGTCGGCGTCGGGAGTTGCTCCGGCATGGATATCGTCTCTGTGCTGAAGAAAAAGCGACAGAAGCTGACAGGACTCGAAGTACGCGTTGATGGTAAAAAGGCCGAGGAGTATCCCCAAAAGTATACGCATATCAGCATCGAGTTTATCGTGAAAGGGAAGGGGCTCTCGGAAGATGCGGTCAAGCGGGCGGTGGATTTGTCCATGGACAAATACTGTTCAGTCAAGGCGACCCTTGAAGGCTCCGCAGAGATCGCTTTTTCCTATAAAATAGTTGAGGACTAAAAGGTCCTGTCGCAGGGGTACGTGAGCGGTCATTCCTTCAGCCATTCTCTGGCCAAACAGGTAGCGACCCTCGGTCTGGTGGGCTACCTTCCCGCTCCCGGGACGTGGGGCAGCGCGGTGGGGGCAGCCCTGTTGCTGCTCCTGAGGGTGCCGGACAGCTTCCTTCTTCTCTGTGTTGCCGGAGGATTTATCGCGGGAGTTGCTGTCTCGGGTGTTGCAGAAGAGGCGATCGGAGAGAAGGACAGTGGTCATATAATTATCGATGAGGTGGTCGGCATGGCTGTATCCGTCCTCTTCCTGCCGCAGACAGCCTGGTATATCGCCCCGGCCTTTGTCCTGTTCCGGGTCCTGGACATTCTCAAGCCGTTTCCCATCCGCCAGATTGAATCGCGGCTCAAGGGGGGGCTGGGCATCATGACGGACGACCTCCTGGCGGGGATAGGTGCAAACCTGGTACTGCAGGCGTGGAAGACGATTTTCTGAAAGTGATACAGGCCATTTCTGTCAGGCTGACGGACAGGGGCCAGTCTCTTGCCGTTGCCGAGTCGTGCACCGGCGGATTTATCGCCAACGCAATAACCGACCTCGCCGGCGCCTCCCGTTTTTTCTCCCTGGGGGTAATCTCTTATTCGGCCGAGGCGAAACACTTGGCGCTGGGGGTGGGCCGGCAGACCCTGACCGCTTATGGGACCGTCAGTGAGGAGACCGCCGGTGCGATGTCCGAGGGTGTGCGCAAGGTCTGCGGGGCCACCTTCGGGCTTGCCACGACCGGCGTGGCAGGGCCCGATACGGTCGAGGGAAAGTCTGTCGGTCTTGTGTATATCTCCTGCTCCAGGGAGGGTTCCAGTTCGGGCAGGACGCTGAGACTTTCGGGAGGGCGTGAACAGATCAAACGGAGGGCCGCGCTCGAGGCTCTCCGGTTCTTCCTAGAGGTGATCGATTCATGGGAATAAGATGTTTTATCGCGATAGAAATACCCGAAGCGCTCCGTCTCGCAATCGGCCAGGCGATTTGGAAACTGAGGAGTTCCGGCGCCGATGTAAAATGGGTGGACCCCGGTCTGATCCACATTACGCTGAAGTTTCTCGGGGACACGGAGGAGTCGCGTATCGGAGAGGCACAGAGGGTGCTTTCCCAAAAAGTGTCCCATTACGCTCCCTTTTATATTAAAATAGCAGGACTGGATTCATTCCCGTCCGGGAGACATCCCAGGGTTGTCTGGGCAGGCATTGCGGAATCCACTGTTCTGACCGCTTTGCAGAAAGAGATTGAACTCGGGTTGGCGGACTCGGGGTTCCCTGCTGAGGATCGGCCTTTCCGGCCGCATCTGACGATCGGGAGGGTGAAGACCGGCAGGAGGATCGCCGATCTGGTGAATTCCGTACGTGAGTCGGGAAATATAATGTTCGGAGATTTCGAAGTGAGAGGAGTGCGTCTTATGAAGAGTGAACTCAGGCCTGCGGGACCGGTATATACCTGTCTGGCGGATATTCCGTTAATGGGGGGTAATGATGTCGACTAAGGAACAGAGCAAGGAACAGAACAAGGACAAGCTGAAGGCGCTCGAGATGGCAATATCCCAGATCGAGAAGAATTTCGGAAAGGGCTCGATCATGCGGCTCGGAGAGGACAAGGTGCTGGAGGGGATCCAGTCGATCTCGACCGGGTCGCTCACACTGGACATCGCCTCGGGCATTGGCGGACTTCCCCGCGGACGAGTGGTCGAGATTTACGGGCCTGAATCCTCGGGGAAGACGACCCTGGCGCTGAGCACCGTTGCCCAGGCTCAGGCCTCGGGAGGATCGGCCGCATTCATCGACGCGGAGCATGCGCTCGATATCACCTATGCAAAGAAGATAGGGGTGAATATCGACGACCTGCTGGTCTCCCAGCCCGATACGGGAGAACAGGCGCTTGAGGTCGCCGAATACCTCGTAAGAAGCGGCGCGCTGGATATTATCGTCATCGATTCTGTCGCGGCACTTGTGCCGAAGGCCGAGATCGAAGGGGATATGGGCGACTCCCTGCCCGGACTCCAGGCGAGGCTGATGAGCCAGGCCCTGAGAAAACTCACCTCCGCGATCGCTAAATCGAATACCACCGTGCTCTTCATCAACCAGATCAGGATGAAGATCGGCGTGATGTTCGGAAACCCGGAGACCACGACCGGAGGCAATGCCCTGAAGTTCTATTCATCGATGAGGCTCGACATCAGGCGGATCGAAAACATAAAGGACAACCAGGAGGTCATCGGCGGCCGCGTGAGGGTGAAGGTGGTCAAGAACAAGATGGCCCCTCCGTTCAAACAGGCCGAATTCGACATATATTTCAACGAAGGTGTTTCACGTGCGGGTGAGATCGTCGATCTCGGCGCGGAGCGGGGGATCATCGACAAGAGCGGCGCCTGGTACAGTTACGGAGGAAACCGGATCGGTCAGGGCCGGGACAACGTCAAGGAGTATCTCAAGGCGAATCCCGAGACTGCAGCCGAGATAGAAGCGAAGATCATCGAGGCGGTCAACCTTAAAAAATAGCATCGCGGTGTTCAGGAGAAGATCATGGATATCAATGAACTCTTAAAGACGGCCCATTCGATGGGGGCCTCGGACGTCCATCTGAAGGTGGGTTCGTACCCGATTATGAGGATAGACGGCAATCTTTCGCCCCTGTCGAGCGCAAAGAGGCTGAGCCAGGAGGATACTCTCAAGATTGCCTTTGCCGTGATGAGCCCGGCGCAGAGAGAGACCTTCAAAAAACGTAACGATATCGATCTGGCGTACAGCGTCCCGGGTCTCGGCCGGTTCCGCTGCAATATCTTTATACAGCGTGGCACGATCGGCCTCGTGTTCAGGGTTATTGCAATGAGGATCCCTACGGTGGAAGAACTGTTCCTGCCCGAGATCATCAAGAAGATATCCCTGGAGTCGCGGGGGCTTATCCTTGTCACCGGCACGACGGGCAGCGGAAAATCCACGACGCTGGCGTCGATGATCGACAACATCAATGCGAACAAAACCGAACATATTATGACGATCGAAGACCCGATCGAATACCTCCACAGGGACAAGAGCTCGATCGTCAACCAGCGAGAGATCGGCAATGACACCGAGTCGTTCAGCAAGGCGCTCCGCGCCGCGCTGAGGCAGGATCCCGACGTGATCCTGGTCGGCGAGATGCGCGACTTCGAGACTATTCAGACAGCGCTGACTGCGGCCGAAACAGGACATCTTGTCCTGAGCACCCTCCATACGATCGATGCGACAGAGACTATAAACCGTATAGTCTCTGTCTTTCCTCCGTATCAGCACAAGCAGGTGAGGATGCAACTGGCCTCGGTCCTGAAGAGCATCATCTCTATGAGGCTCGTTCCGAGGGCCGATGGCAAGGGCAGGGTGCCGGCGGTCGAGATACTGATTGCGACCGCGACGATCAAGGACTGCATCCTGGACCCCGACAAGACGAAGTCGATCAACGATATCATCGCCCAGGGAGCTATACACTACGGCATGCAGACCTTCGACCAGTCGCTCTTCTACCTGTTCAAATCGGGATATATTACGTATGAGGAGGCCCTCAGACGCGCGACCAACCCTGACGACTTCTCTCTGAAGGTGAAAGGCATCCAGTCGACGAGCGACCTCACCTATGATTCGCCCCAGGCCGCGTCCAGGGATGACATGAAGATTGACCGGTTCGGCACCTGAGGCCCGACGCTATGCACTGAGGCTTCTCGCCTACCGTGGCCGGAGCGAAAAGGAACTGAGGGAGCGGCTGACGCGGAAAGGGTATGGTACCGATGTCATCGCAGCGGTCACGGCTGATCTCAGAAACGCGGGGTTTATTGATGACGCGGTTCTTGCCTCCGGACTCATGAGGCAGGCCAGAGAAGGGAAACTGCTTGGGTGTCGTGCCGCCCGTTTTTTTATCGAGAGGCGCGGGGTCGGCAGGGATCTGGCCGAGGCGGTAATGGAGTATGACGAAGACGAGGAGCTGAGTACCCTGCGGAAACTGATAGGGAAAAGAACGAGGCTGTCCGGCGTTCCGCAGACGCCCCGGGAGAAGCAGCGGCTCTGGAATTTTCTGGCCCGCAAGGGTTATGCTGCCCGCCTTATTCGCAAGGCGATGAACGATCCGGACGATGAACCGGATATTGACGAGGAGGCTTGATCATGATAGCTGCTGCAACAGAGGTAGGTTTATTGCAATGACCGGTGGTGAGATACGAAACACCTTTCTTGAGTATTTCAGGTCAAAGGGGCATGAGGTTGTGGAGAGTTCGTCCCTGATCCCGGGAAACGACCCGACGCTGCTCTTTACGAATGCCGGCATGGTCCAGTTCAAGTCCGTCTTTCTGGGGCAGGAGACTAAACCGTACCGCCGCGCGGCAACGAGCCAGAAGTGCATGAGGGCGGGCGGCAAACATAACGACCTGGAGAATGTCGGACATACAGCCCGTCATCATACCTTCTTCGAGATGCTCGGCAATTTCTCCTTCGGCGATTATTTCAAGAGCGAGGCGATAGAGTTTGCATGGGAGTTGCTCACCGAGGTATACAGGCTCCCGAAGGATAAGCTCTGGGCAACGGTGTATGAGGACGATGACGAGGCGGCCGGCCTCTGGGTGAAACTGACCGGAGTTCCCGCAGAGAGAGTGGTCAGACTCGGGGCAAAGGACAACTTCTGGCAGATGGGTGATACCGGTCCCTGCGGCCCCTGCTCCGAGATCATTATTGACCAGGGGCCCGAGATAGGCTGCGGCAGACCGGACTGCGCGGTAGGCTGTGACTGCGACAGGTATCTCGAGATATGGAACCTCGTCTTCATGCAGTTCGACAGGGACAAGTCCGGGACGCTGAACCCGCTGCCGAAGCCGAGCATCGATACGGGCATGGGCCTCGAGAGGCTCGCCTCGGTCCTCCAGGGGAAGCATAATAATTTCGATTCGGATATATTCGGTCCGATAGTCGATGCCATCTGCCGGCATTCGGGCAAGAAGTACCATGCGGACCTGAAGACCGATACCGCGATCCGGGTCATCGCGGATCATATGCGTTCGATAACCTTCCTGCTCTCTGAAGGACTGACACCCTCGAACGAAGGCAGAGGTTACGTCCTGAGGCGCATCATCAGGAGGGCGGCCCGGTACGCCAAGTCGCTAGATATCCCGGAACCGGTGCTGTATAAACTTTGCGGTTCGGTTGAAGAGGCTATGGCCGGGGCCTACAGCGAACTCAGGGACGAGAGGCCACGGGTCGAGAAGATCCTCCGGATGGAGGAGGAACGTTTCAACCGGACCCTCGAACAGGGTCTCCAGCTGCTCAACGACGTGATCGGGCAGGTCAGGAACTACGGCAGGAGCGAGATCCCCGGCGCGGAGCTTTTCAAACTGTACGACACCTTCGGCTTCCCACTCGATATTGCGCGTGATGTTGCCCAGGAAAACGGCATGTCGATCGACGAGTCCGGATTCCATAAGGAGATGGAGGCGCAGAAGACGAAGGCCCGTGCCTCCTGGTCTGCCGAAGAGGCTGCCGTTGCGCCTGTGTACAAGGAGTTGATGCAGAAGTTCAGCCCGACGGCATTTACCGGATATGAGACGATGAAGTCCGGGGCGAAGGTGCTCGCGATCGTGCGCAAAGGGAACCCTGCGGAGACGCTCGGTCCGGCAGAAGAGGGCGAGGTCCTTCTCGACCGCACACCCTTTTATGCAGAGTCCGGAGGCCAGGTGGGAGATTCAGGCCAGCTGTTCTCTGAATCCGGCGTTGCCGAGGTGCTCGACACGAAGAAGCCGGTCGAAGGCTATCATCTCCATAAGGTACGCGTGAAGAAGGGAAAGCTGCAGCCCGGGATGGAGGTCTCCGCTGAGGTCGATCCTGAGAGACGCGCGGCGACGATGAGAAACCATACCGCGACCCACCTGATCCATGCCGCCCTGAGAAACCTGCTGGGCGGGCATGTGAAGCAGGCGGGCTCCTACGTATCGTCAGAGAGGCTCCGCTTCGACTTTACGCACTTCGACTCGCTCGACAGAAACACGATCGAGGCGATCGAGGACGAGGTGAACGAGGGAATTCTGAGGAACATCGGGGTGACCACGACCGTCATGGAAACGAAAAAAGCGATCGAATCCGGTGTGACCGCCCTCTTTGGTGAAAAGTACGGGAACGAGGTGAGGGTTGTCGCTATCCCGGATATCAGTTCGGAGCTCTGCGGCGGGACTCATGCCCATGCGACAGGCGATATCGGTCTCTTCAAGATACTCTCGGAAGGAAGCGTGGCATCGGGAATCAGGAGGATCGAGGCGGTGACCGGAAAGACGGCGATCTCTTATCTGAGGTCCGAAGAGAACGAACTCAGAAAGGTCTCCGAGATATTGAAGACAGCGGACCGTCCTGCCGAGAGACTCCAGAAGGTGATGGCTGACTTGAAGCAGCTCGAAAAGGAGCTCGAGGGCTTCAAGGGCAGGTCGGCCTCAGAGAATTCCGGCAGGATAATCGAGAAGGCCCGCGACGTCAACGGGGTGAAGGTGATCTCCTGCAGGGTCGACGGGCTGGACGGCAAAGACCTTCGGACTATGGCCGACAGCGTGCGCGACGGGCTCGGGTCAGGGGTACTGGTTATTGCGTCCGTGAAGGATGATCAGGCCTCGATAGTTGCGATGGTGACGAAGGACCTTGCCGGGAAGTATCATGCGGGCAACATCCTGAAGCATGTTGCGGCGGAGGCGGGAGGCAAGGGCGGCGGAAAGCCCGATCTCGCCCAGGGCGGCACGAAAGACCTCGCGAAGCTGGACAAGGCGCTGGAATCGGTCTTTTCTCTTGTCGGCGAGGTGAAATAGATCTTCGCTCTCAATGCCCGGTGTGCATGCACGGGCCACGGCCCGAAACTCGTCTGCTGATCAGCCTCTAGCACTTATCAATGGCCCGGTCAACGCCTTGTGCTGGCCGGGCCGTGTCACTCTCACTTCACCTTCACCGTGCTTGCCTGAGGACCTTTCACCCCGTCTTCCTGTGCAAAGCGCACCTTCATTCCGACCTTCAGATCATCGAAATTTCTGTTGACAACGCTGTTCGCATGAAAATACACCTCGACTCCGTCTGGCCTCTCGAGAAAGCCGTATCCCTTGTCCGTGAATAGTTTGCCGATGACGCCCTGAGGCTGCTCCTCATGGGTTTTCACGTCATTCCTCTGCTCGCGGGCAAAGTCTTCGAGCCTTCTCCTTGCGGCCTGAAATGCATCCCGTATGGAGACATATAGGTCTTCGTTTGGCGCATGTTTTACCGTCACTTCACCGCCCGGGACTGTTATGTAGATATGTACATCATAGAGTTTCCCCTCATGGGGGTGTCTCTTTGGACATTCCACAGCAACCCTGCAGCGCATTATCCTGTCATAATAGCTGTCCAGCTTCTCCGCCTTTTCGGTGATGTCGGCCTTGATTGCGTCGGTGAGTTCCATGTCTTTTGCCGTGATCTGCAGCGGTATTTCCATAATAATTCCTCCCGTTATTTTTTGAGCGCCTTCCCTATTCTCTTCTCGACGGATTTTACCTTGGCGTCGATCCTGCCGGTCATGCCTTCCCGGTCATCGATCGTAATTGTGGTCAGCACCCTCTCCCCCTTTTTCAGGGTCGCCATATGGCATTTCCTGATCAGCTTCATGAGGTCGTCCCATTCCCCCTCAACAACCGTTCCCATGGGGTTGATCTTATAGGGCAGTCCGCTGGCGTCGACGATTTTCATCACCTCTGCCAGCTTATCGCCGATACTGCTGCCTGTTCCGATCGGCACGATGCTGAATCCTGCCAACATGATCTCCTCCTTCCGGTGAGGACTGTTCTGCATGAACAGTCTCCTGTGCGCTTAAAATTAGTGCAACCCTCCACAGCCTCCATCAATGCGGAGAAAACATATGGTGTCGCCTCCATAGCTAAATCTTATCACACAAAATAGCGGTTTCCCCGGGCGTGGCCAAAATAGTCTTATTTTTCCTGGCGAATTATACTTTGGTAAATATGCGGCAAATATGTTTTATAATCGACAGTTCCCTGATATAATGTATGCAGAGTACGCGGAACAGTGACTGCAGTGCAGTCGGGACAGCGTGCCAGGAAAATCGGATTCAGGAGGTTTACCATGTCGGTATTTGATATGATCAGGAGTGCGATGCTTGCCGGTCTCGGGATGCAGGAGAAGGTGAAGGAGTTCATAGACGATCTTGTCAAAAAGGGCGAGCTGAGTGAAACCCAGGGTGCGAAACTGGTGAAGGAATGGTCAGAAAAGGCCGAGAAAAGCACGGAGGACCTGACAAAGAGCCTTAACGAGGCGGTGACCGGGGCTGTTGACAAGATAAGGATCTCGACCAAGGAGGACCTTGATAAGCTCAGTGCGAAGGTTGATGAACTTGCAGCAAGACTGTCGAAATTCGAAGGCCCCAAGGAGTAAAAAGGGTAGTCTTTAGATGCCTCTCACCCTTCTGAGGCTAAGGAGAACATACAAGAACGTAAATCGGGTCAGGCAGATTGTCAATATTCTGCTGAAGTACGGTTTCGGGAAGCTTATTGATCAGCTGCATCTCAGCCGGTTTGTTCCCTTCCGGAAAAGACTCAGGTCGTTCGGACAGTGGCCTCCCCTGAAAAGTCCCACCTCTGCGGAACGCCTGAGGATGGCCTTTGCCGAACTGGGACCGAGCTTCATCAAACTCGCTCAACTCCTTGCCACGAGGCCGGACCTGGTGACCAGGCAGTTTGCGGACGAATTCAAGAAGCTCCAGGACGATGTCCCCCCTTTTCCCACCGCCGATGCGATTGGAATAATCGATTCCGAGACCAAGTCGTCGATCAGGGATATTTTTTCCCAGTTTGATGACCGGCCGGTAGCTGCTGCCTCGATCGCCCAGGTCTACAGGGGACAGCTCAGAGACGGAGGCGACGTCATCGTCAAGGTCCAGCGTCCGGGGATCGAAGAGCAGATCGAGACCGACATCAATATCCTCACCTCGCTCGCGCAGTTGATGGAGAAGTATATCCCCGAGAGCACCTTCTTCAACCCCTCGGGCATTGTCGATGAATTCTCTCGCACCGTCAGGAAGGAACTCGACTTTTCAGAGGAGGCGAGAAACTGCATGAGGTTCAGGCGAAACTTCGACAAGAGTCCCGACGTCCTGATCCCGAAGGTGTACAGTGAGTATTCGACCGACCGTGTACTCGTGCTCGAACGTGTTCCAGGGGTCAGGATAGACGACATCGCAGGGATCACGCGTATGGGTCTGGACCGGAAGCGGCTTGCGCGGATAGGTGTCGATGCGTATTTCAAACAGGTGCTTGAAGACGGCTTCTTCCATGCCGACCCCCACGCCGGGAATATATTTGCGATGCCGGACGGCAGGATCGGGTTTATGGACTTCGGCATCGTCGGGCGTGTGACGCCAGAGATGCGCGAGACGATGGCCAATACCTTTCTGGCCCTTATCCATAAAGACTTCGACCGGCTGATCGAGCAGTATATCGAACTCGGTCTCGTCCCTGAGCATGCTGATTTCGACCTCTTCCGGAGAGAATTCAAGGCCGATCTGGCGGATTTTCTGGAACCGCTCTACGGGCTGGCGCTGAAAGACCTGAACTTTGCCGAATATATGGACACCGTCACCCGCATCGCGATTAAACACAAACTCAAGGTGCCCTCCGACCTGATTCTGGTGAATAAGGCGATGCTGATACTCGAAAACCTTGGGCGGGAACTCGACCCTGATTTCGATTTCATCTCGGCTGCAGAGCCGTATGCCTCGAAGATCATCGGCGAGAGGGTCAGGCCGTCCAGGGTCTACGAGAGGGCGAGAAAGAACGTGATGGAGGTGAGCGATTTCTTCGTCCTCTTCCCCAAGCAGATGAAGCAGATCATCAGGAAGGTCCTGAAGGACGACCTACATGTCAAGATGACGCATATCGGTATGGACAGGTTCATCAGGGATATGGACCGCTCCAGCAACAGGATTTCCTTCAGTATGATCATCAGCGCGATCCTGCTCAGTTCCGCGATCATGCACGCGATGGGCGTTGGCCCCAAGTATCACGGCATGTCGGTCCTCGGTTTCAGCGCCTTCGGGTTCGCCCTTGTCCTTGGAATCTGGCTGATCATCTCGATCATCAGGTCCGGAAGGCTCTGAGCCCTGCGGCAAACGCCTGTGTAATCGCCTTATGGTAGTGCGATGTCCGTGATACTGAACGGCATCTTCACCATGGACTTCGGTGTGGCCAGGTAGATCGTCAACTGTGCGTCCTGCGGCACCGGTTCGTTGAATTCAAAGACGCGAATGTCTCCGGTCTTCATGGAAGAGCCGCTCCTGAGGGCCTTTCCTGTCGCATCGGAAAACTCGATCGAGACCACCTTGTTGCCGGGGTCGGTGACGTCCAGGATTATGCTGTTTTCGCCTATCTCCATGAAGCCGCCGAAGAGGGACTGCAGTGCCTTGGTCATGGCCTCGCCGAACTCCCTGACCATCTCCCCCTCCTTTGATTTGACCTCCTTCTTCTGCTGTTCCTTGAACTCGTCGAACTGCTTTTTTGTCATCACGGAGAGTCCGACGCCTGCAGCCTTCAACGCCTTCTCCTCAATGGGCTTTCCCGTGTGGGTGACGAAGGCCTTGACTGTCGCAGTGGCGTTCGGGTCCCTCTTCGGCATGAAGACGCTTATCTCCCCTGCGACCTCCCTGACAACGGCGGCCTTCCGCGCGGGGTTTTTCAGTTTAAGCTCGATGTCGGCCTGGCTGGTGTTGTTTTCATCCGGTTTCGTGAATTCCTCGCACTTCTGCCCGTCTTTCTTCAGGAGGTCCCGGCCAGTGTCGTCCAACGCCTTTGTGACATCGATCTTCAGTCCTTTTGCATCGGCGATGATATCGCCCATCGCCCTTAATTTGAGATCGAGCCCTGCGAAGAACTGACCCGTCGTGCGTGAATCTTTCACCTCGACGACGCTGAATCGTATGTCATCCGCAAAGACCGGTGAGGCGAGCAGGAAAAACAGGGCGACTGACAAAAATCTCTTCATGGAATCCTCCTGTATAGTGTTATGAGGCAACTATAGCATATCCTGGTGCAGCCGGATGTTCTCCCGGCAACTGCATTCTGCTTCTTCAGCAGAAGTCTTCTGTCACGTAAACGGTACCACTGGCGGAGATCGCGACTCCGATTCCCTGCCTCCTGAAGTAGGGCGCCAGGATATTTTCCCTGTGGTTCCTGCTGTTCATCCATCCCCTGACAACAGATTTCGCGATGGCATCCTCGGCCGAACTGTCCAGGACTGTCTCGCCGCCTTCATGCAATAATGCAGCATCACTATAAAACTGAGAGATATTCTCCGCGCCTGTACAGAGAGCACCGCCTGTCCTGACCCGGCATTCGAAGCCCGCGGCTCTGTATCTGTCGGAAAAACTTCTGCCCTCGGGATCGTCGTGGGAGAAGTAATTGCGCCGGGCCATATCCTGACTGTGTTTCCGTGCGATGCCCTGAAGGTCTGCATCCAGTGACAAGGCGGCCAAGCCATGTTTCGCCCTTTCCCTGTTCAACAGGGCATGAATCTTCTTTTCCAGCCGAATCAGGCCGGCATCTGACCGCGCAGCGGTCACCTTGCCTTCCATTGCAGTGGCCAGGCAGAGCAGACTAATGAAAACAGCGATGATGTGCAGTCTATAAACAGGCATCAGGTAGAACCCGTTAAATAGTCATTGCAGTGTTCCGAAAATGTTTTATTGAACAGTCCGGCGTTTTTTCAGATGGCGAACAGCCAGCAGTCCTGCCATCGCCATGAAGACTATCATCCCCCATTTATCCACGGCGGGAACCGGCAGGGCGAACAGCTGCCATTTCCAGACCTGGGCACCCTCGGCATTAAGCGTTCCGGCATAGAGATTGTTTCCGTAGACGGCCATGAAAGGAACAAGTGTGTTGGAAGCTCCCCACTGTGGGGAAATATCCGTCCAGCCTGACCCGTCATACTGCCAGATCTGCGCGCCACCAGCATTGGCGGTTCCCACATACAGGCGGGTGTTGTATACCGCCATGCTGAAGGCATCCGCATTGGCAGCATTCCACGGAGGTGTCACCTCTGTCCAGGATGCGCCATTGTACCGCCAGACCTGTCCGCCTCCGGGATTCAACGTCCCGACATAAAGATAGGGGCCGGCTGCAGCCATAGAAGGCGCAAGCATATTTGAGGCTGACCAGGGAGGCGAGATATTTGCCCAGCTCGTCCCGTTATATCTCCATATCTGGGCCCCTGCGGCATTGGAGGTCCCCACATACAGGCTGCCGCCGTAAACAGTCATGCTGTATGCATCCAGATTTGCCGTATCCCACGGAGGCGATATATCTGTCCAGCCTGTCCCGGTATATTGCCAGACCTGCGCGCCTCCCGGATTGTACGTGCCGACATAGAGATTGGATCCGTATGCGGACAGGCTTTCAGCAATTGTATTGGCAGGTGACCAGGGAGGCGATACATTTGCCCAGTGCGTGCCATCATATTGCCAGACCTGTGCCCCTCCTGTATTTGCCGTCCCGACATAAAGACCGGTTCCGTATACCCCCATGTACCAGGCCTCCGTATTTCCCGCATCCCATGACGGGGAGACATCTGTCCAGTGCGTGCCATCATACTGCCAGACCTGCGCACCTCCCGGATTTAGCGTTCCCGCATACAGATGGGATTTGTACACCGTCATGACGTCGTCTTCTGTATTGGTTGCTCCCCATGGAGGGGAAACTTCTGTCCAAGTCTGTGAGTAGACGGGGCACGCAATAACAACTAAAAGAAAAAGTGACAGCGGAAGGGTCGCAATTTTCATCTCTTCTCCGGGTATGGTTATATTTTTTGCAGGACGCCGGAATCTACCATGGCAATATCTTTCATGTCAAGACCTTGTCCTGAATCGTAATACTGTTTGGGAAAGTGCGAATGGTTTTTCAGAATTTCTTATATAACGATTAAAGATAACCGGCTGAAATTCACGCTATTAACATTGAGATACTAATGCTATAATTGACAAATATGGAAACTTCTGCCTCGGGAGAACATGACATGCAACACACGAAGCCTTCGGCTCGCGGGAAAGATTCCACTGCCGCCGATGAATGATAAAAAAAAGAAAGCAACGGTTCGTCAGAGCCGCTCATCTGCCGTAGCTCCCATCGGTTCACTTCTGATCCAGAACGATCAGGCGCTGTTCACGACTCTTATCAACCTGTCCAACGATGCCATTTTCATTGTGGACCCTGAGACGGCCGGAATCATGTATGTAAATGGTAAGGCCTGCTCAAATCTCGGATATTCGGGTGACGCATTGCTTGGTATGAAGATCTATGAATTTGCAGCAAACGTGAAGAGTGTTCAGGAATGGGGTGACTGGGTCCGCAAGGTGAAGGCCGCAGGTTCGGCCGTCATCGAAACGGAACAGCGCCGGAAGGACGGTTCGTTGCTGCCGGTCGAGATCAACGTGCGCTTCGTCACTTTTGCGGGCAGAGAGTTCATGATCTCCGTGGCTCGCGACATCACCGAGCGGAAGCGGGCGGAAAAGATTCTTCGGGAGGAACGAAACAAGCTCGAAGCCGTTATGTCCGCTATTGGCGATGGCATTACGGTGCAGGACAGGCAATTTCGAATCCTGTACCAGAACGTACCCCACCGGGAAAAACAGGGCGATCATGTCGGAGAGGTCTGCTACAGGGCATACCAGCACCGCGACCAAATCTGTAAGGGCTGCCTTCTGGTTACGTGTTTCGCCGACGGGCGGGTGCACCGCCACGAGACGAGCGCGGTCACCGACCGGGGAACGCTGCACATGGAGGTTTCTGCCAGCCCCCTGCGGGACGCGGAGGGCAATATTGTCGGCGGCATTGAAGTCGTGCGCGACATCACTCAGCGGAAGTCACTTGAGGAACAACTTCTGCATGCCCAGAAGATGGAGGCCGTGGGTCAACTCGCCGGGAGTGTGGCCCACGACTTTAACAACATTCTCACCTCCATCATCGGGTACGGAAGCCTCCTGCAGATGAAGACAGGAAGCGATGACCCGAACAGGCCGTACATCGACCAGGTCCTCGCGTCAGCCGAACGGGCGTCCAAGCTTACCCGGAGCCTTCTGGCGTTCAGCAGAAAACAGTCAATGCAGCTGAGGGTTATTGACCTGAACAGCATCGTCCGCGACATCAATAAACTCCTTCAGCCGCTCGTCGGCGAAGACGTCGAGCTTCGCACCGTGCTTGCTGAGGGCGAGCTGACGGTCATGGCAGACGGCGGACAGATCGAGCAGGTCCTGATGAACCTCACCTCGAACGCACACGACGCAATGCCGCACGGAGGACGCATCACTATCGAAACGCGCGTGGAGGATATTGACGAGGCCGATCGCGAGGCTCTGGGTATAGAACGGGCCGGACGCTACGTGCTGTTGTCAGTTGTGGACACTGGAACCGGCATGGACGATGAGACGCAAAAGAAGATTTTTAACCCATTCTTTACTACAAAGGAACAGAGCCGCGGCACGGGCCTGGGCCTTGCCATCGTCTACGGTATTGTCAGCCAGCATCGGGGAACGATTCATGTCTCCAGTAAGCCCGGGTTGGGAACGACCTTCACCATTGCCCTGCCATACCATGCAGCCGAGCCCGACGTCGAGCCCTCTGCTGAGTCCTCTGCGTTGGGTGGTCATGAAACCGTGCTTCTCGTTGAGGACGAAGCCGAGGTCAGACGGCTACTGAAGCTCGTTCTGGAAAACGCGGGCTATGCCGTCATCGAGGCTGCAGACGGGGAAGAGGGGCTGGCCCGTTTTTTGGAGTCTAAGGATGCCATTCGGATAGTGCTGACGGATGTTATCATGCCGAAGAAAAACGGCAGGGAATTGTACGAAAGCATCAGGGCCGTCCGTTCCGATATCAAGACCTTGTTCATGAGTGGATACTCGGACGATATCATGCTGCGCAGGGGAATCAGTGACCAGGGAGCCTACTATCTTCCCAAGCCAGTGGCGCCGGATACGCTGCTTCGAAAAATCCGCGCCGTTCTGGATGACGACAACCCGGACCAGCAACCCTGATACTGAACTGAAGCCGGAACTGACCTTTCAAAAGATGCATATTGTCGATCCCTACCGTCCCTTTACCCTTGATGAGCAAATTCAGCATGGATATTCGTATCGCTCGGAATCGCCACCATGGGGCTGAGGCGTCTTGTACTATGCTGGCTACCTTTCAGTATCACGCACGTCAGCACTGAAGCAAATAGAAAAAAACGTTTCGTTGTAATATAATACACTGCTGTTGAATACAATATTCCAGGAGGAAACAATGATAAAGGTATATTACGACAAAGACGCGAATCTCGGCATACTGAAAAAGAAGAAGATCGTCATCATGGGGTACGGCAGCCAGGGCCATGCCCATGCCAATAATCTCAAGGAAAGCGGCATGGACGTGACGATCGGCATCAGGAAGGGCGCAAGCTGGGACAAGGCGAAGAAGGCCGGTTTCAAGGTGATGACCCCTTCCGATGCGGCTAAGATCGCCGATGTGATCATGATCCTCCTGCCTGACGAATATCAGGCGGACATCTACAACAACGAGATCGCGCCGTTCATGAAAAAAGGAGTCTATCTTGCCTTCGCGCACGGCTTCAATATCCACTTCGGACAGATCGTCCCGCCGGCTGATGCCAACGTCTTCATGGCGGCGCCGAAAGGCCCGGGCCATCTCGTAAGGTCCGAATACACGAAGGGCAGCGGCGTGCCATGCCTCATCGCGGTCCACCAGGATCCTTCGAAGAACACCAAGGACATCGCTCTTGCCTATGCGTCGGCCAACGGCGGCGGCAGGGCCGGCATCATCGAGACCAACTTCAGAGAAGAGACCGAGACGGACCTCTTCGGCGAGCAGGCGGTTCTCTGCGGCGGCGTGACGTCTCTCATCCAGGCCGGGTTTGAGACCCTCGTCGAGGCGGGGTACGCCCCTGAAATGGCATACTTCGAGTGCCTCCATGAGGTGAAGCTCATCGTTGACCTTATCTATGAGGGCGGCATTTCGAATATGCGCTATTCGATAAGCAATACGGCCCAGTACGGCGATCTTACCAGGGGCCCGAGGGTCGTGAATGCAGAGACGAAGGCCGAGATGAAGAAGATCCTCGGTGAGATCCAGGACGGCGTTTTTGCGAAGGAGTGGATGCTTGAGTGCAAGGCGAACAAACCGACCTTCAATGCCCTTACAAGGAAGGGAGAGGCCCATCAGATCGAAGAGGTCGGCGGAAGGCTCCGTGCAATGATGCCGTGGCTCAAGAAGGGCAAACTCGTCGACAAGTCAAAGGCGTAGACTGCAGGGCAACGAGTGATGAGCAATACGTTGATGAAAAGAAGATGCCCGGTCCCTGGCGGGCTGAGTAAACCGCTGCTCATGGCCACTTGACGGCATGCCAAAATTCGCCCCTGAGGGGTATCCGTTCATCGTCATCTCCGGCCTGATTGCGGCCGGCGTATGCATATGGCCGGGTCCGTATTTCTCTGCGGTCCCGGCTGTCGTCTTTTTATTTATGCTATGGTTCTTCAGGGACCCTGACAGGGTTGCCCCGCAGGGGCCTGATGTCTTCGTTTCGCCTGCGGACGGCAGGGTGATCGTGGCACGGCCGGGTCGCGAGGAAAAGCACCTGCATGCGGATGTACAGCAGATCAGCATCTTCATGTCTCCTCTGAACGTGCATGTGAACCGCTCCCCGTGTGACGGCAGAGTCAAGACCGTATCTCATAACAAGGGGAAGTTCCTCGCCGCATACCTGGAGGAGGCCTCGGTCCGGAACGAAAATATCGAGATGGTCCTCTCGACGCACTATGGGGATATCCTGGTCCGCCAGGTCGCCGGGTATGTCGCAAGGAGGGCGGTCTGCAGGGTCGCACCTGGTGCTGAACTCGGCAGGGGGGAGAGGTACGGCATGATAAAATTCAGCTCGCGTGTCGATCTGTATCTTCCAAAAGGTGCTATCATAAAGGTATCGACCGGCCAGGCGGTCAGGGCGGGTGAGACAGTCGTTGCGGAATGGCGGCAGTAACGTTACCATGGACGAGAACGAACGATCCGATAAACAGCCCAAAAAAGGGGTCTACCTCCTTCCCAACGGACTCACCCTTTGCGGCATGTTCTGCGGTTTCTTTGCGATTATGTCTGCGATCAATGGAAATTATGTCTATGCCGCATGGTCGATCATCCTGGCGAATATCTTTGACGGACTTGATGGCTGGATCGCACGGCTGACGAATACGTCATCACGCTTCGGAGTGGAGCTGGATTCTCTCTCCGATCTTGTCGCCTTCGGGGTCGCACCCGCAGTCATGATGTTCAAATGGGCACTGATGCCGTTTGGCAGGGTTGGGTGGGCCGCTGCGTTTCTCTTCGTTGCCTGCGGTGCGCTCAGGCTCGCGCGCTTTAATGTCCAGACCGGTTCCACGAGTTCGAAGGCCTTCAAGGGCATGCCGATTCCAGCTGCAGCAACGATATTGGCCTCGATCGTCATATTTTATTATGTGTATGAGACACGGCAGGGTCCTCCGGACAAAAACATATTCTTCACGGTGATTACCATCATACTCGCACTGCTGATGGTGAGCACCCTGAGATTCCACGGGCTCAAGGAGATCGACTTCAGGGAGAGGAAGCCTTTCTGGGTGTTGATCGTCTTCGTCCTCATCCTTTTTGTCTTCCTCATCCATGCCTCCACCGCGATTTTTATCTTTGCAATGGCGTATCTTGTTTGGGGTATAATTGAGAATATCGTCCTGTACATGCGAAAAATGCGCATGAAAAAGGAAGAAAGTCAGGCAGGAGCGTAAATGAGAGTCATCAAGATTTTCGATACGACCCTTCGGGACGGGGAACAGTCACCCGGGGCGTCGATGAACGTCGAGGAGAAGATCCAGATCGCCAGGCAGCTCGTGAGGCTCGGGGTGGATATCATCGAGGCGGGTTTCCCGATAGCGTCGCCGGGCGATTTCGATGCGGTAAAGCGTATCGCGAACGAGGTGCAGGGCGCGACAATCGCCGGGCTTGCACGCGCCAGGGAAGAAGATATCCGCAGGGCGTGGGAGGCGATTAAGGACGCTCCGAAAAGGCGGATCCACACCTTCCACTCCACCTCTGACATCCACTTAAAGTATCAGTTCAGGGTGAGCCGAGAGGAGGCTCTGAAGCGTTCGATCGAGATGGTGACGTTTGCCCGCAGCCTGGTCGACGACGTCGAGTTTTCGCCGATGGACGCCACCAGGACTGAGGTGCCCTATCTCCTGGATGTTGTCGAGGCGGTGATTGCGGCAGGGGCCTCTACGGTCAATATCCCCGATACGGTCGGCTATACGGCGCCGGACGAGTTCGGCAGCCTGATCCGGGCGATCAGGGAGAGGATCGGTGACAGTGCGGTCATATCCGTGCACTGTCACAACGACCTCGGCCTGTCGGTTGCCAACTCGCTCGCCGCGATCCTCAACGGGGCAGGCCAGGTGGAATGCACGATCAACGGCATAGGCGAGAGGGCCGGAAACTGCTCTATGGAAGAGGTCGTCATGAACCTCGTGACACGGAAGGACTTCTACAGGGCAAAGACGAATATAAAGACGAAGGAGATCATCAGGACGAGCCGTCTGCTGACGCGCATCACCGGCCTTCAGGTTCAGCCGAACAAGGCGATCGTGGGCGCCAACGCGTTTGCCCACGAGTCGGGTATCCACCAGGACGGGTTGCTGAAGGAAAAGATGACCTATGAAATTATCAGGCCTTCTGATATAGGGCTAAAGGACACCGAACTGGTCCTGGGAAAGCATTCAGGCAGGCATGCCTTCAAGACGAGGATCAAGGAACTCGGGTATGAATTGAGCCCCGAGGAGATCGAGACCGCCTTTGACAGGTTCAAACGTTTGGCAGACCAGAAGAAGGACATATACGACGAGGACATCGAGGCCCTTGTCTCCGAAGGCGTCGGAAAGATACCCACGGTATACCGCCTGGTTGATCTTACGGTCACGAGCGGTCTGAGCGGCAGGCCGACCGCCGCACTGAAGCTGGATGTGAAGGGCAAGACAGTGGACAGCGTCGAACACGGAGACGGTCCGGTGGATGCGGTCTACCGGGCCATCGTCGCCGCGACGAAGACAAAGAGCAGGCTGCTGAAGTTTGAGGTCAAGAGCATCACCGGGGGCACGGACGCGCTCGGTGAGGTTCTGGTCTCGCTCGAGCAGGGCAGCAGGAAGGCGAGGGGGCAGGGTGCGGATACGGATATCCTCGTCGCCGCGGCCAAGGCCTATGTGAACGCCCTGAATAAACTGGCCGGAAGGAAACGTTAAATTAATGAAAACAGTCAGAGATATCATGACGCCGACGGTAACGACGGTGTCCCCGGATACGACGGTGGAGGAACTGGGAAGGCTTTTTCTTGAGAAGGGCATCAGCGGCGCTCCGGTCATCGGACCGGATGGCGGCCTCTTTGGAATCGTAACCGAGAACGACCTGATTCGCAGGAACCGGAGGTTCCACATCCCGACAGTCGTGAGACTCTTCGATGCGCTCATCCCCCTTGAGAAATCCTCTGCGGTCGAGGAGGAGATACGGCAGATGTCCGCATCCAAAGTCTCGGAGATATGCACCAGGAAGGTGATCACCGTTGGCCCGGATGCGAGCCTGCAGGACGTGGCCACGATCATGTACGAAAAGGGAGTCCATCTCATCCCCGTGGTCGACAGCGGAAGCCTGATCGGTATCATCGGTAAGTTAGATCTCATTAAAGGTACGATGGGTGAGGGTAAGAAGCAATAGCCCTGCCGCAACCGAAGAGATAGGAAAGGAGATCGGCAAGCGTCTGAAACCCGGCGATATCGTCTGCTTGTACGGCGATCTGGGCGCTGGCAAGACGACTCTGGTCAGGGGCATTGCTTCCGCCTTCGGCATCGTGGGAAGGGACCTCACCAGCGCCAGCTTCACGGTTATTGCCGAATATCCGGTCAGCCCGCCTTTTTATCATATCGATCTTTACCGCATCAGGAACCAGGACGATCTTGACAGCACCGGCATTTGGGATATCATCGGGTCCGAGGGG
>JAKAIE010000087.1 GCA_021814475.1 Nitrospirota bacterium
TTCTTCTGAGGCCCCTCACGGATGTCTCCCGGATCCGGAAGCGGCACGATGCGGTCGAATATCTCGTCTCCGACTTCGAGCTTCTCGAAGAACTGCGGACGTCACTCAGGAAGATCCAGGACATCGAACGCATTGCCACGAAGGTGACAGCGGGCACGGCGAACGCGCGCGATCTCGCTGCCCTCAAACAGTCGCTCTCCACGCTGCCCAAAATGCGGCGGTCGCTTGCGGCCTCGAAGGAACGGACACTGAAGGATATGGCGGGGACCATCGCGGATTTCAGTGGCATCGCGGATCTTATCGAACGGGGGATCGTCGACAGTCCGCCGGCTACGGTCCGCGAAGGCGGTATCATCAAATCAGGATTCAACGCAGAGGTGGATGCGATCCGCGGGATATCGGTTCGGGGAAAGGACCTCATTGCCGAGATCGAGGCGCGGGAGAAGAAAAGGACGGGCATCTCCTCGCTCAAAATAGGGTATAACAAGATCATCGGATATTTTATCGAGATCACCAAGTCCAACCTGGACCTCGTGCCTGACGACTATATAAGGAAACAGACTCTCGTCAGCAGCGAACGGTTTGTCACCCCGGAACTGAAGGAGTACGAGACAAAGGTCCTCGGCTCGGAGGAGAGGCTGAAGGGCCTCGAATACGCCGTCTTCCAGGAGATACTCGGGACGGTCGGACAGGTTGCCGGAGACCTTCTGAAGTCGTCGGAGACTGTGGCGTCCGTTGATCTGCTGGTGTCGCTCGCCGTCACCGCCAAGAGGTATAACTACACCAGGCCCGTGATTGTCGAAGAGGAAGTGATCAGGATCGAAGAGGGCAGGCACCCTGTTCTCGAGCGTGTCCTGACCGGTGACCGCTTCATTCCGAACAGTACGCTTCTCGATACGCAGGAGAATATCCTCCATATCCTGACAGGCCCGAACATGGCCGGGAAGTCGACGTATATGAGGCAGGTGGCCCTTATCGTGCTCATGGCCCAGATGGGCGGGTTTGTACCGGCGGCGTCGGCGACGATCGGCGCGGCCGACAGGATCTTCACCCGGATCGGCGCATCGGATTTTCTGGTCAAGGGGCAGAGCACCTTTATGGTCGAGATGATCGAGGCGGCGAATATCATCAACAACGCGACGGTCAGGAGTCTTATCATCCTCGACGAAGTCGGCAGGGGCACCAGCACGTTCGACGGCATCAGCATCGCATGGGCTATCGCCGAGCACATCCTGAAACAGATAAAGGCGAGGACGCTCTTTGCGACCCACTATAACGAACTGACGGAGCTGACGCTGACTGTTGACGGCGCAAAGAACTATAACGTCTCGGTCAGGGAATGGGGAGACGAGATCATATTCCTCAGAAGGATCGAAGAGGGGCCGGCGGACAAGAGTTACGGCATACAGGTCGCGCGGCTGGCAGGCATGCCGGACAGTGTTCTGCGCAGGGCGAAGGAGGTCCTGGGCAACCTTGAAAAGGAAGAGCTGAACGAAAGCGGCAAGCCCAAATTCGCGGTCTCGAGGTCCAGGACGAAAAAGCAGAAGACGCAGCTGGACCTTTTTTCATCGGGCGATTCAGTATCCGAGGAGCTTGCCGGGATTGATACCGCCGGACTGAGCCCGGAAGAGGCCCTGCAAAAGCTCGTCGAACTGCAGCGCAAGGCGAGATTTTGACTTTCCGGCACCATATTGGTGCTGTCGTTATTTTGGTGCTATAGTTTTAATGCGTAATCCTTGCTGAACCGTTCTTGACAAGCGGAGAAAGCCTGTGATAAGTATTCATCAAATACACTAACTATGAAGGAGGCTGCATGAACCCGGATGATCTCAGATATCACAAAGAACATACGTGGGTCCGTGTTTCTGGCAAGAAAGCGACCATCGGCATTACCGACTATGCCCAGGAGGCGCTCGGAGATATCGTCTATATCGACCTTCCAGAGGCCGATATCTCGATCGAAGCCGACAGCGAGATTTCGGAGATAGAATCAACGAAGGCCACTTCGGCGGTGATCGCGCCGGTGACGGGGAAGATTGTAAAGGTGAATGAAGACCTCTCTGAATCACCTGAGGTGATCAACGAGGATCCCTATGGCAAGGGCTGGATTGTGATAGTGGAACTAGAAAATCCCTCTGAGGCGGATGACCTCATGGATTCTTCCGAATACGAAAAGTATATAGAAGAGGAAGACAAGTGAGGATCGCGGTCCTCGGGGCAGGCCCCGGGGGCTATGTTGCGGCGATCAGGGCCGCACAGCTCGGCGCAGAGGTGACCGTCATCGAGGATACCGAGGTCGGCGGCACCTGTCTGAACCGCGGCTGCATTCCGACCAAGACGATGATCGCGTCGACCGATCTGCTGGCGAAGGCAAGAAATCTCGATCGCTATGGCATCGATCTCGCCGGCAGCGTCTCGCCGAATATGGAGAAGATCATCGGCCGTAAAAACAGGGTGGTCGCCACCCAGGTGAAGGGCATTCGCGGGCTGTTCAAAAGCTGGGGGGTAACGCTGATGCAGGGGCGCGGGGTCATGACCTCCCCGAACCGCATCACGGTCACCCGGGCTGAAGGACCGCCGGGGGAAGTTGACGCGGACAGGCTCATCATCGCGACCGGCTCGCGGCCGGCAAGGATTCCGGCCTTGCCGTTCGATGGGCGCTCAGTTCTTTCATCAACCGAGGCACTGAATATGGCGGCGATACCTTCAAGCCTGCTGATTGTCGGAGCGGGGGTGATCGGCTGCGAGTTTGCCTGTATCTTCCGGGAGCTTGGTTCCGAGGTGACGGTCGTCGAGATGCTCGACAGGGCGGTGGCGAATGAAGACAGGGAGATATCGGAGCTTCTCGAAAAAGAGCTGAAGAAAAAGAAGATCAGGCTTCTGACGAATACGGGGGTTTCGAAGGTTGAAGCGCGCGACGACGGAGTCCATGCATGGTTATCAGATGGCAGGGAACTGGTTGCCGAAAAGGTGCTCGTCTCGATCGGCAGGGCCTTCAACAGCGAGGGCATCGGTGCGGAGGCGATCGGTGTGCGGATCGGGAGCCGTAAAGAGATTGTCGTGAATGAAAAGATGGAGACGAGCGTCCCGGGTGTCTACGCGGTCGGTGACGTCACCGGCGGGATGCTCCTTGCGCATGTGGCTTCGACCCAGGGGCGGATTGCTGCGCAGAACTGCATGGGCGGGGACATGACGCTCGACTGCCGCGTAGTACCTGCCGCTGTTTTCACCTCTCCCGAAATTGCGTCGGTCGGCATGAGACAGCAGGAGGCGGAGCTGCAGGGCCTCGGGATCAGGATCGGCCGCTTTCAGTTCAGGGGCCTTGGTAAGGCACATGCTATCGACGAGATCGCAGGTTTTCTGAAGATCATTGCCGACGCGAAGACCGAAGAGGTCGTCGGCGCGCATATCATCGGTCCCCATGCCTCGGATCTTATCCACGAGATGGCGGTTGCGATACGAAAAGGTCTGACCGCCAGGGACATTGCGCATACGATCCATGCCCATCCGACCCTCGCCGAGGGCCTTCTGGAGGCTGCCGAGGACGTTTACGGGGAGTCTGTGCATGTCCCCAAAAAATAGCGCGGATAACGGCAAGATATGATCCGGAATGAACCTGGCGAAGACTGGGTTGCGGAATCCAAAAGGGCGAACGCGCTCCTCTTCGCCGAACTCGACCTGCTCCTCCGCGCGGTCGACCGTTTTTTCACGATCGAGAACCTGACGGCCTCAAATGATGATCTGACGACGAGGAATTTCTTCGACGAGCTTACCACTGTTCGTGACGCAATCATGCGTATACTCGGCATACTGGAAGTGGTGATTCCGGAGAGCAGGAAGAACGCGTACTGGTTCCAGAAGTTTGCCGAATCGAAGCTCCTGACCACGCGCAACAGAGATTCCTTCCGTGAGAATCTTTACAGGCAGGATACGCCGGAAAAGGGACTCTATCTGCTGTATGACTCGTTTATTAACCTCAAAGGGGTTCTCTCGGACATCCTCCGGTCCGGCACCATCTCCTATATGGGGTTCATGAACATAGGGCATATGATCGACAAGGAGATACGCGAGAACCGGTACTTCAACCCCTTTGCAAAGGACCTCCACCCGGAATTCGATGTGATCAGCAATGGCGAGATCTCGGATATCGTCAAGGGTCTCAGGAACCGGGAATACAGGAAACATATCTCGATTATCTACCTGTACCTTTTCCGCTTTATGCGGTTCCTGAACTTCATCGACGTTGCGGAACGGAGGTCCGTTTCTCTGCATACCTCCCTTATCATCCTGATTCTGCTGAGATCGGAGATCGGGGTCTTTCAATCGTATATAGAGAAAGCGGGCATGAAGATAAAGGAGCCTGACCTGCAGGGGCTGCTTAATGCGATAAGCTACCAGTTTTCGATGGAGTGCCGGCGCGTCTTTTCCCAGGAACTGCGGGATATACACCGCCGCAAGGCTACCCCCCATTTCAGGGGGAAGATAGAAAACAGCCACGGCATACTGAGGAACCTGGTTGAGCAGAGCATTGTCCAGTTGGCCGACTTTTTCAAGCCGGGCATCCGGGGAGAGGAACTCTTCTCGAATTTTCTGACGAAGGTGCAGCAGTCACTGCGTCTCAGGGAGGATATCTCGGTCCTTCACCGTTTTGTCTCGATGATCGAGGCGCGGGCCGGACGGCCTGATGAGCTTGCACGCACATTTGAATCACTGAAAAGCTATATGGTGTATTTCGAGAGCTTCACCTTCCGCCTGCTGAGGCACGACGATTATGAGGAATTTGCCCGCTTCTTCAGCGAGATGCACGCGGTGACAAAAGAAGCCCTGATCACCGAGGGGGCAAGGAAGATCATGGACAAGATCGCGTATTTCAAGATATATCTCGAAACGACGCTGCGGCATATCGAAAACAGGTCCGAGCTCACCGGCAAGGCCCTTGACGGGGAACGGGTGGAAAATCTGGTCAGTCAGTATTTATAATCATACCATTATACGGAGGAGGCACACATGGGTGAGATTATCGATGTCATAGCACGGGAGGTCCTCGATTCCAGGGGGAACCCGACGGTTGAAGTTGATGTCTATCTGGAGAGCGGGGCGGTCGGCAGGGCCGCAGTGCCTTCGGGCGCTTCGACCGGAAAGCGGGAGGCGCTAGAATTGCGTGACGGAGGCAAGAGGTACATGGGGAAGGGGGTCCGCAAGGCGGTCAAGAATATCTTCGAAGAGATCGCGCCGAGGATCAGGGGGATCGACTCGACGGAGCAGGTCCTGATCGACAGCCTTATGATAGAACTCGACGGCACGGATAACAAGAAAAGGCTGGGGGCCAATGCGATGCTTGGCGTCTCCCTCGCGGTCTGCAGCGCCTCGGCCCAGGAGGCGGGGCAGCCCCTCTACCGGTATATGGGCGGAGCGAACGCGAAGGTCCTTCCTGTGCCGATGATGAATATCCTCAACGGCGGAGCCCATGCCGATAACAACCTCGACATACAGGAATTCATGATCATGCCCGCCGGGGTAACGGATTTCTCCGCTGCTCTGCAGGCTGGGGCGGAAGTTTTTCATACCTTGAAGAAGATCCTGAAATCTAAGGGGCTGAATACGTCGGTCGGCGACGAGGGCGGCTTTGCCCCGAATCTCAAGAGCAACGAAGAGGCGATCAATCTCGTGATCCAGGCGATCCGGGAGGCCGGGTATGAACCTGGGAAGGACATTCTCATCGCACTCGATGTGGCTGCCTCGGAGTTCTACGAAAAGGGTCTCTATACCTTTGAGGGCAAGAAGGTCTCGTTTGATCACCTGATAGACTATTACGATCGTATAGCGTCGAAATATCCCATCCTCTCGATCGAGGACGGGCTCGCCGAGGGCGACTGGGAGGGCTGGTCCGCCATGACTGGCCGGCTCGGCAAGAAGGTGCAGCTTGTCGGGGATGACATATTCGTGACGAATACGAAGATCTTCAGTAAGGGGATCGAAAAAGGCGTGGCGAATTCGATACTGGTCAAGCTCAACCAGATAGGGACACTGACAGAAACCCTCGATGCGATCGAGATGGCAAAGACCGCGGGCTATACGGCTGTAATCTCGCACCGCTCAGGAGAGACCGAAGACACGACGATCGCGGATCTGGCGGTTGCCTGCAACACGGGTTTTATCAAGACCGGCTCACTCGCCAGGAGCGAACGGGTAGCAAAGTACAACCGTCTCCTGGTGATAGAAGAGGAACTTGCCGATGCCGCGGTCTATAAGGGACGCGGGGCATTTTATAACCTGGGGTAATGAACAACAACCTTCTGAGGCAGCAGGTTGTCACGGAGGTGAAGAAGAAGAGACTTATCTTCTTCACCTTTATGCTCCTGAGTTTCATTTATCTGTCGATTAACCTTGTCTTCGGAGACATGGGCCTTGTCCGCTATCTGGAGCTGAACAAGACGAGACGCAATCTCGATGCGCAACTCGTCGAACTCAACAGGCAGAACGATGAACTGCGCACGCAGATCAAGATGCTGAAGGACGACCCCTTCTACAAGGAGAAGCTGGCCCGCGAGGAATTCGGCCTGGCAAAGCCGGATGAGTATATCTTCAAATATGACAGATAATCCGCTGTACCTCGCCATGATCTGGCATATGCACCAGCCTTTTTACAAGGATCCCATGACCGAATCCTACCGCCTGCCGTGGGTCCGCCTGCACGGTACCAAGGACTACCTGGACATGGTCGAGATCCTGAAGGACTTTCCCCGGATCAGACAGAACTTCAATCTTGTGCCCTCACTGCTGGAACAGCTGGTCGACTATGTGGATGACACGGCCAAAGACCTCTACCTCGACGTCAGCAGGAAGAAGGCCTCCGAGCTCGGGGACGACGACAAGATTTTCATGCTCGAGAATTTCTTCCTTGCACACTGGGAGAATATGATCAAGCCGTTTCCCCGGTACTACGAACTGCTTGTCAGGAGGGGAACGCACGTGATCAAGAGCGATCTCCCGAGGGCCATCAAGTATTTCTCCGAAGGGGATTTTCTCGACCTCCAGGTGTTTTTCAACCTCTGCTGGATCGATCCGCTCTTCAGGACTCGCGACGCGTTCCTGACCGGGCTGGTGGACAAGGGACACGGCTATACCGAGGAGGAAAAGGAAACCCTTTTTCTGAAGCAGAAGGAGATCCTCGGCAGGATCATCCCGACCTATAAGGAGATGGCCGCCTCGGGCCAGGTCGAACTTTCTTTTACGCCGTTCTACCACCCTATACTCCCTCTCCTCTGTGATACGGACGTTTCGAGGATTGCGATGCCCGGGGTCAACCTCCCCAGGCACAGGTTCAGGCATCCAGAAGACGCCGCGAAACAGATAGCCATGGGCCTCGATTATTTCGAGAAGGTCTTCGACTACAGGCCTGCCGGCATGTGGCCGTCCGAGGGGTCGGTGAGCGAGGAAGTGCTCCGCATGGTTTCGAAGCAGGGTATCCGGTGGGTGGCGACGGATGAGGGAGTCCTGTCCGGATCGCTCGGCAAAAGGCTCAGAGACAATGCGGGGAATATGGTCGAGCCGTCGCTCCTTTACCAGCCTTACACCTACGAAGACGTTTCGATCGTCTTTAGGGACCATCAGCTCTCTGACCTCATCGGCTTCGTCTATTCCCAGTGGGACCCTAAGAATGCCGCGTCGGATCTTATCGGGAGGCTGCTGAAGATACGTGACAGCCTGCCCTCAGGAAGACCACATCTTGTCTCCATCATCCTCGACGGAGAAAACGCGTGGGAACATTTCAGGAACGACGGACGCGATTTCTTCCTCCATCTTTATGAAGGGCTATCAAGGGATGAGAGGATCGTGACGACGACAGTCTCCGAATTTATCGGCATGCACGGAAAGGGGGACGCTCTTGGCAGGCTCCATCCCGGTTCCTGGATCAACTCCAACTATGGCATCTGGATAGGGCATGAGGAGGACAATCTCGCGTGGGATTATCTCTCCGATACGCGGGAGAGACTCGTCGAGTTCGAGGCCTCGAACCCAGGCGCCGATACCGGCGATGCTTGGAAATCGATTTATGTCGCCGAGGGGTCGGACTGGAACTGGTGGTACGGTGACGAGCATACGACCGAGACGCAGGAGGAGTTCGATGAACTCTTCAGGCTGAACCTGATGAAGGTCTTCAGGGAGATGGGAAAAGATATCCCCTCCCAGCTCTTCGTGCCGATCCTGAGGGAGGACCGGGGGGTCGAACCGTCTCTTGCGATACGGGGGTTCATCAAGCCGAAGCTTGACGGCATGGTGACTAGCTATTACGAGTGGTATCAGGGTGCCCACCTCGACGTGAAGAAATCGGGCGGAAGTATGCATAAATCCGAGGGGCTCATATCGGGGATCTACTTTGGATTCAACCTCGATACGCTTTTCCTCCGGATAGATCCCAAGGAGCCCTTTGACAGGTTCGAGGACGGAATGGACTTTACCATCATGACGTCGGAACCGGCTGAAATCAGGATCGTCTGCCCGGTAAAGGGCGAAAGGATACGGGGTGAGATCTTCGAGAAGCAGGATGAGACATGGGTCCGGATCAAGTCGATCGAGGATGTTGCGATACAGGAGATCTTCGAGATCGGTATCCCCTTTGCCGACCTCAGGGCCGCTGAAAAGGATCTCATCACCCTGTTCATATCTCTTCGCAGGAACGGCGAGGAGATAGAGCGGTGCCCGTGGAGGGGCCATATCAACATTACGGTGCCGACCGCGGACTTCGAAGCGATGATGTGGTACTGAGTGGACAGGATCCACCTGAAGAGGACGAAGAGGGTGCATACCGGACACCTCTGGGTCTTTTCGAACGAGATTTACGAGAACCTGCGCGAGTTCACTCCCGGCGCCGGCGTCGAGGTCTACGACCGGCAGGAGACCTATGTCGGTTCAGGCTATATCAACCCCGCCAGCCTGATCGCGGTCAGGCTGCTGACACAGGGACACGAGCCGCTGGACCGGTCTTTTTTCAGGGCCCGTCTTGCCAGCGCGATAGACCTCAGACAACGCCTGCTCAATGCGACGACAACCTGCCGGCTTGTATTCAGTGAGGCAGATTACCTGCCCGGGCTTATAGTGGATCGCTACAATACCTGCCTGGTGGTGCAGTTTCTCACGGCGGGGATGGAGCTTCGCAAAGATATGATCCTGGATCTTCTCGGGGAAATGCTTTCACCTGATACGATCGTTGTGAGAAATGACGGCAGATCGCGGCTCCTTGAGGGATTGCCGCAGTACAAGGAGATACTCAAGGGGAACCTTGAGTCGCTGCCGGTGATTCAGGACGGTCCCATCCGGTTCAGGGTCGATCCCCTCGAAGGGCAGAAGACCGGGTTTTTTCTGGACCAGCGTGAAAGCCGTATCGCCTTTGCAGGGCTGATAAAGGGCGGGGAGGGCCTCGATCTCTTCTGTCATACGGGTGCGTGGAGCCTCCACCTGGCCGCTGCCGGCGCAAGTGTGACCGGGGTGGATTCATCGGAACGCGCAGTCTTTCAGGCCAGGGAGAATGCTGACCTGAACGGCTTGTCTGACAATGCTTCTTTCGTCAGCGCCGAGGTCTTCAAATTCCTGGCTCAGCAGCGAGATGAAGGCCGGCGACACGATTTTATCGTCTGCGACCCGCCCGCCTTTGTCAAGAGCGGTTCGAAGATCAGGGAGGCGGTACGTGCGTATACGGAACTGAATGCGGCCTGCATGGGTCTGATAAAGCCCGGTGGCCTGCTGGCCACGTCCTCCTGCTCCTACCACCTTCAGAAGGATATGTTTATTGAGATGCTTCTCGATGCGGCAAAGGCTGCAAAGAGGAATCTGCGCCTGCTCTCCCTGAGGTCTCAGGCGATGGACCATCCCGTGCTTCTTGCCATGCCCGAAACCGAGTATCTCAAGTGCGCCTTTCTCGTGGTCGACTAATTGAATAAAAAACGTTTCAAATTTCTTCTGATCGTCCTTTTTTCGATAGGGTCCCTCCTCTACGGTTTTCTGGATCGATCGACCGAAGGCACCAGGAGGGGGGTCGTCCCTGGTGAGAACCTGCTCCGCGTCGGACGGGTCTTCGACGGCGATACCGTAAGCCTCCTGATAAGTGGCAGGACCGAAAGGGTGAGGCTGATCGGCATCGATGCCCCCGAGATGGCGCAGAGGCCCTGGGGGAGAAGGGCGAAGGACCACCTCGAAGAGATCATTTCCGGGGCATCAGGGGCTGTGCGATTCGAGAGAGACGTGGTGGAGCGTGATAAATACGGAAGGCTGCTGGGCTATATCCGTACCCCGGAGGGGAGACTGATCAACGAGATGATGGTCCGTGACGGCTACGCGGTTCTCTACACCTTTCCCCCGAATGTGAAGTATGTCGATTTATTTACCGCGGCGGAGAAAGCGGCGAGGGACAGGAAACTGGGGATATGGGGCAATAGAGGCCTCAGGCAGGAGCCGTCGGAATACCGGAGGCAGCACCCGAGAAAATATTAGACGGCTGCCGCTATTGCGGAACCGGACACGCAACCGTCAGTCTGTTGCCCTTTGCCTTCTTATCGCGTCGGCCACCTTTGCCACCCGCGCCATCTCCTTCACGTCATGAACCCGCACGATATGCGCGCCTTTCAGGATCGAGGCGGTGACTGCCGCAGCGGTCCCTTCGCGCCTTTCGGAGGGCGGGGCGCCGCCGAGGATCTTTCCGATGAACGCCTTGCGCGAGGGACCGACGAGCAGCGGCATGCCGAGGACGCCGAATTCATCGAGCCTGCTGAGGATCTGAAGATTGTGGTCAAAGGTCTTGCCGAAGCCGATTCCGGGATCGAGGATTATCATGTCTTCCGGAATCCCGGCCTGAAGTGCGATCGAGATGGTCTCCCTGAAGTAGTCCATGATGTCGGGTATCAGGTCCCGATACACGGGCTCTGTCTGCATGTTCTTGGGTGTGCCTTTGATATGCATGACTACCACAGGGACCTTGCACGAGGCGACGGTATTCCCCATCCCGGGGTCGAATCTCAGTCCGCTGATGTCGTTGACGATCGAGGCCCCGGCATCGAGGGCCTGACGTGCCACCTCCGCCTTGTAGGTATCGATCGAAACAGGAACCGGGATGTTCGCCGCTATCGCCGCGATCACCGGGATCGTCCTCCTGAGCTCTTCTTCGAGGCTGACAGGGTCTGAACCCGGCCTTGTCGACTCTCCGCCTATGTCGATGATATCCGCGCCGTCGGCGACCATCCGGTGCGCGTGGTCGATCGCCTTGCCACGGTCGAAATGGTGCCCCCCGTCAGAGAATGAGTCGGGGGTGATATTGAGGATGCCCATGATGTGCGTCCTGCTGCCGAGATCCAGGCTGAAGCGTGACCAGGCCATTTTCATCTTGATATCAGGGCCTGCCGCATTGGATGAAATGAAAACGGCGGGAAAGGTTTCCCGCCGTTTGAGGTCTGCATCCGATTGCGGGATCAGGCGATGCCGGTGCAGCTGGTATCATTACACTCGGACGCAGGGGCCGCCTGCCCGGCTGCCTCAGAGGCGAGAAGGGCATCGATCTCGGGTCCGTCCATCGTCTCCTTTTCAAGGAGGCGGCGTGCAAAGGCATCGAGGAGGGAGTATCTGTCCTGCAGAAGCTTCTTGGACGACTGATACGCCTCGGTCACGATCCTCTTGACCTCCTCGTCGATATCCACGGCGGTCTTCTCACTGTAATCCTTGTGCTGCGCGATCTCTCTTCCGAGGAAGATATGCTCCTCCTTCTTGCCGAAGGTGACCGGACCAAGTTTGTCACTCATGCCCCAGGAGGTGACCATCTTGCGGGCGAGATCTGTGGCGCGTTCGATATCGTTCCCTGCCCCTGTCGTCATCTGGTTCAGTGCGATCTCTTCGGCTGCGCGGCCACCCATCAGCACGAGAAGCTGCTTCTGGAGATAATCTTTAGAGTATGTATATTTGTCGTCAAGCGGCAACTGCTGGGTGACGCCGAGCGCACGGCCCCGCGGGATGATGCTGACCTTGTGCAGGGGATCAGTCCCCGGCGTCAGCTTCGCCACAAGAGCGTGTCCTGCCTCATGGTATGCGGTGTTCTTCTTTTCCGTATCGCTGATGATCATGCTCTTCCGCTCGACACCCATCAG
>JAKAIE010000088.1 GCA_021814475.1 Nitrospirota bacterium
CGGTCCGTGTCGCCCTCAACGAATACGGTTCTGCTGAAAGCAAGCATTACCGCTTCATTGGAGAAATAACGAACCAACTGTTCCAGCAGATCATCAGAGCAGTAATCATCGCTTTCCGCAATCCAGATAAGTTCTCCCTGTGCCAATTCAAGGCCGCGTTTCCACTGGTAAAAAACGCTTCCTGAATTTTTATCGTTAAAGATGCAGCGTGTGATGTCCGGATAACGCAACCGGTATTCTTCGAGAATTTGGGTGCTTTCGTCATCAGAGCTGTCATCCAGCAGAATGACTTCGATGTTTTTATATGTTTGTCCATAGACGGAATCGAGTCTCCGGTTCAAATAGCGGGCATGGTTGTAATTGGGAATGATGACAGAAACCTTCGGGTGGAATTTCCCCTGCGCGGGGGCTGGCAATGAGTACAGGCGCGGCTGTATATCATCTTCTGTCCGACTGCTCCCGGTAAAACACCGCTGTTTCAGGTAGAGCTTGGAATATACGAATAATCTGTTGTGCAGACGCGGCAGGACAGGGTAGAGCACCTTCTGCGACAGGGCGTTTGCCGCATCAAAGCTGCGCCGTATCAATGCGCTGGAAGAGTAAGCGGAAACCAGGAACCGCGCTAAAGTACTTTTCGATGCATCGGGGATGCGTTTCAGGAAGGTGATGATTCTCCTCGAAAAACTCCATATGCGTTCGGCTGCCTTCCGTCTGGCGCTGGAGGGAGGGAATATCCTGTCCCTCACTCTGTAATAGAACAGAAGGGTTTTCCAGCCATGAGAACTGTATATATGATGCAGGATTGCGTCTTTCTCCCGGATGCTGTTCCCGAGATTTGCCGCGCAGGTATCCTTCTCACGAATGACATCCTGGAGATTGGCCAGGCGGGAGTCTTTATCTCTGATGACATTTTCGAGATTCGCCAGGCAGGCGTCCTTTTCGTTGAGGACATTCTGGAGACCGGCCAGGCGGGAGTCTTTATCTCTGATGACATTTTCGAGACTCTCGGTGTAGGCATCCTTGTCGCGGATGACATTTTCGAGATTCGCCAGGCAGGCGTCCTTTTCGTTGAGGACATTCTGGATACCGGCCAGACGGGAGTCTTTATCTCTGACGACATTTTCGAGACTCTCGGTGTAGGCATCCTTGTCGCGGATGACATTTTCGAGATTCGCCAGGCAGGCCTCTTTCTCCTGGATCACCGCCTCGCGCTTCCCCAACTGCGCGTCCTTCTGACTCAGCAGCGTTTCCGCAATATCGACAAGGCATGCGTTTTCCAGCTTTTCCCCTCTGGCAACCACTTCCTTGGCAAGAGACCATTCAACCATATTCTGCCCCATGACGATCTTCTCATCAGCGGCGACAGGGGAATATCTTTTATGGATTATCCTTGCAGTTTCGAGGAAGGCCAGGCGGTTACTGCTTGTCATGGTAGATCCATCCGTGCGCATGCTGATCTCAGCGGTTATTTCCTTTATGTGATGAAAGTCACCGTGTTGAGACAGCCGTAACCACAGGTCCCAGTCTTCATGCGCCTCAAGCTTCTCGTCAATTAAGCCTGCCGTGTTAATCAGGTCTTTTCTGAAGAGAACATTCAGGACAGGTATGTAATTCGATATCAATAACTTTTGGCGGTCGAATTCCTGACTGTAAAGGACTTCCTTCCCTACAGTCACATATTTATCCGCGATCCGTTCCTGGAAAACATGATATGAATCCGTATAGGCAACCCCGCAACTGCCCCGCAAAAGGAAGGACGCCAGGGTTTCCACATGCTCGGGGTAAAACTGGTCGTCATCATCGAGGAAGCCCACATAGAGGCCTGATGCGTTTTCGAGCCCGACATTCCCCGCATGTGAACGTCCTGTGTTCTTGTCCAGCCTTCTGTAATTAAGCGCTACGTCCCCCAGGATCCCGCTTAACTCTTCCATGTCAAGGTCGCAGCCGCCGTCATTGACGAGCACAACTTCGAGGGGCCTGTATGTCTGGCCGGCAATGCTCATTAAAGCCCGCTTGAGAAGCTCCGGGCGGTCTTTTGTCCTGACGATTATTGAGACGAGGGGGCGGCCTGACATCGTAAAAAATATTATATTTTATATCGGCAGGATAATGCCAGGACGCGGAGGGAGACCAGGTGCCGGGTGTTGCGGGCTATAGGGCCCCCTGCCTCATGATGACGATCCTGAGCGTCTTCATGACGATAACTATGTCCAGCCAGAGGTTCCAGTTCCTGACATACCACGAATCGAGTCCTACCCTGTATTCGTAGCTTATGCTGCTTCTGCCGGATACCTGCCAGAGCCCGGTGATCCCGGGGGGGACGCTGAAACAGAGGCGCGCCATATCCTTGTAATGGACGTCTATCTCCTCCTGTGTGACCGGCCTGGGTCCGACAAGGCTCATCTCCCCCATGAGGACGTTGAAGAACTGGGGCAGTTCATCGAGGGATGTCTTCCTGAGAAACATCCCGGTTCTGGTAATGCGGGGGTCGTTGTCCAGTTTCCAGTACCGGTCCCACTGATCGCGGAGGTCGGGGCTCTCCGCAAGCAGCTTCTCCAGCCTGCTGTCGGCATCTTCATACATCGTTCTGAACTTGTAGCATCTGAACGGCTTGCCCTTCCTTCCGATCCTCTCCTGGGAGTAGATTGCCGGACCCCGGGAGCCTATCCTTATCATCAGGGCGATGAAGGCCATAGGGATGAGAAGGACCGGGATGGCGATCATACTCACCACCCTGTCGAAGCACCACTTGATGCAGATATTGACCGGGTTCGACAGATTGTTCTTCATCTCGAGGGCAAAGGCCTCCTCTGTCGAAAAATGCTGGAGGTTCGTCCCGAGGACCGCGATCCCGAATATATCCGGGACAAAGAGGATCCGGTCGACCTTATGCTGCAGGTGGTTGATCAGCCCCTGCAGCCGGTCCTTACCGGCGCCGGGCATAGCGATGAAGATATCGTCGATATCGGCCCTGTTGATATAGCTTAAGGCGTTGTCGATTCCCCGGTGGATCTTCACCCCGCTGATCCTGCCGCCGCATTTTACAGGGTCGTCGTCGACGAATCCGACGACCTTGTACCCGAAGTTCGGCTCACGGCCGAGCGCCCGGAGGATAAGCTCCCCTGTCTTTCCCGCCCCGAGGATCAGGACCCGGCGTTTCAGAAACCCCATGCCCCTGAGGATCTTTTTAGCGAGCATATGGACCGAAGGCAGAAGCACGAACGACAGGGCTCCCATGAGGATGACCACGGACCGTGAGACCTCCTCGCTCAGTTTTCCCATGGATATAATGACGAAGACCCCGACCGTTGAGAGAAGGGATACCTTGGACAGCGCGCGTATCTCGTCCCAGAAAGAGGCCCTCATTGTATAGAGCCCCTCATAAAAGAAGAAAAAGACCCATACGCCGACGATCCACCAGGTCCCGCCGATAGTCCCCTGCGGCAGATTCGGGTACACGAGGGGGAGAAGGCGCAGGCGTATGAGGGCCGCAAGACGCAGCATGGACAGAACCATCAGGGTGTCGATCAGAAAGATACCGGCGGCTTCGGCCTGGGTCCTGAGCCTTCGCGCGCGTCTCCGGAGCACGGTTACCGGACCGCCTTCATCGGGTGCAACTCTCCTGGATAGTGTGTCTGCACGGTCGTGTTCACGGGACTCTCCCAATTATAGCTGAGGGGTTGCCGATATAGAAAGACCGGACCGTATGCCGGTATGCCCTCTGCCTGCGGTGATTGCAATCGACCGGCGGTTTTGCTAGGCTAACAGACGAGGATGTGGGCAAAGGACTTCTTTTCATGGACAATCTCCGGGACATTATAGCCGGGCTGGGGTATCTGCCCGATTCAGGCTGGGGATGGGATAATTTCGGGCGGACGCTTGAGGCGTACATAGGCGCCTGCAACCTCGGCCGCGTCCTTGAGATAGGGGGCGGGCGCAGCCCTCTTTTTTCAGAAGAGGATGTCCGCAGGCTTGGGATAGAATATACCGTCAACGATATTGCGCAGGAGGAACTCGACCTCGGTCCCTCCCATGTCTCGAAGGTCTGTTTCGACATTTCGGACCGCAACCTGCGGGTCAGTGACACGTATGATCTGGTCTTTTCCAGGATGGTTTTTGAACATCTTCCTGATGCAGGTGCCGCTTACAGGAATCTGCACCGGCTGCTCCGGGAAGACGGATTGGCCGTTATTTTTTATCCGACCCTCTTCAGCCCTCCCTTTGTCCTCAACAGGATACTCCCGGAGTGGGTGTCTTCCCGGCTGGTCGGGTGGCTGTTCAGAAACAGGAATCACCTGCAGGTCCCGAAACTTCGGGCCTATTACTCCCGGTGCTATGGCAAGAGTTCCTGGATGTCCCGCATGCTGAAGGAGGCAGGTTATTCCGAATGGTGCATTGCCCCGTTTTACGGCCACAACTACTTCGAGAAGGTGCCGGTCCTGCGGTCCATCGACCGGAGACTTTCGCAGGCGGCGAAGGCACACGGCTGGCAGCTGCTGAGTTCCTATGCATATTGCATCGCCAGAAAATAAGTTGTCCCGTAGGATGCTGTTTGATTTCGGAATGCGGGTGGTTTTTGGTATAGTATAAAAATGTTAATAATACCGGCGATAGACCTCAAAAACGGCGAGTGCGTCAGGCTCCAGCAGGGGAAGAAGGACGCGGTGACTGTCTATTCCCGCGACCCGGTCCTGACCGCCATGAAATGGGAATCTTACGGGGCAAAGGTCCTTCATATCGTTGACCTCGACGGGGCCTTTACCGGGACGCAGAAGAACCGCGAGAGCATACTGAAGATCCGGAAACAGCTGAAAATAAACATCCAGGTGGGCGGCGGCATCCGCGATATCGTGACCGTCGACACGCTGCTGTCCGCTGGGATCGACCGGGTGATCCTCGGCACCGCGGCGATAGAAGACCCGGAGTTTGTGGTCGAGGCCTGCAACAGGTTCCCCGGCAGGATCTTCGTCGGCATCGATGCCAAAGACGGCAAGGTGGCTGTCAGAGGCTGGGAAGAGGTGAGCTCGATCGATGCGAAGGAGCTGGCAAAAAGGATCGAGACCGTGGGTGTCTCAGGGATCATCTATACCGATATTTCCCGTGACGGCATGATGACCGGCCCGAACGTCGCCGCGCAGGAAGAGATGGTTTCGACGGTGAAGATCCCCGTTGTCGCCTCGGGCGGCATCGCGACGATAGAGGACGTCAGGAGCCTGCTGGCGATAAAGAACCTTTGGGGCGCGATCACCGGGAAGGCGATCTACTCGGGGTCACTCGACCTGCAAGAGGCGCTCAGGGTGGCGGAAGCCGCTGACAATGCTCGCTAAGAGGATCATCCCCTGCCTCGATGTCAAGGACGGCCGCGTGGTCAAGGGCGTCAGCTTCGTCAACCTGCGCGATGCGGGAGACCCGGTCGAAAACGCGAAGTTCTATGATGAGCAGGGGGCCGACGAACTCATCTTCCTCGATATCACCGCGTCACACGAAAAGCGCAAGATCATACTCGACATCGTAGAGAAGACCGCCGAGGACGTCTTCATGCCTCTGACCGTAGGGGGCGGCATAAAGAGCCTCGACGACATCCGCGACCTGCTCAACGCGGGCTGCGACAAGGTTTCGATAAATACGACCGCGGTGAGGGACCCGTTTTTCATCAGCAGGGCCGCCGAACGGTTCGGCAGCCAGTGCATCGTCGTGGCGATCGACGCCAAGAGGGTTGCCGACAACATGTCCGACGCCACAGGCGAGGACTGGTTCAGCGATCCTTCTATGAAGGACGTTCTCCTTGAAATGCCCCGGGCCTCCGCGGGAGGCGACTTGACGTGGGCGATCTCGACTCACGGCGGCAGGAAGATGAAGCTGATCGATGCGGTCAGGTGGGCGAAGAAGATGGAGGAGTTCGGGGCAGGTGAGTTCATGTTGACGAGCATGGACAAGGACGGGACGAAGGACGGGTACGACATCGAACTCACCCGTGCGATATCGGGTTCTGTCTCGATCCCGGTCATCGCCTCCGGAGGCGCCGGGAACCTTGAGCACCTCTACGAGGGACTGTCGGCCGGCAAGGCGGACGCGGTCCTCGCCGCATCCATATTCCATTTCAGGGAATACTCGGTCCGGGAGGCGAAGGAATACCTCAGGGCGAAAGGCATCCCCGTCAGGCTGTAGCCCCTGTTCCGTTGTCTCTCGGTTCCCCGGGCTGTATGCTCCTTATCTCCCTTATCCTTTCTTTCACCGGCGGATGCGAGTAGTTGAAGGCCGCGTATAAGCGGTGCGGGTGGAGGTTCGACAGGTTGTCCTTCGAGAGCTTGATCAGCGAGGTCGCCAGGCCCTCCGGGTCGGAAGTGAGTTCGACGGCGAAACGGTCCGCCTCCCTTTCATGTCTCCTCGAGATGTAGTTCGAAAGGGCGGTGAAGGGGAAGGTGACGATACCGGCGATGAAGCTGAGAATGACGATCTGCGCATAGAACGTCCCCTGGTCAAGACTGAAAAAGGCTGCCGGCAGACCGGCCTGGAGGGCCCTGAACGAGATATACATTCCTGCCAGGGCGAAGACCTCCAGGGCAAGAATACTCTTCAGCACATGGTGCCTCTTCCAGTGTCCGACTTCATGGGCGAGGACCGCGACGATCTCGTTTTCAGCCATCTTTTTGATGAGGGTATCGTACAGGACGATCCTCTTGACCCTGCCGATGCCGGTGAAGTATGCGTTTGTGTGATGGCTCCTCTTCGAGGCGTCGACCTTCATGACGCTGCCGACACGTATCCCCGCCTTTTCCATGACACTTTGTATCTTCCTCGTGAGCCCCTCTCCCTCCAGCGGGGTGAATTTATTGAAGAGCGGTTCGATGACATACGGAGATATATACATAAGAAAGAGACTGAAGGCCAGAAAAAAGATCCACGCAAAAAGCCACCAGTGTTCAGGACTGGCCTGGACGATCCAGAGGCCGGCGGCAGAGAGGGCGATGAGCAGCAGGGTTGAAAGGGCAGTCGACTTGACGAAATCGGATAGCCAGAGACCTCTGGTCATGGTGTTGAACCCGTAGCGTCTCTCTATCATGAAGGTGCCGTAAAGGCTGAACGGAAGAGAAAGGACGGTGGAGAGATACTGCAGGAGCAGAAAGAAGAGTATGCCCGAGGGGATGAACGACAGGTGCAGCGAACGAATCCACGCGTCATACCTGTGGAGAAGGCCTCCGAAGAGAAAGACGAGCAGGGCGACGCTGCCGAAGACCGATTCTAGAAGCCCTAGCCTTGTCCTGTCGATCGTATAGGCGGAGGCCTTGTCGAGCGAGGCATGGTCGATGTATTCCCCGAAACCCTCCGGTATCTCTTTCCCGTGGCCCTTCATATGCCTGAGGTTCAGCCATTCGAGCCAGAAGGTGAACCCCTGGATCAGTAGATAGGCGGCGAGGAGGCTGAAGCGGTATTTCTGCATGGTGTCCATAGCATGGTATTATACTATCCGAAGCAGCGCATTGTGATGAATAATCCGTGAAATGAAGATTCTTCAGATCATCTATGAAAGTTACGGGAGTCCGTTCGGGTTCGGCGGGGCAGGGGTCAGGGCCTATGAGCTCTACAGGAGGCTGAAAGACCGTCACGATATCACCCTCCTCTGCATGAAATATCCGGGCGCCCGCGATGGCGAGATTGAAGGCCTCAACCATATCTTTGCCGGGACAGAGAGCCCGTCTCTTGCGAAGAGCGTGCTGGCATATACCGCAGGTGCGGCGGCGTACGTCCGGAGGCATGGAGACGACTTCGACGTCATCGTCGAAAACTTCCTCCCCTCGACACCTTTTTTCAGCAGATTCCTGACGCGGACGCCTGTGCTCCTCCAGATCCAGGGGCTCTGGGGACGCCATTATACGAAGAAATTCGGCCCCGGCTTCGGGCTGCCGATGTTTCTCATGGAGAAGATTTATCTGAGGCTCCACCGGAGGTTCCTCCTCGTGACCGAGGTGAATATGGGCGCGGTGACCGGAAGGGCCGGCCGGTGTTTCGTGATACCGAACGGGATCGACCGGGCGCTCCTCGAGACCCCTGCCCAAGAGGGGGACTATATCCTCTTTCTGAGCAGGATAGACACCTACCATAAGGGCCTCGATCTCCTGATGGATGCCTTTGCAGGGCTCGCCTCTGAATTCGACGCACTGAGGCTTGTCCTTGCCGGGCATGAGAGCAACCCTGTGGAGGGCCTGAGACGGAGACTGCCCGAGGCCCTGCGGCCGAGGGTTGAATATGCGGGTTTCGTCTCGGGCGAGGATAAGAGACGTCTTCTCGCCGGGGCTGCTGTCTTTGTCCTGCCGTCGAGGATCGAGGCTCAACCGATCAGCATCATAGAGGCGATGGCGTGCGGCCGGCCCCTGGTCGTCAGCGACATTCCGGAACTGGGGTTCGTCACTGCAGAGCATGCCGGGCTGGATTTCCCCTCCGGGTCTGCAGCCGGCCTGAAGGAGAGGCTTGCCCTTCTGCTCCGCGACAGGGATCTCCGCCTGAGTCTGGGGCGGAACGGGCGGGCGTATGCCGGCAGGTTCCTCTGGGACGTCCTTGCGCTCCAATTTGAAAATGCTTTACAATTGACGGCCGATGGCAAAGATTAAAAGTAAAGGCCGTTTCGCGCCGGCCGAGCCTTCCCGTGATGCGGTCCCAGCGGAGACATTCCGGCTGCATCTCCTGTCAGGCCTGTTTCTCGCGGCGGCTGTTTTTGCGGCGTATTCGAACTCGCTCCATGGGACCTGGGCGCTCGATGACACATCGATCAGCCAGTATACGAGCATCCAGGAAAACCTGAACCTCCGCCTCGGCTACCGCAAGATCGCCTATCTGACCTTCCAGTTCAACAAGTGGATAAACCCCGGAGATCCGTTCAATTACAGACTGTTCAATATTGCGGTCCATCTGGTTAACACGATGCTCGTGTATTGGCTGTCTTTCCTGACGCTGCGCCTCCCGGGGATGCGCGACCGGTTTGCGCGATACGGCTATCCCGTGGCGCTGCTGAGCGCGACTGTCTTTGCGCTCCATCCTGTCAATATCAACGCTGTTGCCTATATCGTCCAGAGGATGACTTCTCTTTCCGCCATGTTCGTGCTGCTGGGGCTGATCAGCTATGTGTATACCCGGTCCCGCCCCTCCGGTCCGTATTCCGTCCCGCTGTATCTCTGCTCCGCGGTCTGCATCTTCCTTGGCATCTTTTCGAAGGAAAACGCGGTCATGGCCCTGCCGCTGATCGTCCTGTACGACCGTTTCTTCCTGGCGGCGGAAGGGCAGAGGGGCTTTCTGCGCAGGCTTGCCGTTGGGGTGGCCGGGGTCATCATCGTGATCGCCGTCGCCTCGGTGCCCCTGGGTTTCTCGAAGGCTGCCGGGGATATTGCAGGCCAGTTCCTGCATATGAATCAGCCGATACCGACGGCGGGCTGGACCGCCGCTGATGTCTACTGGACTCCCCTGCAGCATATCCTGACGGAATTCAGGGTCCTCTGCAGGTATCTCTCTCTTCTTGTTCTGCCTCTGCCCGGCCGTCTCGTCTTTGACTACTGGGGCTTTGTTCCCTCCACGGGCCTCACTCATCCCCCAGCGACACTCCCGGCGGTCCTTGTCATCTTCGGGCTGGTCTGCCTGGCCATTCTGAAGAGACGGACGATGCCGTTTCTCTCCTTCGGTATCCTCTGGTACCTGATCGCCATATCTCTTGAGAGCTTTGTGGCGCTCGGGTCGGACTTCTACTTTGAGCACCGGAACTATCTGCCGGTTGCCGGGCTGTTTTTCGGAGTCATCGCCCAGACGGCGGTATTCCTGAAGGAACCGCTCCTGAGGCGGAAGACTCTCTGGACCGTGGTGGTGATTCTGTCGGTCCTCCTCGGCGGCCTGACGTATCAGAGGAACTTTGTATGGAAAGACTCGGTCACCCTCTGGACAGATACGGTCGACAAGGTGCCTCAGAACCTCCGGGCCATGATGGCACTGGGGAATGCCTTCCTGAGGGCCGCTGACTTCACATCGGCAGGCAGATATTATGGGAAGGCTCTGGCTGAGGCCTCCTCGGAAAAGAGACCTCAGTATTTTCACGATGCCGCCTACAGTCTCGGCATGGTCGATCTCTTCAGGGGGGATCTGCCCGCGGCGAAGAAGATTATCGATCTCATGGAGGGCCGCCTGTCAGGAGAATCGGCGACCGGGATACTGAAGGGCTTTTATCTTTCGCTCAGCGGCGATGCGGGGGCGGCCCTGCAGCAGTTGAACAGCAGCCTCCGGTCTGCGAAGGGACTCGACAGGGTCATCGTGTATACACTCCTCGGAGACACCTGCCGCCGGATCGGGCAGAGCGCGGAGGCGATCAAAAACTATCAGGATGCGGTGGACCTCGACCCCTCCTTTGCGGCCGCGTACTACGGCATGGGGAATGTCTATTTTACGATCAGGGATATCGCCCGCGCCGAGAAGTTCACCTCGATGGCCCTCGGCCTCGACCCGGGCAATCCCCTTTCCCTCGCACAGATGGCCGATATCGTCCTTGTCAAAAAGGGGCCTGTCCGGGTTGCGAGGGAGTACGCGGAGAAGTCGGTCGCCTCTTCGCCGCCGTTTTATCAGCCTTATGCCTCTATGGCCACAGTCCTGGTGCTCATGGGCGACGATGCCGGAGCGGACGCATTTTTCCGGAAGGCCCGGGAACACGGACTGCAGGGCTATCAGCTTCCTTTGGCAAAGGCCCGGGCATATTTCATGAAGGGTGACAGGGGAAAGGCCGCTTTATATCTCAGGGAGGTGGCCGGCCTGGCGGATGCGCCCCCGGACCTGAAGGCCGCGATAAGGAACAGCGCGAAGTAGCTGTCCGGGCCTACTCCTGCTTTGTCCCCTTTCCGGTCTTCCTGTCCATCTCGAACTCCATGATCGCGATCTTCTGGCTCAGCTCCTTCAGTTTCCCCTTGAGGTCGGAGATGACCGCGGAAAAATAGAGGAGGGCGATGATCAGGCAGAAGATGATCCAGGCGAAGACCAGTGTCGGAGGATAGCCTATGCCGATCCTTTTTGCGAGGGGATCGATCATTATGTCGGCGCCGGTACTGGCGAGGATCAGGATGCTGACGACAAACCAGGCGATCGAAAGCTCTTCGCGGAACCTGTTGCGCCGCACCAGTTCGAAGGTGATTGAAAACAGGGAGACCCCGAAGACGAAAAGGATCAGACGCATTCCAAGTGACATATTATATTACCTCCCTCTCCTCTTCATCAGGACCATGACGATCGCGAGAAACATCTTGACCACGTAGTAGAGCGGCCTGAGGCCGTCATGCATCGATTTGCCGGTGGAATTTTCGGTCATGACGACCGGGGCCTCCGCGATCCTGAAGTCCCTCTTGTGAAGGGCCATGATGATATTGACGTCGGGGTAGTCGAGAGGATAATTGTCGCCCTCGGCAAGATAGGCGAAGGCCTCGCGGTTCAGGAGCTGAAACCCCGAGGTCGGATCGGTGATCCTGATGCCTGTATACGCCCTTGCAATATGCGAGAAGATCCGGCTGCCGATCTTTCGCGCAACACTCATCCGGTAGGAACCCTGGAGAAAGCGCGAGCCGATCACGACATCTGCGTTGTGCTCCCTCATCGCCTCTATCAGGCTGCCGACCGAGGCCGGATTGTGCTGACCGTCCGCGTCCATCATGATAATGAGGTCGTATCCTCCCCTGACGCCGAACCTGAACCCGGTCTGCAGGGCGGCGCCGTATCCGAGATTGAAGGGGAGGTTGACCACCATGGCGCCGCCGGCCGAGGCGATCCCCGCGGTGCCGTCCGTCGATCCGTCGTTAATCACGACGATATCGGCGAACGGAGCAGAAGTCCTGATTTCCCGGATTACGCTGCCGATCGTATGCGCCTCGTTGAAGGCGGGCAGCACCACAAGATATTTCAATACGTTTGTCCCCCGGCGCGTTCAT
>JAKAIE010000089.1 GCA_021814475.1 Nitrospirota bacterium
AGATTGTAAAAAGACTTCGATCGATCAACAAGGAGGGGGTAACAAAGCTACATTTGATAATTTGATAAAGATCTCTGCCCTGAGAAAACGCTAGGACTTCCTAACCACCGCGCAGCGGTTTAGTTCTACGACATGTACTCCACAAACCGTCTTCATCGAGCGCACTATCAGATTACTATCGATAACTGTTACCCTGTCAAAATGGTGCCTGCGAGTAGTAGTCGGTGAAACGGACAAAGGGGACAGTGCATTGTATGGGGGAAACGGAACGCCTCGCCTTGTTAACGGCTTCGCCAATAAACCTGATTTATAAAATTGACACCTGACAGTGCCGGTGCCCTCTAAAGCTGCTTCGGCCATTCCTGGGCCGCATGCAGAATGCCCAATATTTCGACTGCCGTACCCTTGACCCTGTAGGGTACGATATAAGGAAGACCGGGAATTACCAGCTCGCGGGTGCCCGGAACGCGCCCTGCCCTGCCGATCTCCGGATGATCACGGAGGCAAGCTACAGTATCGAGTATTCGTCTGGCAACCTGCGCGGCCGCAGCGGGATGGGTTTCTGAAATATAATGCCGGATCCCGACAAGGTCCTGTCCTGCCTCGGGCAGCCAGACTATCTGCATTTAGGCGGCTTCCTCTCCTTTTTCGTCCCCCATGACTTAAGCCACTCCTCGATCTCCTCATGAGGGATGACTTTGGAGCCCCGCTTGTCCGCGAGCTCCACCCTGCGTTTAATCTCGCCTATCTGCCATTCTTCCTGTTCTATCACCTGTTCAAGTGCATGGCTCACAAAGTAGGACATTGATCTGTCCGTCGCCTTGGCAAGCACTTCAAGGCGTTCTTTAATTTTTGGATCGATGCGAATGGTAATCGTTGTGCTCATTTGATTTGCCTCCCTGTAAGACATGTTATACAGGATAGGACGAAAGAGTCAAGGCATCCCCGCATGGCAGCCGCGAAGGGTACCGGGCGATGATCAACTCTGGATTTGATCCGTGTCTGGCGAAGGAGATCCCGTAAGGGGGCGTTTCAACCTCTATCCCTTGAGCCGGGACCAGAGGCACTCTTCGCCTAAATCTTCCATGCCGTCGTATTCCCGGCAGGTCTCGGGCCTTGTTTCGTAGATAGCGCATCCCTCAGGGGTCAGGTGCGGGCAGGGCATCGAAAGGGTCAGCAGGATTTTATCCCCTTCCTTCTGCACGCTGAAACCCCGCTTTTCATAGAACTCGAGGACCTTCTTCTTTGAACAGCCGTAAAGGTCGTGGCGGGTGTAAACACTGACATCCCTGCAGCACTTCTGGCATTCGATGCAGAGCTTCTGTTTCCTGGACATCGTTTTTTTCATCGCATTATTGTACCCGCCCGGCCTTGCGCAGGTGAGACTTCCCTACTTCGAGGGTTTGAACTCCTCCAGGAGTTTCTGGAAATCCTCCTCGCCCATCTCCCGGTTCAGCTCGGTGATGAGGCTGTGTACGATATTGACGTTGGGTGAGCCGAGTTTTTCGAAGATATCGAGCGAGATCAGGTAATCGACGAAGGCATCGATATAGTTCTTCTTCATCTGCATCACCCTGCCGACCATGCCGATGCTGCTCGCCACACCGGAAATGTCCCCGACCTGCCTGGCGATGCCGAGCGCCTTCTGATAAAACCCGAGGGCCTCGTCATATTCCCCCCTGCTCTGATGCACTATCCCGATCTGGTGGTAGCTCTTCGATACCCCCGAAATATCGCCTATCTTCTCCGCTATCTCCAGCGCCCTCTGGAACTGATCGAGTGCATACCCGAAATCCCCCCTGCTCTGATGCACTATCCCGATCTGGTGGTAACTCTTCGATACCCCCGAAATATCGCCTATCTTCTCCGCTATCTCCAGCGCCCTCCTATAAAACCCGAGCGCCTCGTCGTATTCCCCCTTGCTCTGGTGCACTATCCCCATATTGTGGCAGCTCATGCCGACCTCGGACTTGTCGCCAATCCTCTCGGCAATTTCGAGGGCCTTCTGGTGATATTCGAGAGCACGTTCGTTCGCGCCCCGGCTCTGATAGATGACCCCGATCTGATTTGAACTCCGTGCGACACCCGCGTCGTCCCCCAACCTCGTGGCGATGTCGAGCGCCTTTTCGGAGAGCTCCAGGGCGCGGTCATAGTCTCCCTTCAGCTTATGCAGAAGCCCCATCTGGCCGTAGATCCTCAGAATCCCGTAAAAATCGGCCGATGTCTGTTTGATCTCCAGCGCCTTGTGAGACAGGTCCAGGGCCCGGTCATAGTCTCCGCGTTTCTGGTAGACGATCCCGATGTTCTGGTAGCTGACCGAAACCATCGCCAGGTCCCCCATCTTCTCCGCTATCTCCAGCGCCTTCTGGTGGTTCTCCAGCGCGAAGTCGTAGTCGCCCCGGTTCTGATAGACGATCCCTATCTGGTTATAGCTCCGCGAGGCGCCTGCCAGGTCACCGATCCTTTCGGATATCCCCAGCGCCTTCTGGTGGTGTTCAAACGCCTGGTCGTAGTCGCCGCGCTTCTGGTGAACTATCCCTATCTGGTGATAGCTCTTCGAGATCCCGGCCTGGTCACCTATCCTCTCGGCTATCTCCAGCGCCTTCCGGTGATATTCCAATGCCTGGTCGTAGTGGCCGCGCTTCTGGTGGATGATACCGATCTGGTGGCTGCTCTTTGCCACCTCAGCCATGTCTCCTATCTTCTCCGATAATTCAAGCGCCTTTTCGGACAATTCGAGGGCGCAGTCATAATCTCCCTTGTCCTGGTACAGGAGGCCAAGCTGGTTATAGCTCATCGAAATGCCTGCCTTGTCCCCCAACCTCGTGGCGATGTCGAGCGCCTTTTCGGAGAGCTCCAGGGCGCGGTCATAGTCTCCCTTCAGCTTATGCAGAAGCCCCATCTGGCCGTAGATCCTCAGAATCCCGTAAAAATCGGCCGATGTCTGTTTGATCTCCAGCGCCTTGTGAGACAGGTCCAGGGCCCGGTCATAGTCTCCGCGTTTCTGGTAGACGATCCCGATGTTCTGGTAGCTGACCGAAACCATCGCCAGGTCCCCCATCTTCTCCGCTATCTCCAGCGCCTTCTGGTGGTTCTCCAGCGCGAAGTCGTAGTCGCCCCGGTTCTGATAGACGATCCCTATCTGGTTATAGCTCCGCGAGGCGCCTGCCAGGTCACCGATCCTTTCGGATATCCCCAGCGCCTTCTGGTGGTGTTCAAACGCCTGGTCGTAGTCGCCGCGCTTCTGGTGAACTATCCCTATCTGGTGATAGCTCTTCGAGATCCCGGCCTGGTCACCTATCCTCTCGGCTATCTCCAGCGCCTTCCGGTGATATTCCAATGCCTGGTCGTAGTCGCCGCGCTTCCGTCGGATGATACCGATCTGGTGGCTGCTCTTGACGACTCCGGGCATATCCCCGGTCTTTTCTGCCTCTCCCAAAGTCTTTTCCGCTATGTCGAGGGCCCGGTTATAATCGGTCATGGCCAGCCCTGATCAGAGCCCTGTCGGGTGGTCTATGAATATCGACTCCACGCCGAACTTTTCGGAGAGCATGCGGCCTACGGCCTTGACACCTGGAGTCTCTGTTGCATAATGCCCTGCAAATACGAGGTTCACCTTCATCTCCTCTGCGAGCGTGTAGGCGCTGTGCGAAGGCTCGCCGGTCAGGAACGTGTCTATGCCGCTGCGCTCTGCATCGTACAGGGCCGACCATCCGCCCCCCGAGACAACGCCGATATTCTCGACGGCGGCACCGAAGTCGACAGAGCAGGCCTTCGTGCCGAGGAGACTGTCGACACGCGCAACGAAACTGTTGAGGCTGGTCTTCTTTTTCAGCCGGCCGCGATAGCCTATCCTCCTGCCGTGGTACTCGCCGAATTCCCCTGTCCCGCGGATGCCGAGCAGTCTCAGCAGTTCGGCGTTGTTTCCATATGAGGGGTGCCAGTCGAGCGGGAGATGGCATGCGTAGAGCGAAATGTCATTGTCCAGAAGGAGCCTGATCCGGTCCCGCAAAAGCCCGGTTACCGCCCGGACCCCGCCCCAAATCAGCCCGTGATGCACGATCAGAAGATCAACCTGCAGCGCTGCAGCCTCCCTGAAGACATAAGCGCAGGCATCCACCGCCAGCCCGATCCTTCTGACTCTTTTTGAACCCTCGACCTGCAGGCCATTGGCGCTTTCGTCCCGTGGAAATTCGGCAAGGCCCAGTTCCTTGTCCAGGAACAATACAAGCTTATCCAGGGACAGGCTTTTCATCGGCATTGATCAGACGCGTGCGGCAGGCGCCATGACCGCGCATGTGCCGTCGAGATTCAGGAGGAACGTGTCCCATTGCCTGCAGCCGGGGCAGCGCCCGGACCATTCGTCCGCGACAAAACCGCACTGGCTGCAGCAGTAGGGAAGCCGGAGCGATCTTTTCACCTCTATCACCTTGATATATTGCTTCGCCGCCTTGTCGTGCTGGTTCCTCCGGAGAAAGATATTCCCGAGCAGATGGTGCATCTCCGGGTAGGATATGCCGAGCGACTCCATCTCCGAGAACGTCTCGAAGGCATCGTCGACCATCTCGAGCCTGTAGAAGACCTTGCCGAGGAAAAAGCGGGTGGCCGGATCATTCGGGTTTTTCGATATGCTGTTCTTGTAGATGTTGATCAGCCGGCCGGGCTCTCCAAGACTGATCAGAAGGTCTTCGAGCCTCGCCAGGATAATCTTGGAAGACGTGGCCTCATATGATTTCTCCAGAAGATTGACCGCCTCTTCGCTCTCGCCTTCCCGGAGCATCACCTCGGCAAGTCCGAGCACTGCAGGGATGAAGTCCTTCTCAAGCCGCAGAACCGTCTTGAACGCCTTTTTTGCCTTGTCGAGCTGGTTGTTCTCGAGGCTGTCCCTTCCGTACTCGTACTTGTACCCCACCAGCCGGTCCTGCTCGTTCTTCTTCTCTTTCTCGTTATGGATATACTTTATGACCGCCTTCTGAAGCAGTACAAGGTCATCCCAGCGGCCCTGTTTCTCGAACATCTCCCTCTTCCGGTACAGGGCGGTCAGGTTGTCTTCGTCGATGTCTAGGATATCATCAATATACTTCAGGGACTCGGCCCATCTTCCCTGTCTCTCGAGTACGCCTTCGATCGAAAAGAGGGCCTGCAGGTTCTGGGGAGCAGCCGTCCTTGCCTTCTGATAGTAGGACATCGCCTTCTGATAGTCTTCCCTCAGGGCATAAATATCCCCCAGCCTCAGTAGCGCGTCGGCATGGTCAGGCTCCTCGGCAAGGATGCCTTCAAGAGATTCCCTGGCTGCATCGTCGTTCCGGGCGAGGATCGCGTTGAGCGCCTTCGAATAGAGATCCTGGACCTTGATCTCCTGCTTCTGCCTTTTCTGCTGCTGCCAGTTGTCGATAAACTTTTTGGTGTCCCTGATCGCAAAGAAGATGAACGTAACGAGAACGCCGACGGTGATCGAAAACAGCACGAGGATGAACTTCGAGACCTCGTAGGCATCTCCCCCGGGGATCTTTATGGTGACCACCTCGGGGTTGAGGAATCCGAACGATATAATGCCTATGAGAAAAAGCAGAAATATGATGACCGACGTCTTGCCCATCAGTGGTGGTACCCCTTTTTATTGATTATCGAGAAGGCCCGGTACAGCTGCTCCAGCAGCAGGACCCGCACCATCTCGTGGGTGAGCGTCATGCGGGAAAGGGCCAGCATACCCTGAGCTCCTGTCCTGACCCCTTCTGTGACGCCGTATGCCCCTCCCATCACAAAGGTCATCCTCGGGGAATGGCGCCTGATATACTCCGCAAATTCGAGCGAGCTGAGGTCCGGTCCCCCCTCATCCAGCAACACATAGGGGACCTTGAGTTTTTGTATCCTTTCGCCTTCGCGTTCGACCGTCATCGCTGTGTTGCCGCCTTTTTCTTCCCTTACCTCGGTGACCGTCACCTCGGCATACGGTCCGAGAAGCCGCAGATACTTTTCGATACCCTCACGGATGAACGGCTCTTTTGTCTTCCCGACCCATATCAGGTGTATCTTTATCGACATCTATAATCTTCGCATCCATCCAGAGTTTTTCGAGGTCATAATATGCACGGGTCTCCTTTTCAAAGACATGGACTATGACATCCCCGTAGTCGACAAGTACCCAGTGGCTGTATGTCCGGCCTTCGATGCCGAGGGGTTTAACGCCGGACTTCGCGAGCTCCTCTTCGATATATTCGGCGATCGCCCTGACCTGCGTGGTGCTCTCTCCGGAGCAGATGACAAAGTAGTCGGCCACAATGGTGAGACCGGTCAGTTCCAGGACTATAAGGTCAGCCGCCTTCTTCGCCAGAGCCGCCTCCGCGGCCCTGATGGCGATTTCTCTGCCTTCCACAGGGGTGCCCAGCCTTATTTTCTCATCCGGAACTATCATTCATCAGATCGATACAACTTGTTAGAAATTATAAAGGATTCGACCTGCTCTGGCAATAGGTATTTAACACTGAGCCCTGTCCGCAGGCGCCGGCGTATCTCCGTCGAGGAGACCGCAAGAGGCGTGACTGGCAGGAAAACCGCCTTTTTCCCGGATGTCAGGAGGACCTCGGCATGGCCCGACACCCCGTCTATCCCGTCTATCATTGCCCTGCCGTCAGCGAGATACGGTGAGGAGGGGAGATCCGAAAATTTCGTGCCCGGCCTCGCCAGGAGGACAAAGTGGGTAAGGGCAACGAGCCTTTCGGGCATCCACCAGTTCGGGATATCGAGAAAAGCGTCGGTCCCGAGAATAAAGTAGAGCTCGGAGCCAGGATGCCTGCCCTGCAGTTCCTCCAGGGTATCGACAGTAAATGACTTCCCTTCCCTGCTGCATTCGATATCGAGGACCTCGAAGAAAGGATTCCCGGAGATCGCCATCTCGACCATCCGGTAGCGCTTCCCGGAATCCGCGATATCCCCTGATTTCAAGGGCGGATTGCCGGCAGGAACGAAGAGGACCCTGTCGAGAGAGAGAGCCTCCCGCGCCTCCTCTGCCGCCCTCAGGTGGCCGTAATGGATGGGGTTGAACGTCCCGCCGAAGACACCGAGTTTCATGCCGTCCGACGGGCCTTCAGCCCTTCAATCCGCTTGAAATATTTTTCATCGAAGGTAAAGACCTCGCTGCCACCCTTTCCCGGTCCCCAATAGCCCATGACGGCATCGGCAATTTTTATGTCGTTTTCTACATAGACCGCTATCGCCTGCTTAAAGACATGAGCCATATCGCATATAATCTCAGGAGTATTCAGGAGTGCCTCAATAAAATCCCTGGCTTTTCTTTTAACATTATAACCTGCTTTTTAGTATGGTAGGAATATTCCTAAAATTCAAGGAAACAAACCAGTTCCCCTACAGATAAACTCGACCCCTCCATGCCGTTATGCAGGAATGGTGATGGCACCGGCTACTCCGCCCCATGTGCGGAAGGCCTCAGGCGCCAAGTCTGCGCGCGTTCTTGACATTATGCTATGATGCGATATGCTCTTACTGAAAGTGGCATGCTGCGAGAGACTCTCAGGGCGCCTGAGGCATTTGCCGGCGGGATGGGAAAGAGTTTCTGCGTGGACAGAAGCGGCCCCGGCAGAGGTTCAGACACAGTGTGCTCGGTCAGACTGAAAGGAAAGGAGAAAATGCGATGAATGCAATGCGATCATGTTCGTCCGACAAACTCAAAGCACTTCTTCTGGCAACGGACCGCTCCGAGTACAGCGAGGGGGCGGTAAGAGAGGCGATAAATATTGCGGGAAAATGTTCGAGCAAGCTCTACGTAATTTCAGTCATCGAGAGGAACCCTGCATATGTGTATGAGACATTCGGCACCAGCATAATGCAGGAGGAAGAGAAAGAGGCGGCTGCAGGCTTTGAATCTGTGAAGAAAATGGCCGCTGAACAAGGGGTCTCTTCCTGCGAGACCATTCTTCGCAAGACAAGCGAGCCCTACCGGGTCATCGTTGAAGAGGCAGCTAAGAATAAGGTTGACATGATAATCGTAGGCAGGCGAGGGCGTAGGGGAGTCGAGAAGGTTCTGATGGGCAGTTCGGCTGCAAAGGTCATCGGCCATGCTCCATGCAATGTCTTGATTGTGCCAAGAAGTGCGCGGGTTGAATTTGGAAATATACTTGTTGCTACAGACGGCTCCGAATACGCCAATGCAGCGGTTATGGAGGCGGTGGGGATGGCAAAGAGCGGCCAGAATCATATAATCGCGCTGTCTGCGTACTTTCTTGAAAACGAACTGGAAAATGCAAGGGCGAATATTGAAAGGGCTATTGAAGTGGCGCAGCGGGAAGGAGTGACGGTTGAAGCCCTGACGCCCAGGGGAAAGCCTGATGACGCTATAGTTGAGACGGCGGGAGGGCGGGCGGTTGACCTGATAGTTATGGGGGCCTACGGCAAAACGGGCCTAAAGAAACTCCTGATGGGCAGTACAACGGAAAAGGTTATCGGCCGCGTGGGCTGCGCCGTTCTGGTCGTCAAGACACAAGCGGAATCATCCCTCTGATGAAAGGGTCGGACATGGGGCGTCCAGCAAGGCGTTGAGGAGCCTTTTATAAATGTCTATGCAACCGTCTTTCCCCCATCCATACTTCTCTGCGCGGCCGGGATGGAGGTGGTTTATCCTGACGACCGTTCTCGTAGGCGCGACCATGTCCGCCCTGGATGTAAGCATAGTCAATATCGCCATGCCGACTCTCAAGACAGACTTCAACGTTTCGCTGGCCACAATCGAGTGGGTCGCGATAGCCTACATGCTCACGCTTACTATCTTTTTGCCCCTTTTCGGCAGGCTGGCCGACATATACGGCAGGTCCAAGCTTTACAATGCCGGGTTCGTAGTTTTCACAATCGGCTCTGCCTTGTGCGGCATGTCCCCCACAGCAAACTTCATGATAGGTGCGCGCATCCTTCAGGCAATCGGGGCAGGGCTTCTGCAGGCAAATTCCATAGCAATAATCACCGCGGCCTTTCCTTCCAGTGAAAGGGGCAAGGCCATCGGCATCCAGGGGGCCGTGCAGGCGGTCGCCATGTCCATCGGTCCTTTCGTAGGCGGCGTTCTCATCGCCGCAATAGGCTGGCGCGCCATATTTTATATTAACGTGCCGATAGGCATCCTTGGCACACTGGCCGCCATGTTCATTCTGCCCCGTGATGAGAAGAAAAAGGAGAAAGAGAAGGTGGATTACCTCGGCACCGGTTTTTTCACCTCCGGGCTTCTCTTCCTGGTGCTGGCCTTTAACGAGGGCGTCAAGCTGGGCTTGTCATCGCCGCGTATATTGCTCTGCTTCGCACTTGCCTTCGTCCTTCTCGGCCTCTTCGTAATTACGGAACTCAAGGTGGAATATCCCCTTGTAGACCTGAAGATGTTCAGGAATTTCACGTTTTCCGCTGGCAATTTCACCGGCATGCTGTCCTACTACGTGCTTTTTGCAATAATGTTCCTCATGCCTTTCTACCTCGAGAGGGTAGTCGGTTACAGTATCGCGCTCACGGGCGGACTGCTCACGCCAATCCCGCTTGCCATGGCTGTCGTGGCCCCGTGGGCCGGCAGCGTCTCGGACAGGCGTGGCCCGAGGCTGATGACCACGACAGGCATGCTTCTCACCGCCTTCGCCTGCTTCCTTCTGATGCTGCTGGGCGAGTCCTCTCATCTTGCCCTGCTTGTGGTCATATTGATAATGCTTGGCATAGGGATGGGCCTCTTTACGCCACCCAATAACAGCGCGATAATGGGCGCGGCCCCCAAGGATAAACTCAGCGTGGCCGGCGGCATTTTGAACATGATGCGCTCTCTGGGGCTCATATTCGGCGTAGATATCTCCGGGCTCATATTCACCAGTCTGGAGGATAAATACGTGGTGGAAAAGGGATTCTACAATGTCCACCATATATTCCATAACCGGCTCATACCTGTTTCGGTAAAGGATGATGCCTTCATGAAGGGATACCTCGTCGTGCTGGGAGTGCTTGTCGCACTTAGTCTTCTCTCTGCGTTCCTGTCGGTCCTGAGAAATGACAGACCGGACCAGGAGGCCATAGCGGCCGCAAAAAAATTCGAAGGGGTTTAAAATCCGCACATCCGGCGTGCTGTGTTTCTGGCTTATCAGGGAAGTCAAAAGTCCTTCCCTGTCTTAAGGCCTTCAGAAATACAAGTTCACGCCCGGCCGTTTCGGGGGCCGAAGCGCCCGGGCAATGCTCCGATACCGACTGCTACTCCCTCAACTGGCCGCTGCCGAAGACGATGAATTTGGTGCAAGTCAGCTCTTCAAGACCCATCGGACCTCGCGCATGGATCTTGTCCGTCGAGATCCCTATCTCGGCGCCAAGCCCGAACTGGAAACCATCATTCAGGCGAGTCGAGGCGTTGATCAGCACCGCGGATGAGTCGACCTCGCGCACAAACCGCATGCCCTTTGCATAGTCTCCCGTGACGATCGTGTCGGTATGCGCCGAGCTGTATTCGGCGATATGGTCCATCGCCTCGTCAATGTCCCTGACTACCCTGATGTTCAGGACAAGGTCGAGGTACTCGTTATGATAGTCAGCTTCATTAAGCTTCTCTGCCGAAGGGACGAGCTTTCGTGTCTCAGAACAGCCCTTGATCTTCACACCCGCCTTCGTAAACCTTTCGGCAACCCGGGGCAGGAAGGCCTTCGAAATCTTCTTGTCGACCAGCATCGTCTCCATCGAGTTGCAGGTGCCGGGACGCTGCACCTTGGCATTAAAGCAGATGTCAGAGGCCATTTCCAGATCCGCATCCCGGTCGACAAAGACATGGCAGACACCCTTGTAGTGCTTCAGGACCGGTATGCGCGAGTTCTCTGTCACCGCCCTGATCAGGCCCTCTCCGCCCCTGGGGATAATGAGGTCGACGATCCCTTCGAGCTTCAGCATCTCCATTATCGCCTCGCGGTCAGGGATATCGATAAAGGTGATAGCGCCTTCGTGGATGCCTTCGGCCTTGGCCGCATCCCGCAGGATACGGGCGATCGCCTTGTTCGAATGGATCGCCTCGGAGCCGCCGCGCAGGATGACCGCGTTCCCTGCCTTCAGGCAGAGGCTGGTCGCATCGGCGGTCACGTTCGGCCTCGACTCGTAGATGATCCCTATCACGCCGATCGGCACACGCATGCGGCCGACCGACATGCCGTTGGGGCGCTGCCACATCCTGAGCACCTCGCCAACCGGATCGGGCAATGCCGCGACCTCCCTGAGACCGAGGGCCATCTCGTATATCCTTTTGTCATTCAGGGTCAGCCTGTCGATCATCGCCTTCGAAAGGCCCTTCTTTCGGGCATAGGCAATGTCCTTTGCATTCTCCTTTATCAGCTCCTTGCCGCGTTTCAGGATCGCCTCGGCCATCCTGAGCAGCGCAGCGTTCTTCCGTGCGGATGAGGCCTTTGCCAGGGACCGGGCACCCTCCCGTGCCTCTTTTGCCTTTGCCAGTATGTATGACGATATGTCCATCTTCTTCCTCCGGTTGTAGTTGTTGAGTCCCGATATAACGTTAGGATACAGGATTATGTATTGTTTTTTGAAGCTGCGGGGACAGGAAATCCGGCTCAGAGCTTGCCGGGCAGAGGGTCCCCGGGTCCCGGGGGGGAAGACTTCCGGTACTGGAAGTACGATGTCAGCACCTTTTTCACGTAGTTCCTGGTCTCTCCGTAAGGGATGTCTTCGATAAACACGTCGACCGCGCTGTAATGCCCCTCCGCCTCCCACCTCCTGACCGCCGCCTCGCCGGCATTATAGGCAGCGAGGGCATGTGCCATGGAATGGAACTCCGAGAAGAGGGACTTCAGATACTGCACGCCCAGGGTGACATT
>JAKAIE010000090.1 GCA_021814475.1 Nitrospirota bacterium
CAGTAAGGATCGAATGTGAGCAGGTGACCGTTGGAGCAAATGACTACCTTCCTCTTGAGGAAGGCCCCTATGTGAGGATATCGATAAGAGACGAGGGGCCGGGCATCCCGGAAGATACTATCCATGATATCTTTGACCCCTATTTCACGACAAAGGAAACCGGCAGCGGCCTGGGACTTTCCACCTGCTACTCGATCATCAAAAAGCACGGCGGGCATATCGCAGTGAAGTCCGATTCCGGCGCGGGAACCGCATTCCAGGTTTACCTGCCTGCTGCAAGGAGGGCTTCTGTTCCGGAGAGTGAAGGCGAGGAAGGCATTGTCCGTCTGAGGTGCAAAGTGCTGGTCACCGACGACGAAGAGATTGTGCGCATGATTGCAGGAGAGATGCTCGGGTACTTCGGGTGCGAGGTGGACTACGCAGTGGATGGAGCTGAGGCGATTGAGCGCTACAGGGATGCGATGGTTGCCGGACGGCCGTACGATCTGGTGATGCTTGACCTGACGATACCAGGGGGAATGGGCGGGCGCGAGGCGATCGGGAAACTCAGGGAGATGGACCCGCAAATCAAGGCGATTGTGGTCAGCGGGTACTCAAACGATCCGGTCATGTCACAATATCAATCCTTCGGGTTCAAAGGGGTCGTGACAAAACCCTACCGCATGAACGAGCTGAACCGTGAGGTGCGGCGCGTGTACTTTGAGAATGGGAGCCCCACGGTATAAAGTACGACGGCGCCATAGCGGCTGCCTTTTTCCCCATCGAATACAGACTTGGCCGGTGTAGGACAAAGTCCTACATTCCCCTGACATAAGACCTACATAAAATCCAGACTTCTGCTGATAGTGAAAATACACAGGTTTCTTTATAGTCAAGAAATAGGTAGTGATTGCTGTGTATAGTCACCAGGGACGATCGTGGCTTATCACGGGAGACATTCGAAAGGGGTAGAGCATGAGCAAGATTCTTGAAGTGGCAGAATTCGCCGAGGAGTATGCTGATAACAGAGGACTTGAACTCTCCGGGAACGATGACCCGGACAGTGATGGTATATGGCAGCGCGGCGACGAAGAATATGCCGGCGACGAAGGTGTTCTTGAGCCATCTCTTGACAGCACCTATGAGCCGCTGAAAATGTATCTTCGCGAGATGGGAACCATCCCCCTGCTCAGCAGGGAAGGGGAGGTCGAAACAGCCAAGAGAATCGAGGCCGGCAGAATGGGTATGGTCAGGGATATCTTCCGTATCCCGTACATGCTCGAACGGCTCCTTGCCATGGAAGAAACGGTCAGGACAGGCGAGACGAAGATAGACGATATTCTCCAGTGCAGTCTGGACTCCGATGATGCCGAGCATTTTGAGACGAAGCGTTTTCTGTCGGTCATCGACCAGGTGCGGAAACTGAGGAAGAAGGCTGAAAAGAAGGCGTCCGCTGCGCAGGGCAGGGCAAAGGGTAGGGCTGGACACGATATTGAGGTAATGATGCTGGACCATATATGCGGCCTCAGGCTCAAGGAGAACTTCGTCGGCAGTCTCTTTGAGGCCCTGGCAGATGCGGTGGCGATAATGGAGACGGCAGATAAAGAGATGGCCCTCCTGGCGAAGAGACTCAGGGCGTCGGGGCTTGATCCGCGTGACAGGAAATCAGGTCTTAACAAGGCGTTGCTGGCATCCCTTTCGCGGAAGGATAAACTGACGCACCGGGAGCAGCTCTGCAGAAGCTATCTTTCCCATCGAGAAAGAATTTCCGGACTGGAGAAGAAATTCGGGCTCCGGCACCAAATCATGAAAAACGTGGCCGATGATTTTATGGAACACGGAGCGCAGGTGTCCGAGGCCAAAAGACTGATGGTTGAAGCCAACCTGAGGCTGGTCATAAGCATCGCCAAGCGGTATATGGGCAAAGGTCTGAGCTTCCCTGACCTGATCCAGGAGGGGAATATAGGGCTGATGCGCGCGGTAGAGAAGTTCGAATATCAACGCGGCTATAAGTTCAGCACTTACGCCACATGGTGGGTACGGCAGACGATTACTAGGGCCCTGACCGACCAGTCCCGGACGATCAGGATCCCTGTGCATATGGGTGAGGTGATCGCCCGTGTTGCCAGGGTAATGAGGGAGCATGTCCAGGAACAGGGATGTGAGCCTCTTCCCGAGGAGATATCGATCAAGATCAATCTGCCTGTTGCCAAGGTGAAGACGATCATGCGGATATCCAAAGAGCCGGTCTCTCTGGAGACGCCGATCGGCGAAGACGAGGACAGCCACCTTGGGGAACTCATCGAGGACAAGAATTCTCCTTCGCCCCTCGAAACCGCAATACGCATTGATCTCAAAAACCACGTACAGAAGGCGCTCGACAGCCTTAACCCGAAAGAAGCCCTGATACTCAGGCAGCGCTTCGGCATCGATGAAGAGCCAACGAGAACGCTGGAGGAACTGGGGCAGGATTTCGAAGTGACCCGCGAACGGATAAGACAGATCGAGGTCAAGGCGATCCGGAAGCTCAAGCACCCGTCGAGGAGTCACTATCTCAGGACCTTTCTGCAGAACTAGGTATACCGCTGAAAAAAGGGATGCCGCATCAGACGGCATCCCTTTTTTTTCGTCCGGCCCGAGGCCTGTGCCGGCCGCGGCATCAGGCTTAATAACGCATTCTGACCCTGTAGGTAAGCTTCGATTCGCCGTCTTTAGTCACTGGTATGCCGAACTCGGCAGCGAAGGCCCCTGTTTTCTGGTAATCGTGGGAGGAGCTGATCATTGTCCAGTCCCCTGGGACGGGTTCGATGACCCTGACCATAATGTCTTCTTTTTTGTGATTTCTGATTGATATTTCGAAGGCGGCCTCGTAAGTATCGGATGCGAGTTTCTTCCAGTCCGTCTGTTTTGTGGTTGCGATGACATCAAATGCATTGCCGAGCTTGATCCGGATCTTTTCGTCCTTAGGTGTATGTTCGATCCGGTCTTCGCCGACGAACTGGAGACTCCCTTCTCTGTCCCGCTTGTAGACCCTGACGATTCCCTTTGGCAGAGGGATTCCGAGGTTGTTCTCCTTCGTGTTCACGATTTCTATATACACGGCAACCTTCTGGCTGGTGATCATTTCGCTGTTACGAGTGTAATAGTAGTAATTCTGTCCCTGATAGAGAAGTTCCTTCCTCACAGGGATCGTGTCTGCGGTGACGAGGCTTATCTGTTTTGTCTGATTGTCCTTTATCGTCGCCGGCCGCTGGAGCGTGTAGATATGGTACTCGAAAAACTCCTCCTCCTTGAACTGGGGCGCCGCGGGCGCAGCCTCGGCCTTTGCGTACCGCACCATCCTGCTCCTGTAATCAGTCTCCTCCCTGACACGGTTGACGTCGCCGGCCACGAGTTTCAGTTTGGCATTGGGATACACAGCGCCGCTTTTGTTGTCAATAGTTACCCAGCCGGACAGGTCGGCCTTGTCGTCCTGTTCGTTGAGCGTGGCGACATAGTCGGCCCGCCACGTAATCCCGTTCGTCAGATAGGTTGCCTCAATGACCTGCGGTTCAGTCCCCGTGTTTTCCAGCAGCCATACCAGGGTAGGCTTGGAGATGAGACTGTCAGGCACTTTCGGGAATATGATCCTCCCGGGGTGATTGAAGGTGATCTCGTCGCCGATCCGTACGATAGGCCCGCCATTATTCGAAAGAAGCGTTGCGGTCACGATTTCATCACGTTCGGTATACGGATTCCTCGTAAAAAGCTGTATCTCCTTTCCGACGTACTTGTCGAGGAGTTTCTGGGGATTGAGCAGGTCGTATTCATAATTCTGCTCGATCACGCGAAGACTGCTGCTGTTGTCAATGGCCCTGACCTGGACACTCGTCGGGATAATCTGGGAGGCAACGTCCATGAAGCGCAGCTCGCCCGTGCCCTCCGGCAATCTGATCTTTCTCTGGTCCTTGATCAGTCCCAGATTCACGTTATAAATGGTGACCGCAAGCCCGGACTGATCCTCCATTCCTGTCGACAGCAGGACCTGCTTCATTCCGGTCTGCTGCGCCCCTGCTGGCACTGCGAACACCGCAAGCCCAAGGCATGCTGTCATGAAAAAGCTGCAGATGGTGGTGCGCATGAGTAACCTCCTGTGTGGTTATTATCGGAACTACATCACCTCTACCATATCACAAAAGAGCTATTGATCCTAGCAGGCAACCCCGGAAGTCCTGTATGTAAGGAAATACTGACGATGGTAGTTCTATTTCTCACAAGGCGGGGAGGTAAGCCCGACATTACGAATGCCACTTCGCGCGGTATGATGAAGAATAGATCCATGGAAGGAGAACAACAATGAATAAGAAGCTCGCGTCGCTGATACTGTCAACCGCTGTCCTGCTGCCATTTCCGGTCTTCGCTGCCATGAAGGGGGAGACGCCTGATCCCGGAGCGGCATTATTCAGGGCGAATTGTGCCGCCTGTCATCCGAATGGCGGCAATATCATGAATCCACGCAAGACACTGCACAAAAAAGACCGTGTGAAGAACGGCATTATCACGGCTGATGACATTATCCGGAAGATGAGGAATCCGGGGCCGTCTCCTACTCATCCTCAGGATTGGGCCGGCATGAAGATGTTCGACGAGCAGAAGATCTCGAATGCCGATGCCCGAAGGATCGCGCAGTACATACTGAAGACGTTTGAATGAGCAGCTATCCGGAGGTCAGGCTGATTCAGTTTCCATTCTTATTTTGAAAATGGAGACGCTGCTGTCTGCGCAGATGGTTTGATGCTGTAACTATCTGACATAAAAAGGGAAGAGTGGCTCCCGGGGAGGGATTCGAACCCCCGACAGGGTGGTTAACAGCCACCTGCTCTGCCGGCTGAGCTACCCGGGAATATTAGCCTGACAAACATGTTGCCCTGAAACATCAGAGCCCTTTTTTATATCAAATAACAGGGCAATTTGTCAATCAAACCGGCGGGAATCCTTCAAAATGACCCCTGCATCACACCGCGATGCTGTTGCAACCCGGGCATGTTTTCTCCTGTGTTCAGGCGGCACTTTAGGTATAATATGATCAATGCAACGAGCACTTGTCATAATGCTGTCGGTGTTTCTCCTCTCACTATCCATTTTTTCCGGTCCCGCGGCTGCCGATTCTCCCAGGGTTCTGGTCATGGCGCTGAAAGGCCCGATCGGTCCGGCATCCGCTGATTTCGTCGCGGCCGGCATCAGACGGGCGGTTGCGATCAATGCCGGGGCGGTGATCATCGAATTGGACACCCCCGGCGGACTTGATACGTCGATGCGGAGTATCGTGCAGGATTTCTTCTCCAGTTCCGTACCGATTGTCGTCTATGTTTCGCCAAGCGGGGCGCGAGCCGCTTCTGCGGGCGTGTTTATTACGATGGCTGCTCATATCGCTGCCATGGCCCCGGGGACGAATATTGGCGCGGCTCATCCGGTTGCGGCTGGAGGCGGGTCGTTGGACAAGACGATGTCCGAGAAGGCCGAAAATGACGCCGTAGCGTATATCAAGTCAATTGCGAAGCAGCGCGGCCGCAACGCTGAATGGGCGGAAGAGGCGGTCAGAAAGAGCGTCTCGATAACGGAAACAGAGGCGTTACAGAAAGGCGTCGTTGACCTTGTGAGCCGGGACCTGTCAACACTCCTTGCGGACATAGACGGAAGGGTCGTCAGGACCTTTGCCGGCGAAAGGAAGCTCATCACCGCCCATGCGGAGGTGGTCCGGGAGGAGGAGGGGCTGAGACGCAGGATTCTGGCCTTCCTGACTGATCCGAACGTCGCCTACCTTCTGATGATCCTCGGCTTCTACGGGCTTTTTTTCGAGCTGACCAACCCAGGGGCTGTCCTGCCGGGTGTGGTCGGCGGTATCTGTCTCATCCTGGCTTTTTATGCGTTCCAGACTCTGCCCGTCAATTATGCCGGGTTCATGCTGATCGTGCTTGCGGTGGGGCTCTTCATCCTTGAGGTGAAGGTCGTCTCTCACGGCCTTCTCGCTGCCGGAGGCATCGTGGCGATGACGATAGGGTCTCTCATGCTCTTCGAGACGCCCGGCTCCTTTATCCGCTTGTCCTTATGGGTCGTAATGCCATCCGTTGCGTTAACTGCCTTTTTTTTCGTGGCGGTCGTCAGACTTGTGGTCAAGGCCGCGAGGCGAAGGCCCTCAACCGGGTCCGAAGGGCTTATCGGAGAAGGCGGAACTGCACACTCGGATATCACGCGGGACCAGGGTATGGTATCATTGCATGGAGAACTCTGGAGTGCGTCTGCGGATTCGGATATCCATCGCGGAGAGAAGGTCGTTGTGGAAGGGGTCTCCGGGCTGAGGCTGAAGGTTAGTCGGCAGCATGAAGTGAATACCAAACAAGGAGGATAGCATGCCTGGAATACCACCGGTAGGACTTGGGGTCATTATTGTCATATTTTTTATCTTCTATTTCTTCTGGTCCGCGATCAAGATCCTGAGGGAATATGAAAGGGGGGTCGTCTTCAGGCTCGGCCGCATCATTCCGGTGAAGGGGCCGGGGATCGTGATCATCCTTCCCCTCGGCATCGATAAGCTTGTAAGGGTGAGTCTCAGAACAGTGACGATGGATGTGCCGCCTCAGGATATCATCACGAGGGATAATATCACGGTCAAGGTGAATGCGGTCGTCTATTTCAGGCCGATAGACCCCATCAAGGCGATAACCGCAGTAGAGGATTATTACTACGCCACCTCTCAGATTGCCCAGACCACGTTGAGGAGCATTCTGGGGCAGAGTCAACTCGACGATCTTCTTGCGAAAAGGGATGAGCTGAATGCCGAACTCCAGAAGGTTATCGATTTTCAGACGGAACCGTGGGGGATAAAGGTTTCGGCGGTTGAGGTGAAGAATGTCGATCTCCCCGCCGAAATGATGAGGGCTATCGCCAAGCAGGCGGAGGCAGAACGCGAGAGAAGGGCGAAGGTCATCCATGCGGAAGGCGAATTTCAGGCCTCCCAGAAGCTTGCGGATGCGGCGAAGATCATTGCGACTGAAAGCGGGGCCTTGCAACTGCGTTTTCTTCAGACGCTGACCGAGATCGCAACCGAAAAGAACTCGACGATTATCTTTCCTGTGCCGATCGATCTGATCAAGCCGTTTCTTGACAAGGCGGGAAAGGGTGACTCATAAGTACCGGTAATGTCACCAAGAGGAATGTCGTATGGATTAAATTATCCGTACTGATCGGGTTTCTCGTCTTCCTGTACATCCTTTACAGGAGCGGGGCCTTTCTTTTTTTTATGGACAGGGAGAGGATCCGGACCTTCCTGGAATCGCTGGGACCGCTCTCTTTCCTGGGGTTCATTGCCCTGCAGATCCTCCAGGTTGTTGCTGCGCCCATTCCAGGGGAGGTCACCGGATTTCTCGGCGGGTTTCTCTATGGTCCCGCGCTCGGCATCCTGCTTTCGACGATCGGTCTGACGATCGGCTCGTGGATCGCGTTCTGGCTGTCGAAGGTCTTCGGCCGGCCGTTCGTCGAAAGGTTTGTCAGCAAAAAGACGATGGCGAAATATGATTATCTTCTTCATCACAAAGGGGCGTTCCTGGTCTTTCTGATCTACCTGATACCCGGCACCCCGAAAGACCTTCTCTGCTATATCCTCGGACTCGGACATCTTTCGACAAGGGAGTTCCTGATGATCAGCACAGTCGGGAGGTTCGGGGGCACGGCCCTCCTCACCCTCGGAGGTTCGTATATCAGACAGCACCAATACTACCGGTTTTCCGCGCTCCTCGTGATAGCCATCGTTATGGTATTCTTTTCTCTCCTCTATAAGGACAAGATGGAGAGGCTGTTCCGGAAGTGGCACGTCGCATCAAGGAAAAAGGCGCACAGGCAGTCAAGGAAGAAGAGGACAGCCTCCGGCCAGGAGGTCAACAAAAGTGCAGGGGACGCTACCAGCGGATCAGGGCAGAGGCCCAGGTGAGTCCGCCTCCGAAGGCCTCGAGAAGAAGATAGTCTCCGTCCTTTACCCTTCCTGATTCGACTGCCTCGTCCAGTGCGATAGGGACTGAGGCGGAGGAGGTATTTCCGTATTTTTCTATATTGAGGAAGACCTTTTCCATCGGCAGCCCGAGCCGCTTGGCGGTTGCCTGGATGATCCGGAGGTTGGCCTGGTGAGGGATCAGCAGCGAAAGCTGCGAGGGGTCGAGTTTGTTCTCTGCGAGTGTCTGTGAGGCCAGCTCTTCGAGCGTACGTACCGCAACCTTGAAGGTCTCGTTTCCCTTCATCTTTACGAAATGGAGCCTCTTCATGATCGTCTCCCGCGAACAGCCCATTCGCGATCCGCCGCCGGGTACCATAATCAGGTCGGCAAGTGTGCCGTCCGAGGCGATGTGTGTGGACAGTATCCCCCGTTTTTCTTTTGTCGCCTCAAGCAGTACTGCCCCGGCGCCGTCGCCGAAGATGATGCAGGTCGTCCGGTCCTCCCAGTCGGTGAATTTCGACAGGACCTCGGTTCCTACCACAAGGATCCTCTGATGCATCCCCGATTTGATCATGGCGTTCGCGGTATGCAGGCCGTAAATGAAGCCTGAACAGGCCGCTGCGAGATCAAAGGCCGCTGCGTGTTTGGCGCCGAGCCTGGCCTGCAGGAGACAGGCAGTAGAAGGGAAGGGCATATCGCCGGTGACGGTCGCGACGATGATAAGGTCAAGGTCCTTCGCCTTGATATGCGTCTTTTTCAGCGCGGCATGGGCTGCCTCATATGCGAGGTCCGAGGCGGCCTGGCACCCGCCTACAATGCGGCGTTCCTTTATCCCCGTCCGTTCCGTGATCCATTCATCAGAGGTGTCGACGATCCTCTCCAGATCCTGGTTCGTGACGATCTTTTCGGGAAGATAAGACCCGGTGGCGACTATTCGTGCCCTGAGCATCGGTTACGTATCCACCGAGGCAACGGGGGACGATGTTTCGATCGCCATGGAGATCTCCTCGAAGACACGCTTGCGGGCGTAATCGGCAGCAACCCTGAGCGCATTCTTGATCGCCTTCGACGTGGATCTTCCGTGGCTTATAATACAGGCTCCATTGATGCCGAGAAGGGGTGCTCCTCCGTATTCGTCGTAGTCGGTTCTCTTCTTGAAGTTCCTGAAGGCAGGTTTCAGCATGAGATAGCCCAGCCTGCCTGCCGATCCGGAGGTGATCTCCTGCTTGAGCATCTTCAGTATCGCCTCGGCAAGCCCCTCGCTCACTTTCAGGGCTATATTGCCGATGAAGCCGTCACAGAGGATAACGTCGGCCCGTCCGGTAAACAGGTCCTTGCCCTCGACATTGCCGATAAAATTCAAGGGGGCGTTTTTCAGGAGTTTAAAGGCCTCTTTGGTCAGCTCGTTGCCCTTTGTGTCCTCTTCCCCGATACTCAGCAGGGCTACCTTCGGCTCTGCTCGTTCGAGTACGAGTCTGCAGTATGTGCTGCCCATGAGACCGAACTGCAGGAGATTTTCCGGCTTGCAGTCGACATTGGCACCCACGTCAAGAAGGATGAACGGGTCTTTGAGGGTGGGCATCAGAGTCGCAATCGCAGGACGGTCAACCCCTTTGGACGTGCCGAGCAGCAGGAGTGATGTGGCCATGACGACACCCGAGTGGCCTGCGCTCACAAAGCCGTCGGCCTCGCCTGCCTTGACCAGACCGATACCGATCCGGATCGAAGAGTCTTTCTTCTTTCGTATTGCGGTAGAAGGGGAATCATGCATCTCCACGACCTGGGATGCATGACGAAGAATGATCCGGCCGGGATCGAACCGCTTTCCCTGCAGTCCCTGCCTGAGCAACGGCTCGTTCCCGACCAGAATAACGTCTATATCGCTGTGCTCATTGACCGTATCGACCGCTCCCTCGATAGTGATCGTTGGGGCGTGGTCACCTCCCATAGCGTCAAGAGCTATCAGCATTGTCTATTTTTCGATAATCTCGAGGACTTTATTCCCGTTATACGCGCCGCAGCTCGGACATGCCCGATGGGGCAACTTCATTTCCTTGCATTCGGGGCAGACGCCAAGGTTCGGGGCATCGCCCTTCCAATTTGCCCTCCTCTTGTCTCTCCTCGCCTTCGAATGTCTGTGTGTTGGGTTTGCCACTTTCTACTCCTTTCTCTTCTGGAAATATTGCTTGAGCACTTCAAGTCTGGGATCCACACTCTCCCTGCTGCAGGTGCAGGTCCCTTTGTTGAGATCCGTCCCGCACTTGGGACAGATCCCTTTACATTTGTCATCGCAGAGCGGTTTCATCTGCGCATCGAGCACAATCTGTTCCCTCAGGAGTTCCTGAAGGTCGATTTCCCCCTCGCGATAAAAGCCCATATCCATTTCGTCGGCATTCAGTGCGTGCCGGACAGGGATGCCCTCGCCTGCCACCTCCTCAAGGGGGTGATAGACGACATTTACGGGGATATCCATATTGCGCCGGAACGGCTGCAGGCACCTGCTGCATTCCAGCGACACCTCGGTCCGGAGAGATCCCCTGATCATGACTTCAGTGCCCATCTTCTGCAGGTCGAGATGCGAAACCACCGGCGCGATAACGCTGCCGTCGTCGGTAGTCAACCGTTCGTGCAGGTCAACGATCAGACCTTCTTCCGGGATATCTGCGATCAGGATTTTCATAACACATGGTCACATTAACCCTAGAATTATAAAGACATTTTCGGTAATAAGTCAAGGAACGGACCGCCCGGAGCGCCACAGATCGTGACGTGCTGATAAAGATTGAACTTTCATGTCCGGTTATTATTTAATATGAGGATGACAGAGTTGACGCCGCTGATGAAACAGTACTCGGGGATCAAGGAAGAGCACCCTGATGCGATCCTTCTCTTCAGGCTGGGAGATTTCTACGAGATGTTCGGTCCTGACGCAGAGACAGCATCCAGAGTGCTCCAGATTGCGCTGACCACCCGGGACAGATCGAAGGACAATCCGATTCCCATGTGCGGCGTGCCCTATTTTGCGGCGGAGTCGTATATTTCGAAACTGATCAGGGCCGGACACAAGGTCGCCATATGTGAACAGATGGAGGACCCGAAGGACGCCAAGGGGATAGTCACCCGCGAGGTAGTCAGGGTCATCACCCCCGGGACGCATGCCCCCGAGAATCCGAAGGAGAACAATTTCATCGTGTCCGTCTGGCCTTCTGGCCGCCGTCACGGAGTGGCGGCAGCGGACATATCGACAGGGGAATTTGTCGTCTTTGAGACGGACAACAATATCGAGGATGAGGTGAGCAGGTTCGAGCCGCGTGAGGTCCTGCTGCCGGACAGCATCCGGGAGGCGATTCACTATCAGGAGGTCTTCTCCGGCTACTTCGTCTCCGGGCTCGACGATGCCTCGTTTGATTTCACCGACGCATACCGCGTGCTCCTGCGCCATTTCCGTGTCGCCTCGCTCGAAGGGTACGGATGTGAGGGTATGACTGCCGCTGTTCAGGCCGCCGGCGCGCTCATTGCCTATATCGAAGAGACCCAGAAGTCTGCCGCTGCCTTCAGCCGGATTGTGGTGCTTCCCCAGGCCCTGCATCTGTTCATGGACGCCTCGACCCAGAGGAACCTCGAACTGACGCATAACTTACGGGACGGCTCTCGCGAGGGCACACTTCTGTGGGTCCTGGACGAGACCCTTACCCCGATGGGAGGGAGGGTGATCCGGTCTGTTCTTCTGAGGCCCCTCACGGATGTCTCCCGGATCCGGAAGCGGCACGATGCGGTCGAATATCTCGTCTCCGACTTCGAGCTTCTCGAAGAACTGCGGACGTCACTCAGGAAGATCCAGGACATCGA
>JAKAIE010000091.1 GCA_021814475.1 Nitrospirota bacterium
TATTCCGGTCACCGGCAACCGGCCGGGCCCTCAGCAGTGCCTGAAGCTCCCACGACTGTGCCGATGAGGCATAATATTTTCTGAAGGCCTCTACCGACGAAACCAAAGGTCCCTTCGAACCTTCCGGACGAAGCCGCGTGTCAACCCTGTACGCTACGCCTTCTTTGGTATAGGAGATCAGCATCCTCAGCAGTCTTTCAGCCGCCCTCGTCTCTGCAACCGTCACGTCTCCCGCAGATACGAATACCAGGTCCAGATCCGAGCCGAAGGTTATCTCCCTTCCGCCGAGCTTTCCAAGCCCGATGACCGCCAGGCTGCCCGCCTCGTCCTTCATCTGGTCGAGAGCGGTCGCAAGAATGCAGTCCGCAACCTTGCTCAGGCCCCTGACAATATCGCGCACTCCCATCTTTGCCCGCAGAAAAAGCAGTCCCAGCCGGATCTCCTCTCCCTGTTTTAAAATACGCGCCGCATCACTGATCGAATGTCCGGCTGAAATTGCCGCGCTCATCTCCTGCATCAGCTCCCGCAGACTTTTTTTCGGGTCCTCCTGCCAGCCTATCAGTTCCAGATACTGCGGTCTCGGAAGCAGGACCTTTGTGAGGTATGGCGACTGGGCAAAAAGGTAGACAAGTGTGTCGACGAGGAACCGGTCACGGCTGAATATTTCAAGATAGGATTCCTGGGTACTGAGCAGCCCGGCAAAGGACTGAAGGTGATTCAGCACGCTGTCCGGATCGGAACTGCGCAGGGCGGCATCGACAAACAGCGGCAGGATCTCGCCAAGAAGCCTTCTGCCCCGCAGCGTCTGGAATGAATACATGCTCTCCCTGATCGCCCGGATATGCCGCGCCGCTTTGGCCGGATCCTTCAGCCCCCCCGTCTGGAGGATCTCCCTAAGCTCCGCATCAGGGAGATCCTCGTCAAAAAAGGTCCCTGAAAGAGAGGGGGGTTCTCCCTTCTCCCCGAAAAGAGAATCGTATATACGCCTCACGGAGGTTCGTCTTTTTTCGATTTCCTCCGTGAACATGTCCCCGCTCGGGAACCCGAGCTTTCTGGCAAGGATGACGGTCTCTTCAGGTCCTGCAGGAAGGGTATGGGTCTGCAGGTCATTAAGCTGCTGGAGACGGTGCTCAACCGTCCGGAGGAAACGGTAATTGTCAGAGAGTGCGGCGTAATCCTCCTGCCCGATGAGCGACTTCTGCATAAGCCTGTGGAGGGTCTTCAGTGTATTGCGCTCCCTGAGCAGAAACTCCCGGCCACCGTAAATCAGCTGGAGGGCCTGAGTGAAAAACTCAATCTCCCGGATTCCTCCGTACCCACGTTTGATATCACCCTTCTTGAAGGTGGCATCGATCCTCGTCTTCAGACTCCTGATCTCGTCTATCGCACTGAAGTCGAGATATTTTCTGTAGACAAACGGCTTTATCAGAGCCATAAAGTCTCTCCCGACCGCCGGTTCTCCTGCAACAGGTCGCGCACGTATCAGCATCGCCCTCTCCCACGCCCTCCCCCATGATTCGTAATATGTCTCATATCCCCTCAGCGGAAGGGCCAGCGCACCCCGCTGACCCTCAGGCCGCAGCCGCATGTCAACGCGGTAGGCGAACCCCCTTTCGGTATTCATCGACAAAAAACGGCTCAGGGCCTCCCCGGTCTTGCAATAATATTCATGGTTGCTGATCCTGTTCCGTCTGGTGCCGCCACTGGCGGACACCCCGCTCGTCTCGCCTGCGTCATCCCCGTACACGAACATCAGGTCCACATCGGAACTGAAGTTCAGTTCCTCCGCTCCAAGTTTTCCCAGCGCAATGACCGCAAATCCGTCGTCACTGGGGGAACCATACTGTCCGGAAAGGAAGCGTCTCACCTCCGAGAGAGACTTTTCTATGATGACATCAGCCAGCATGCTCAGATCGACAAAGGTATCTGAAAGATCGGCCTTCCCCATGATATCGCGCAGGGTGATCTTCAGGATACGGCGCAATCTGAACGTACGGACGATGCCCATGAGGAGGTCGTTGAGAGGCCTGCCGCCGCCCGGCGCCCCCATGCGGGCTTCATCGAACAGGGACCCTAGTTCAGACTGGAGGTCCTCCCTCGACAGCGGGATGTCCGCTGTACTGACCGCACTGAACAGTGCGTCCGGATCAGCGTTGCTGTAGTTGGCCAGAAACTGACTTGCGCTGAAGAGCACCGCGATCCCCCTCAGGTGCGCGAGGAGTTCCTCCGTCCTGCCGGGGTTGCCACCGAGAAAGGCCCGCAGATTCTGCAGGGACCTCCTGGGGTCGGCGGTCGCCCCGGCAGCTTCTTTCAGGAGTTCTTCGGACATATCGTTTTGCAGCGGAACCGCTGCGCTATCTCCTCTCGGAATCCCAGAGACGCGGATCGATCGAGTCCCGTACGCCTTCGCCCAGAAGGTTATAGGCGAGGACCGTAATCAGGATTGCAAGACCGGGGAAGACCGAAAGCCACCAGGCGATCTCGAGGTTATCCTTGCCGAGCGTCAGTATATTGCCCCAGGTGGGGGTGGGCGGCTGCACCCCTATCCCGAGGAAACTCAGGGAGGATTCGAGAAGCACCGCCCCGGCGATGCCGAGTACGGCGGAGACAAGGACCGGCGCCATGCTGTTGATCATGATATGCCTGAATATGATCCTCAGGCTGCCTGCGCCGAGGGCCCGGGCAGCGGTGACAAAATCACGCTCCTTCAGGGAAAGAAACTCCGCCCTGACAAGCCGGGCTACGCCCATCCATGAGGTGAGACCGATCACGATCATGATATTCCATATGCTCGATCCGATAAAGGCAATCACCGTCAGTATCAGGAAAAAGGTCGGAATCGTCAGCATGATATCGATGAACCTCGTGATGATCCTGTCTGTCCAGCCACCATAGTAGCCGGCGAAGGCCCCGAAGAGAATGCCGATGCAGGTCGCAATCCCCACGGCGACAAACCCTACGGCCAGGGAGATGCGGGCACCCCAGATCATCCTGCTCAGGACATCCCTTCCCAGATCGTCCGTCCCCAGGAGGTGGGAAATGCCTGGCCGCTCAAGGATATGTCTCCGGTCTATGTCATTCGGATTATACGGAGAGATGAACGGCGCAAGAACCGCGACGAGGACCAGGGCTGCCACGACAACCCCTCCTGCGACGGCCAGTCTGTTTTTGAGAAAGCGCCTCCATGTGATTGAGATCAGTGAATGTCTGTCCATATATCAGGAATGCGTCCTTATCCGGGGATCGACGATCATATACCCTATGTCGGCCAGGAGATTGCCGACCAGTGTCAGCACCGCCCCGATCGTCAGGATGCACATGATCATGGGATAGTCGCGCGTCATAACGCTCATAAACAGAAGCTGCCCCATGCCGGGGATGCCGAATATGCTCTCGAGGATGACACTGCCGCCGATAAGACCGGGGATCGAAAGCCCTACGAGCGTGATCAGGGGCAGCAGCGCGTTCCTCAGGGCATGCCGGTAAACCACGACCTTCTCGGGCAACCCCTTAGCCCGCGCTACTGTGATATAGTCCTGACGGATCACCTCGAGCATGCTGCTTCTCATGTATCGTGAATTCCCCGCAAGACTGCCGAAAGAGGCGATGAACACCGGCAGCACCAGATGGCTGATCCTGTCGAGCGCCTGGCCGGGAGCAGACAGGGATGAATAATTCATGGACTTGAGCCCGGATATCGGCAGCCAGCCGAGGGAGATGCCGAAGAGCAGCATGAGGAGGAGGGCAAACCAGAACGAGGGCATGGCAAACCCCACGAAGACCGTCGTGGTCATGACCTTGTCGTACAGGGAGTTTCGGTGAGTGGCGGAGGTGATCCCGATCGGTATCGAGATGAGCAGGATCACGACCATCGAGATCACATTGATCATGAACGTCACGAACAGCCTCCTGTCGACCAGAGGCTGTTTCCTGTCCCATATCTTGTCGAGGACAGGACGCCTGTCGGTAGAAAACGATTCGCCGAAATCGAGCTTCACGATCCTCTTTAACCATAACCCGTACTGGACGATCAGCGGCTTGTCGAGCCCATAATATTTCTCGAGCCGTTCGCGGGCCTCGGGGGTTATCTTCGGGTTGAAATCCGTCAGTATATCTGTGGGCTTGCCCGGGGCCAGGTGGATGATCGTGAAGGAGATGAGCGTGATGCCGATCAGTGTCGGGATCATCTCGGCAAGCCTCTTCAGCAGATACTGCAGCATCTACTCCTCCATCCTGTTCTTCTGGAGGCTCTCCGGAACATACCATTTTGGCAGATTATAGCTGATGCCTATGGGCGAGGGCTTAATGCCCTTGAATCGCGCGCTGACGATCGGGGTTGCATCGGGCACATACAGAAATATATACGGAAGGTCCTCAGCAAGGATCTCCTGTATCCTGAAATAGGCCTTCTTCCTCTTTTCGATATCAAAGGTGCGCCGGCCCTCTTCGAGCAGCCTGTCCACCTCAGGGTTGCTATATCCGACAAAGTTGAACTCCTTCTCCTTGGTCTTCGACGAATGCCATATATCGTATTGGTCGGGATCAAGCCCGATGCTCCAACCGAGGATCACCGCCTCGAACCTCCTTTTGTCGATAAACTCGTTCACAAAGGTCGACCACTCAAGCGCCTTGATATCGACCTTGATGCCGATCTTGGCAAGCCGCCACTGTATGATCGTAGCGGTATTCATCCTGAGCGAATTACCCATGTTCGTCAGAATCGTGAAACGGAAAGGCCTGCCGTCTTTGTCCAGGATGCCGTCTCCGTCCGTATCCGCCCAGCCTGCCTCTTTCAGTAACTGCTTAGCCTTTTCGGGATCAAACGGATACTTCTTCACGTTCGGATTATAAGGCCACGTATTCGGCACATAAGGTCCTGTTGCCGGGCTTCCGAGCCCGAAGAGGACCACGTCCACAATCTCGCTTTTGTCGATAGCATAGGCGATCGCCTGTCTGACCCTTTTGTCTTTGAAGAGGGGATGCTTAAGGTTAAACGCCATATGCGTATAGGAAAAAACAGGATACCTGAACTTCTGAAAATTGCGCCGGAAAAATTCCGTGTCGGTCTGTTTCGTATACTGTACCGGCGTCAGTCCCATCATATCAACCCCGCCTGCCTGCAGTTCCAGAAACATGGTTGCGGCGTCCGGGATGATCCTGTAGACATACCGGTCGATATAGGGCCTCCCCTCGAAATAGTCCCTGTTGGAGTCCAGGACCAGGTCCTGCCCGGGTGTCCACTTGCGGAGTTTATAGGGTCCGAGGCCTACCGGATTTCTGCCAAAATCCGTCTTCGTGATATCTTTTCCTGCAAGCAGATGCTTCGGGAGGATGATCAGGTTCCCCCAGGAGGTGAGAGCCGGCGCGAACGGCTTATCATAGGTGACCTTGAAGGTATATCTGTCAGGGGCCTCCGCCTTCTTCACCTGGAGAAAATCCTCTTTATATGCGGTAGGCGTCTTTTCATCTCGGATCGTATTGAATCCGAACATTACATCGTCGGACGTGAACTCGACCCCATCGGTCCATTTCACACCCTTTCTGAGATGGAAGGTGATGACAAGCCCGTCCTTCGAGATGTCCCACGATTCGGCAAGGTCTCCTATCACGCTCAGATCGGTATCGTATTTGACCAGGCCGTTAAAGATCATGCCGGCCACACTGTGCGATGCGCTGTCCCCCGCGAGCATGGGGATGAGGATGCTCGGCTCTCCTATCGTACCCTCGACGAGCGTATCACCATATGCGGGCCCTCCGTTGGCGCCCCCGGAAAGTACCTTGCCCCGAGAACCGGATTCTCCCTTGCAGGCCGCTACCGTTACGCACAACAGAACACAGGCGATCAGGATCTTCTTCATATTTGGTTAAGGATACTGTAATTATGCCGTTTTTTCAATGCCGGCACCCTTGTCAGTATGCCGCTAGATACCTGCCCGTGTAAGAGGCCTCGGCCCTGACGAGCTCCCCGGGAGTTCCCTCAAAGATAATCATCCCGCCCTTATCGCCGCCTTCGGGCCCGAGGTCGACAACCCAGTCCGCAGCGCGGATCACATCGAGATTATGCTCGATGACCAGGACAGTGTTGCCCGCCCCGACGAGCCGGTCGAGGATATCGAGCAGCGCCTGCACATCGGAGAAGTGCAGGCCAACTGTAGGTTCGTCGAGAATATAGAGGCAATTCCCCTTCCTGGAAGTGAGCGGGTTCCCCATCTCGGCGCAGATCTTCAGCCTCTGGGCCTCTCCCCCCGAGAGCGTTGTCGCAGGCTGCCCGAGCTTCAGATATCCCAGTCCGGTCTCGGCCATGAGAGACAGCTTCGAGACGATCTGGGGATGATCATGGAAAAACTCCCGCCCCTCTTCGACCGTCATATCGAGCACCTCGCTGATATTCTTTCCTTTATAGGTGATGCGCAGCGCCTCGTGGCCGTACCTCTTCCCGTTGCATTTTTCGCAGGTCACATACAGGTCCTCGAAAAAGAACATCTCCATCAGCTCATACCCCTCGCCCTTGCAGGTCTCGCATCTGCCGCCCGGGACATTGAAGGAGAAAAAACCGGGTCCGTACCCGTAGGCACGCGCTTCCCGCTGGTCGGCGAAGAGTTTCCGGATATGATCAAATACCTTCAGATAGGTGACCGGGTTTGAACGGGGGCTCTTCCCTATCGGAGACTGATCTATCAGCTTCAGGCCGGAGAGAAACTGATCTCCGTCGATCCTGTCATGCGGGAGCGGGGGTTCATTGTCCGTCTTGAATATCCTGGCCACTGCCCTATAAAGGGTGTCCACCACGAGACTGCTCTTGCCCGAGCCGGAGACGCCGCTCACAACAGTGAGACTCCCGAGTGGTATCGACAGATCGACCTCCCTGAGGTTATTGCCGCGCGCGCCGAAGACGGTCAGATATTCGGCAAAACGCCGCCTCCCTTTCCGCCTGATACCAACTTTCTCAATCCCCTTCACATACCTGGCGGTAAGGGAATCCTGTTCCGCAAAATCGGCTGATGCGCCGGAGAAGACAACGTTGCCGCCCTTATGCCCGCCTCCGGGGCCGAGCTCGACAATCCATTCTGCGGCCCTGATAATATTCATATCGTGTTCGACAACGACGACAGTATTGCCGAGGCCCGCAAGCTGGGCCATGATCTTCGAAACCCTGTCGGTGTCGCGGGCATGCAGACCGACCGTCGGCTCATCGAGGACATAGAGCGTCCCGGTCAACCGGGAGGCGAGCTGGTTCGAAAGATTGATCCTCTGGAACTCCCCGCCCGAGAGCGTCTTGCCGTACCTGTCGAGCGCCAGGTATTCGAGCCCGACCTCCCGGAGAAAATTCAGCTTCATGGTGATCTGGCGGAGAAGCTCCTTCACTATCTCTTTCCGGAAGGACGACAAGTCAATGTCCGCGAAGAAGCGCGCTGTCTCAGAGATCGGGAGCCTGCTGAGATCGGCGATATCAAGCCCGCCTATTTTATAGGAAAGCGCCTCCTCCGTCAGTCTCTTCCCCTTGCAGACCGGACAGGTGACGCCCCTCCGGTACCGGGAAAGGAACACCCTGACATGAAGTTTGTATTTCCGCTCCTCCAGGTCCCTGAAGAAATCGTCGATGCCGTGGAATCCTGCCGTTCCTTTAAACAGGATGGCCTTCTCCTTGTCCGTGAATTCCTCAAACGGCTTATTCATGTCCAGGCCGGTTTTTTTGGCATAGGCGGCAAGCTGTTTTTTCCACCACCTGTTGGCCGGTTTCGTCCATGGCTCGACAGCCCCTTTTGCCAATGACAACTGTTTGTCCGGAATAATCAGATCCTCATCATATCTCAGGGTGTTCCCGAAGCCCTTGCACTCGGGGCAGGCGCCGACCGGATGATTGAACGAAAATAGGATAGCCGAAGGCTCCGGCAGGGCTATCCCGCAGGCCTCGCAGACATTTTCGGACGAAAAACCGAGGAGGGTGAACGGCGAGCCCTGGGCCGCACCAAATATGGCAACCTCTGCCCTGCCCTCCCCCTCTTTCCATGCCGTTTCGATCGAGTCGCCGAGGCGGGGATCGTCCCTGATCACGAGGCGGTCCAATACGACTGAAATTTCAGGGTCTTTCCCCCGGCCCGCGGCTCTGCCGGTTCCCGCTTCCAGTTCATCGATAGTCCTGATCTCCCCGTTGATCCAGAACCTCTGATAGCCCTTCTTCTTCAGCGCATCGGCTGAATCGCGCACACGGAAAAGGATGACCGCTTTTTCCCCTCCGAAATTCTCGACCAGGTGACGGACGATCTGGGAGGGGTCCCATTTTCTGATCTCGTTGCCGCAACGCGGACAATAAGGTGTAGAGGCCTTGGCATAGAGAAGCCGGAAGTATTCATAAAGTTCCGTGAGAGTGCCCACGGTAGAGCGGGAGCCCCTGACGGGATTTTTCTGTTCGAGGGCAACTGCAGGCCGTATATTGAGGATCGCGTCGACATCAGGCCGGTCGAGCTTTTCGAGGAAGAGCCGGGCATAGGTCGAGAGGGACTCTATAAAACGCCACTGGCCTTCGGCAAATATCGTATCAAAGGCGAGTGACGACTTGCCGGAGCCCGATACCCCAGTGACCGCGATGACCCTGTCATGCGGCAGCCTGAGGCTGATATTCTTCAGGTTGTTCTGGCGGGCGCCTTCAATGATCAAATCCCTGCTGGACATCTCTATATTTTAACATACCCCTTTTCAGTATCCCGAGAAAAGGGTCAACAGGGATATACCGCGGTTATCCGGGCAGCGCTGGGGCAGAGAGGTCAGAAACTTCCCGCGGTATCGATGACCGATTTGATGACATACTCCGCTTCGGCCTTCTTCAGCCTGGGATACAGGGGCAGACTGATCGTCCTCCTGCCTATATCTTCGGCAACAGGGAAATCACCTCTCCTGTATCCGAATTGTTTACGGTAGTATTCGAGAAGATGCACCGGCCTGTAATTGACCGCGACGCCCACCCCCTTCTTCTGGAGGTCCTGCAGGATTGCATCTCTCTTCCGTCCGTTGACAAGAACGGTAAAAAGATGTCTGGCATGCCGTGCCCCGGGAACAGTCTGCAGGGTCTTTACCCTCCTGACAGGGGAAAAGGCGTCTTCATACAAAAGCCAGAGCCTGTTGCGCCTCTCCCAGAGCTTCCCGATCCTCTGAAGCTGTCCCCGCAGCAGTGCCGCCTGGATGTTGTCCATGTTATACTTCCACCCCAGAAGCGGCATATCCCAGTGCCTGTAAAGTTTGGTATACCTGTCGATAGCGGCCTTGTCTATCCCGTGAAGCCTGAGCATCTTAATCAGGTCTGCGGTCTTCCCGCTTCTTGTGGCGACCGCGCCGCCCTCGCCGCTCGTGATATTCTTGGTTGCATAAAAACTGAAGCATGCCGCATCCCCGAGCTCGCCAGGCCTGACAGAATCCCTTTCCGCCTCGATGGCATGTGCGGCGTCCTCGATCACGGTGAGACGGTATTTATCTGAAAGAGTCCTGATCTTCTTCATGTCGCACATCTGTCCATACAGATGCACCGGGATGACCGCCCTGGTCTTCCGGTTTATCTTCTTTTCGATGAGCTCCGCGTTCATGTTGCCGGTCTCGGGCTCCGCATCGACAAAGACCGGGGTCGCCCCGGCATGGAGAATGGCATTCGAGGTGGCACAAAATGTCATCGGGGTCGTGATCACCTCGTCGCCGGGCCCGATCCCGTGCGCCAGGAGGCTTAAATGAAGCGCAGCGGTACAACTCGTCACGCCCACGGCGTGGCGGGCGCCAACGTACGCGGCGAACTGCTCCTCAAATTCCGCAACGGTCTTCCCCGTGGTGAGGAATATGGAGTTGAGGACCCTGCCGACCTCCGCGATGTCCCTCCGGTCTATGTTATGCTTGAAAAAATCGACCTTCATATCAGTACCAGACGATCTCTCCCGCCTTGTTCTTTACCGGGACCTTTCTCATGGAAACCTGTTTCTCCCAATAACTCACGTTATCCTTGTACCACTGTATGGTCCTCTCCAGCCCTTCTTCGAAACCGACCGCAGCCCTGAATCCCAGGGTCTTTTCCGCCTTCCCGGTCGAGGATATGTGATTCTGGACCTGTCCGAAACGTTCATCCATAAACGTGAGGTGGCTGTCGTCAAGACCGAATGCAGAGCTTATCCTCCGCGCGATCTCCAGCACGCTGATGCTCACCCCCGTCCCGATATTAAAGACCTCACCCTTCACCCTTTCCAGGGGGGCATGCAGCGCCCTGTCGACCGCCTCTGCCGTGTCTTCGACAAAGAGCCAGTCCCTTGCCGCCGACCCGTCACCATGGATCGTCAGCGGTTCCCCCAGGATCGCGCTCGTGATAAAGCGGGGGATCACCTTTTCAAGGTGCTGCCGGGGCCCGTAATTGTTAAACGGGCGGATGATCACTCCGGGTATGTCATATGACTCGACATAGGACGACACGAGCCTGTCGGCCCCTGCCTTGGCCGCGGCATACGGGGTGGTGGGATTCAGGGGATGCTCTTCGTCCATGGGGTCCCGGAGCGCGGTTCCGTAGACCTCCGACGTCGATATGTGGATAAACCTTTCGACCGTATCGGAATGCTTCAGCACCGCGTTTGCGATCGACTGCGTCCCGAGGACGTCAGTCACGAAAAAGACCCTGTTCAGATAGAGGGACCGGGCCACATGCGTCTCGGCCGCAAAATGGACCACAAACGCCGACCGTTCCACGAGGTCATTGACAAGGTCGAGGTTGTTGAGATTTCCGTACCAGAATTCGAACCTGTCGGAATTCCGGATCTCGGGAGGAATATTTTCGATGTTGCCGGCGTAGGTCAGGGCATCCAGGACAACAAGCCTGTAGTCCTGATACTTCCTGAAAATATGCTGAATAAAGTTGCTGCCGATAAACCCGGCCCCGCCGGTCACAAGAATGGATTTCATAAATGTTTTATCCTCCGGTATCAGTAGTATACCACATCGTTTTCCGGCAGAAATAAGCGCAGAGATCCGGCCTCCGCCTTTGAGGATGCAGACACCCCGGTCCCCGGCCTTCGGCGTCACTCCGGATAAAAAGCATTATCATTTATGGTACTATAGGCGCATCATATGAAAAGGATGTCATGTTAAACACCGTGGCAATACAGACGTTCCTGTGAGCAGCGCCATCGCGGAAACACATACTGATTCTCCTCCGCCTCCCGATACTGACAGCCGGACCCGAATGCGGATCATTGCCTCCGTCTCATTTCTGGCAATTGTCTCTGCGCTCGTATGCTGGTTCAATTTCAGCCTGCATTTCAACGGATTTATTCTCAACGATTACCATGAATACTGCCAGATAGCCAGGAACTTCTATGAAGGAAACGGCTACTCCACGTCCGTTTTGAGGCCGATAGCATACAAATTCTTCACGACATTGCCTCAGCCCGAAGTGACCCGCGTCCCGCTTTATCCCTTTTCCCTTTCTCTCTTTTTCCACCTTTTCGGGCCGAATGACAATGCCGTTGTATTGTTCAACAGCATCTGCTACGTGGCACTTGCGATACTCATCTTTCTTATTGCCTTCGAATTATCCGGCGAATATATCGTGGGGCTTCTGGCTTCCCTGATGACTATTTCGATGAAATCGTTTATTGAGTATACTATCACCGCAGAACCAAACGTCTTTTATGCTGCGTTAATCGCCGCCTTCTTTTTATTCTATCTCAGGCATCCTGAAAAGACACTGATACAGGGAATCCTGCTCGGGATTCTCTACCTCGTAAGGGCCAATTCCCTTTTCGTGTTCAT